>JBGSSK010000325.1:0-20205 GCA_041737095.1 Parvularculaceae bacterium | reverse complement strand
ATGCCGAATAGCGAATGGACGTACATCGGCGAGAGGGGCGCCCGTCGGATCACCCTTCAGCCGCGCTTCGAGATCAATGACGCGACGGCCGCCATTGCCGCTGCCGAGGCCGGAAGCGGCATTACGAATGCACTGTCATACATGGTTGCAAAATCCATCCGCGAAGGGCGCCTGATGCCAGTCCTTTTGAGCTTGTGTCCGCCTCCTGTCCCCGTCCAGCTTGTCTATCCAGTGAGCCGGCTCGTTGCGCCAAAAGTCCGCGCCTTCATCGACTACGCAGCGCCGAGGATTGGGGCGGCGCTTGAGCAACTGAAACCCCGAGAAAAAGCGAGCAAAGGGAAGTCGTAGGGACGAGTAGCAATTGGATGGAAGGCTCAATCGGCACGGTTGTGGACGGATATGACGTCTGCTTCCGGCTTCGACTTTTTCTACGCCCATCAATCTTTCTCTTGTTGGCCCGTCTCGACCTTGTTCGACCTTCGTTCGTCTCCGTCTCTCGCTGAGGTCATTGCGGACGGCTGAGGGCGCGCCGTTATCAAGTTGCTACCAAGCAGGGTTCTCGCACCTTCTGCGCACTGCCCCTAGCCCTCTTGCTGTTCTGAAATCAGCGAGGCTGGGGGAATCCCATGACACTTCTTCTGCAAGGCGCGGTTCTCATGGCTGCGCCGGTGTTCGTCGCCGTTTCGGCGATGATAAGCGCATCGTTTCTGTCCTCGCGCCGGAGGGCGCCGACAGCCTTCAGACGCTCAGCTTGGCGCTCAAGGCCGGCATGACCGTCCGCGCGCTCGGCGAGACGATATTTCCATACCTGACGACCGTCGAGGGGCTGAAACTGGCGGCGCAAGACTTTGAGAAAGACGTCGCCAAGCTCTCCTGCTGCGCCGGCTGACCGTTTCGCATAATCGTCAGAGAGGGGAAATCGACGCGCTCAATCGCCCTCATGGCGCTGCGTTGACGGCAACGTGATCCCGCTTGGCACGTTCCATCTTGAACGATCGTTCCAAATAGATTATTTCCATGCGGCTGAGGAGACGCGGATGCCCTGGGACATACAATTCAACCGCGACGACGTCCTTGACCGCGCCATGCAGGCGTTCTGGGCGCGCGGCTTTGAGGCGACGTCGATGCAGGACCTGGTCGATTGCACCGGCGTCAACCGCGGAAGCCTTTACGCCACGTTCGGCGACAAACGCGCGTTGTTCCTTGCGGCGCTCAAGTCCTACGATGAGCGGATGCGGCGACGGCATCTTGACGATCTTGAGGCTCGCTTCGCGCCGCGTGAAGCCATCCGGCAGCTATTGCTTGGTTTTGCGGAAAGCGCCTCCGAGCGCGGAGCCAATCGCGGGTGCTTTCTCATCAACACGGCGCTTGAACTCGCGCCGCACGATTCCGAAATCAGACGCTTCGTCGCGCGCACGCAGGAGGAGATCGAGGCCTTTTTCGCGCGCATGATCAGGAAGGGAAAAATGCAGGGGTCTATCCCCGCAGAAGTCAAACCAACCGAGACCGCTCGCGGGCTGCTTGCTTCGCTGATCGGGCTCATTGTGCTGACGCGCAGCCGTCCCGACAAGGGCCTGCTGCGCGGCGTCGTCGATGACGCCGCAAAAAGGTTGGGGTGAATTTCTTTCGCCCTGATTTGAACGATCGTTCCAAAAAGAGCGCCCTGCTCTCAACCAGAAGGAAGAACAGCCCATGCACTACGCCGTTCACACCGTCGAAACCGCGCCGGACGCCGCCACGCAGACGCTCGCCGCCGCGCAGAGCGCCTACGGATTCTTGCCGAACCTTCTCGCCGTGATGGCGGAAGCGCCAGCGCTCGTCAAAGCCTATACGACCCTTTCGAAGATATTCGAGGAGACGAGCTTCAGCCCGGCCGAACGCCAGGTCGTGCTTTTGACGACAAGCTTTGAAAACGAGTGCGGCTACTGCATGGCGGCGCACAGCGCGATCGCCGGCATGCAGAACGTCCCGCAGGACGCAATCCAGGCGATCCGCCGCGGCGCCCCCATCGGCGACAAGAAACTTGAGGCGCTCCATCGGTTCACGGCGTCGGTCGTCGCCTCGCGCGGCTGGCCGTCCGAGCAGGACGTCGCGGCGTTTCTGGCGGCGGGCTACACGAAAGCCCAGATCCTCGAAGTCGTGCTCGGCGTCGGACTGAAAACGCTATCGAACTACACGAACCACGTCGCCGAGACGCCGCTCGACGCCGCGTTCCAGCCGCTCGCCTGGACCAAGGCAGCGTAAGCGGCGCTCAAAACGGCAGCTTCTGAAGTAGCCGGACGATGTTGCGCGTCCTTTCGCTGAAAAGGCTCGGCGTGAACCACGCTCCCGCGGCGCGCTTGCTGATTTCGCCGAGCGTCGGATAGGGCGCGATCACCCCAGTGAGCGCGCTGAGCTTCAGCTTCGCGGAGATCGCGAGCCCCCAGACGCCGATCAGCTCGCCCGCCTGCGGCCCGACGATCGATGCGCCGAGGACGCGGCCGTTCTTCCTCGCAACGACGCGGATCTGCCCACGGGCCTCGCCTTCGGCGATCGCACGGTCGTTCTCGGAGAACGACCAATGCACGATCGCGACGTCATCGCCGAATTGCTCGCGCGCTGATTTCTCCGTCAGTCCGACTTGCGCCAGTTCGGGATCGCAATAGGTGACCCAGGGCAGCGCGGCGTAGTCCGCTTTCGCCGGCAGCTTGAAGCAGATGTTCCGGATGACGAGGCCGGCGTGGTAGCCGGCGACATGCGTGAATTGCGGCCCGCCGGCGACATCGCCGACCGCGAAGATTTTCGGGTTCGACGTGCGCAGTCTGGCGTCGACTTTGAGGCCGTTGCGATCAATTGCGACTCTGGCTGCATCGAGCCCGAGATCTTCGACGTTGGGCTTGCGCCCGGCCGCCACGAGAAGGTGCGAGCCTGCGACGCGAATGGCCTTTCCGTCATGTTCGACTTCGACGGCGGGACCGGTCTCCAAATGCCCCACCGCTTTGACGCTCGCGCTTTCCAGGAGCGCGACGCCTTCGTCCAGAAGCGCCTTGCGAACGACGGCGACATTCTCCTCGTCATCGCGAGGAAGAATGGGGCCTATGTCGATGACGGTGACGCGGCTGCCGAGCCTTGCATGCGCCTGCGCCATCTCGACGCCGATCGGACCGCCGCCTATGACGATCAAATGCTCGGGTTTTTGCCGCAGGTTGAAGATGGATTCGTTGGTGAAAACCTTGCTCTCGTCGATGCCCGGTATCGGGGGAACCGACGGACGCGACCCCGTCGCGACGACAAAGCGCCGGGCCCTGACGATGTGAGAGCCCGCTGCGACGGTATCGGGTCCAGTAAATCGCGCCGCTTCGCGCAGCACGGTGACGCCCAACCCTTCGAAGCGCTCCTGCGAATCGTTCGGCGCGATCGCCTTGATGACGTCGTACACATGATCCTTGACCGCGGCGAAATCGATCTCCGGCTCGTGCGGCGCGACGCCATTGATGTTGGCCTTTCGATGCGCCTGGGCCCGTTTGGCGGCCGCGAGCAGCGCTTTCGACGGAACACATCCCGTGTTGAGGCAGTCGCCGCCCATCTCGCCGCGTTCAATGAGGACTGTCTTGAGCCCGAGCTGGGCCGCCCCGGCTGCGACCGAAAGTCCGCCGGATCCGGTGCCGATGACGCAAAGGTCGGCTGTGATGGCGTCGCGTGCGGCAAGCGTCGTCATTGGCGAAATTCCTTGTCAGGCTGAACGCGGCGATCAACCGCGCCTGCGGTCGTCGATCGCACGCCGCATCGCAGAATCAATTGCACGTCTATTTCGCCGAACGCCTGAACCGTTTCAGGATGATCGGCGCGGCGGCTAGCGCGGCGAGGCCGAGAATGGGTACAATCGTTTCGGGACGGAGCAGGACGCCGCTGAGGCTGACCTCTCCTCCCGCGTCGAAGACCGATCCAAGTCCGTGGCCGATGCTCACATAGACGAAGGTCCCCGGGATCATGCCGAAAAACGTGCCGATCAGAAAGTTTCGCGGGCGGACATTGAGCAGGCCCGATGCGATATTGACCGCCCAGAAGGGGAAGACCGGCACGAGGCGAAGCAGGAACATGTAGGAAAGCTCGTTCTCCTTGAGCCCCGCTTCCATCCGCGCGAGGAATCCACCGGTGCGGCCGCGCAGCTTCTCGCCGAAGGAAGTCCGCGCCGCCGCGTAGACGGCGAGAGCGCCGGCCGTCGCCGCGATTATGACGGCGCCCGTGCCGGCAAGGGGACCGAACAGGAAGCCGCCGAAGATCGTCAACGCGGACGCGCCGGGAAATGAGATTGCGGTCGCCGCCGCGTAGGCGAGAATGAAAAGGCCGATCGCCGCCAGAAAATTCGCGTCGACCCGAGCGAGCAGGAACTCGCGGTTCTCCCGCAGGGTCTCGATCGTGAAGAACCGATCAAGGTCGAGCGCGAAGAAGGCGGCAAGCGCCATGAGAATGATGGCGGCGGGCGCCAATCGTTTAATGAGGTTCGGCGCGCCAGCCTTCGGCGCAACGGGAGTCGGCTCTGCCGCGCTGTCATTTCGCATCGTTCAGCGTCCAGTCATAGCCGTAGCTGGAGACGGCTCCAGCGCCTTTCAGGCGTTTGGCGAGATCCGGCTCTGCGTAACGGGACAAGTGGTCGATGACGCCTTGCTCCGAACCGCCGAAATCCTCCACAAACCACTTGTAGATGGAGGAGACGACGAGACGCCCTTTGTCGTCGAAGCGTGCGCCGCGCGGGTGATTGATGTAGTCGCGCGCCGCATCGTCGAGCTCCTGATCGAGATTGTCTCCCGTGAACGGCGCAATGCGCAAGTTCGGGCATCCGATCGATGCGCAGTTCACCGCGTAATGCGCGCGGGGGTCCTTGAAGGACGGCCGGAGGATGCCGTGTTCGATGTCGTCAAGCGTCAACGCTTGGCCTTGCACGGTCACGACTTCCATTTTCCAGGGTCCGATCGCGAGCAAGGACGGCTTGATGTCGCGAATGCTCTTGACGGGATAATGATCGAGAATGAGATCGACCGTCAGCGCGTTGTAGAGATTCGCCCAATAGGCGAACGCCTCCTTCTTGTTGAGAGCCGTCGGGTCGGCGCGCGCAAGCTCGGCGATATAGGCGTCAAGGCGCCGCCGATCCTCGTCTTTGACGCCGCCATAGCGGACTCGGTTGACGCCGTCCGCAGATGTCTCATCGACATAGGCCTCAAGAAAGACGCCCCAGGCCGAGTGGTCGAGGCGCGCCTCGCTTGCTTCGTTCCATTTTTTGAATTTGGCGAGGTCTGCCGCCATTGCCGCCGGAGCGAAAAAAATCGCGATCAGAATCGCCGCAGCGAATCGAAAGTGCATTGTCATGAGTATTGCGTCCTTCCATTGAAACGCTGATTTTGGTCGGCACGATCGGCAGGCCGTAGGGCCGGTGAGAAAGGCAAGGCTGCTGCGACGGCCGCTCATCCTGCTGTTCTCCCTTCCGCCCGAAGCGCGCGCCAAAGGGCGACAGAGCCGTGCTCAGCGCTGCATCGCAAGTCACAATCCAATGAGGTTGCAATGGTCGCGGGGCTGCGTCGATCGCCGCTCTGGTCTTGCAACGAACCCGGCCGACCGCTTGTAACCTTTCGACCCGACCATGCGAATATGTCCACGTGGGCGCGGGTCTGTGTTTCATTTGGATCGGTCATAGAAGCTGGGATGACCCTGGCTGTTTTAATTCGTAAGCGGAGGTGTGGCGCATTCATGAATGACGCATCAGAGAAGGCTCGCGCCTATGACAAGCGGATCGCCCTTGTTCTGCAGGGCGGCGGCGCTCTTGGAAGTTATCAGGCCGGCGTCTTTGAGGCCCTGGCCGAGTCCGAATATTCTCCGCAATGGGTCGCAGGCATCTCGATTGGGGCGATCAATGCGGCCATCATCGCCGGCAATCCGCCTGAGAATCGGGTGAACGCCCTGCGCGAATTCTGGGAAACAATCACTGCGCCGAACGCCTTGTGGCCGACGCCGCCGCCCGGGCTCGCGGCGCAGTGGCGCCAGGATGCGAGCGCTCTGTCGGCTCTCCTGTTCGGTCAGCCAGGGTTTTTTGGCCCGCTGGCGCCTCCGATGTGGTTTTCCCCGGCAAGGCCGATCAGCTACTACAGCACGAACGCGCTCAAACGCACCCTGGAGCGGCTTGTCGATTTTGATCGCATCAACAGCGGCAAGGAAATCCGGTATAGCGGCGGCGCCGTCAACGTTCGCACGGGTCAAATCGTGTATTTCGACAGTTCGGAAACCACCATCCGTCCTGAGCATGTGATGGCGAGCGGCGCGATGCCGCCGGGCTTTCCCCCGGTCGAAATCGACGGCGAATACTATTGGGATGGCGGATTGGTCACCAACACGCCCTTGCAATATCTGCTGGACTATCTTCCGCGGCGAAGCCTCCTGATCTTTCAGGTCGACGTTTTTCAGGGTTATGGCCAATTGCCGACCGATCTTCGCGAAGTCGGCGAGCGCGAGAAAGATATCCGATACTCCAGCCGGACGCGGATGAGCACGGAAGTGTTCAGGCAAAGGCACGAGGTGCGTCATGCGATCAACGAGCTGCACAAATTGCTGCCCAAGGAGATCGCGGACACGGAGCAGGCCAAACGGCTCTACGCTCTTGGCTGCGTGACCGAGATGGATGTCGTCCAGCTCATCTATCGTCCGTGTGAACCGCAAGGCGCTGCGAAGGACTTCCAATTCTGCCGCAGCACGATGACCGACCGCTGGGAACAGGGCAGGTCCGACGCACTGACGACGTTGAGCGCTGCGCCCTGGCTTGCGCCCAAGTCCGCCGAAATCGGCGTTCGGGTGTTCGACGTCACCCATGACTTGCTCGTCGCGGAGAATGAGGCGCGCGCGGCCTCGATATCGAGCGCACGCGAACAGAAGAACGGACGCCGACCAAAGGCCCCGATGCGAGGAGGTCAAAGCAATGCCGCTGGGGCGCAGGTTGCGCACGAGGAAGCCGCCCCTCATTGAGAATCGGCACGGCGTTACGGAATACAGCGGCAAGCACGGAGTCTGACATGTCCGATAGCGTGGTCGTCGATCTGCTGGCGTTCTTCATTTTGCTCATGAGCCTGATCGCATCGTCCTGCGTCGTCGCGGTTCTCAGAAAGCGGTGGCTGTCGGCGCGGCGCCGGGGCGCCGCCGCACGAGAGGTCGACAGCGTGCTAATCAATCCCGATCATGCGGCCGAAATCTGAATAAGTCCGTGTCCGCCGTATCTCGCGCTCTTCTTCAGTCGGCGGATTCTTGTCGTAATCATAAGCGACGCCTGTCCCTTCGATGATCCGGTTCATGTAGTTGAAGAGCGCCGCCACTTCGATCGCATCGAACAAGGCGCGTTCGGACCAGCCGGCGTCGTAGACGGCTTTTGCGTCCTCAGGGGTCAGGTTCGGCGGCAAATCTTTCAGCTTTGCGGCGTATCTGAGGAGCGGTTTCAATTTCGAATCGATCGGCGCCGCATCGAGATCGGCGACCATCTGCTCGACAAGCCGCGGGTCGAATCCGAAAATGTCTGCGTAGAGCTTGTGCGCGCCATAGCAGAAGCCGCAGGCGTTGAGCCCCGAAACGTAGGCGGCGATCAGCTCGCGTTCTCCGACGGAGAGAGGACTATCGCCGCGCAACAGCTGATCGTGATACTCAAGCAGCGGCCTCACATGCTCCGGGAAGCGCCTGTAGACGTCGGCAAGATGCGGAATGTCCGGCAGGGACGGAAAAAGCTTCATGATGTCACGCCCTTCTTCAGCTTTTGGCGGCCGCTGACCGCGTCAATTTCCCGCTCGCGCGCGCCATGACAAGCACAACAACCGCGAGCGCGAATGAACCGAGCGCCATCATGAACAGGGTCGTTGTCGGTTCGGCGCCCGGCGCCATGGCGACCTTCATGCCGAGCCAGGGCGAGAGATGAAAACCGATCGCGCCGCCAATGATGGCGACGGCGCCGAGCGCGCCGAGGAAGCGCGTGCGCGGCAGAATGAGCAGCAAAGCCGCGCCGATTTCAGCGACGCCCGTCGCCATACGGATCATCGGCTCAAACAGGGCGATGCCGGATTTCCCGGCGATTGTATCGAAGATGACGTTTTCAGCGCCGAATTTCTGCGCGCCCATCATGAGAAGAAAGGCGGCGAGCAGAATGGCGGGGGCATGCTTCAGAATCTTGGACATTTGGTCCTCCTGATTTGAATTGTGAATTCGTCGAGTGCGCGTTTTGGGTTATTGATCGCGGACCATGGTGAGCTTCAACGAAGCAACAGGCGAGAGGGACAGGATGCTCAGGAAATGCAGGCTCATTGCAACGACAGCGCTTCTCGGCGTCGGGCTTGTCAGCGCGCCGGCTCTGGCCGAATGTCCGGGCCGCTTCGCCGTCGAGGTTCTTGGCTCCGGGGGTCCGCTCGCGGACGATAATCGAGCGAGCTCCGGCTATCTCGTCTGGATCGATGGCGAGGCGAGGCTCCTTATCGACGCGGGCGGCGGCGTGTTCCTGCGCTTCGGCGAAGCCGGCGCAACGTTGACGGAACTTGACGGCGTGCTCCTCAGTCATTTCCACGCGGATCATGTCGCCGACCTCGTCGCCATTCTCAAAAGCGGGTTTTTCGAGGGACGGACGGCCCCGCTCCCAATTGTCGGCCCCTCCGGCAACGAGTTCTTTCCGGGCCTCGACGCTTTTCTCTCGGCGAATTTCAACGCCGAGACAGGAGCCTATCGCTATCTTGCGGGCTATCTCGGCGGCGACAGTGGTCTTCCGCGTCTTGTTCCAGTCGAGATCGACGCGCGCGTTGAAGAAACGACGACTGTGATCGAATCGGACCGACTCAAGGCAGTCGCAATTCCGGTCAATCACGGGGACGTGCCGGCGCTGGCGTTTGCTGTCACTATTGAAGGCGAGACGGCGATATTCGCGGGCGATCAAAGTCTCCTCAGCGCTTACTTCGAAGATGCGCTTGACGGCGCGGCGCCAGCCCTGCTCATTGCGCATTACGCCATTTCCGAGGCCAAGGGTCAGCCGCGCGGCCTTCATCGCGCGCCCTCGTCGATCGGCGAAATGGCGGCCCGCCTGAAGGCGAAGCGGCTCATTCTCTCGCACAATATGAAGCGGGCGCTTGACGCCCTGCCTGCGGGAATGGCGGCGATCAGAAAGTCCTATGACGGTCCAGTCGATGTCGCGGCGGATCACGCCTGCTATGCGGTCCTGCCCTAAGCGCGGTCGAGCCAGGGCGTTCAGGACTCGCGGCCGTGCGTCTGGAGGATAACGATTGGCGATCATTGTCTTAAGCTCCGCGATCGTGCGCCCGCATCGCAGTGTGACGGCTGGCGAAACGATGCTGTGGAACTTGCAACGATTGGCGTTGAGACCGTGCAGAAATCCTCCGAATACTGAACGCTCGGCGGCGCGCCGCCAAATCGTCTCGCGACAATGAGGGTGAGCGCGACGCCGGCGAAGATCGATGCGAATGCCGGCAGCGCGTGCGGCGAGAGAAATCCGACGCCATAAAGGATGAGGGTGTCGTTGCCGCCGGGCATCAAGGCCGCGCCGAAACCCATCGCCAGCCCCGCGCCGCCGTGGACGGCGAGGCGGCCGGGGTTCGGTCCAGAAAGCGAAAATGACCTGCGAAGCGCCGAAGACGCGATCATGCCGGCGAGCGTGAAAGCGAGCGCCAGCCAGTGAACCGGCAGCGATGCCGTCGGCGGAAATGTCGATGGGGACGCTGTCGAAAGGATGACCGACGTGAACGACCACGCCCCCAGATTGACGTACAGCAAAAAACTCGCGGTTCCGATCAGAGCCGCTGCGGCGGAGAGCTTGTAATTCGGCGCGAGCAGCGCGCGCGCAAGCGGCGCGCGCGTGGGAAATGACCGGATAATGACGATCGTCTGCCATATCAGGAAGACGCCAGCCGCTGCGACCGTGACCTTCATCGCCGGCCCGCTGACGAGGTCCTGCATGTCAATGTGCGTTGCGTCCGGCACATGACCGGAAAGAACGGTTCTCGCGATGGAGGCGCCCGCAAGCCAGCCGGCGACGGTTGCGGCAAGGTTCGTGTCCCCATCGCCGAGGCGTCTCAGCGTTGAAAACGTGCAGCCTCCGTTTGCTGCCGCGCCGACTCCGAAGAGAAGACCGCCGGCGATCGAAGAGAGGGTCGCAGGCCAATGGACGACGGGCGCCGATACACCGAACAGCGCAAGTCCGAGAACGGACAATGAGGCGACCCAGACGGCGATCTTGAGGAAGAACGCGAGCATGACCACACGGCCCGTCGTCATGGTCTCCGCGACGGCTTTGACCGCGCAAAGGCTTGACCGATGCGCGGCGAAGCCGAGCAGGAAAGCGCCGACGAAGGACAAGAGTACGCCCATGAACGCTGTGCCTCTTCCCCGCCTCAGCGCTTGCGACCGCCGAACAGCGCGTCCAGCGAGATCGCGCCAGGCCCACGCTGCAGGACGACCAGGAGCGGCGCCGCCCATTGCAAATGCATCGCCCAATTGCCGTTGGGATTTAAGAGCTCCTCAGGGAAGACATAAAATTGAATGACGGCGGTCATGATCAAAAGTCCGAGCGCGCCGACGCGCGTCAAGAGACCGAAAACAAGAAGCGGCGGCAGCAGGTTTTCGCCGAGCGCGGCAAGCTGGGCGGCGATCGGCGCGATCGCGTCGCCAAATCCGAACTCCTCGGCGAACAAATAGACTTTCGAGGCTTTCAGCGAGAACAGCTCGTACTTGATTCCCACGATGTCGCCGCCTTCAAGCTTGGATTGGCCGGACCGCCAGAACGGGATCGCCGCGGCGACGCGGCAGGCGAGCGCGACAACGGCGTAAGGGATTTGCCCGCAAAGAGCGGCGAAGCGATCGTAAAGCGCATTCATGACAGTTAGAACCTCCCTAATCGGATATTGCGGCTGCGACGATTACGCCGGCGGTTACGATTACCTGGATGACTTCGGCGAGCGACGAATTCCCGGAAATTTTCATGGCTGAATCGAGCGCTTCTTCGAGCCTTTCTCCCCTAGCCAAAGATTGAAGCGCCGCAAAGACATCGCCTGACAAGACAATCGTCCGGACTTCTTCCTGAGGACGCGCGATGAGCACGCATTCGCCCTCCGGCGGAAGTTTCAGGACGGCGGCGTTCTTTTCGCGATTATGCGACCAGATCGAATGAACGGCGTATGGCGACGACAGAAGACGCAAGGACGGGTGAAGCGTAATGCGCGCGTTTTCCGGATCTCCGCCGATGATGTCGCTGACCTGCTCCGGCGAGAGCGGCCTCGCCTCGGCCGCTCGATAGGCTTCAAGCCAGGCGATCTCCAGCCGCGCTACATCGGCGAGATAGGGCAGGCCGGAAACAGGCGCGAAAGACTCGATGAATGCAGGCAGCGCATCGCCATAGCGCGCGACAAGCGGACTCTTCGGCGGGTGCGCGTGGAAATATTCGTGCGCCAGATACCGGAAGAACTCATCGCCGACGAGCCGCGCCGTCACTGGAAACGCGTCATGCAACGCGCGCAGATAAGCGGCGCGCACATTGTTGCGGTAGACGGCGAGGCCGGCCGCGATTTCGGCCTCGGTCCCACGCGCCGGCGCAAGCGGGCCGACCGGAGCGACCGACAGAATGGCGCGCGTAAACCCGAGATAGACGCGCATGCTCGCCTCGCTCTCATGCCGCATGCGCGCCTCCGGGCGACTGCGCAGCCGTCATGACGAGCTTCGCCTGTCGCACTTCCGCCTCCAGCGTCTCAAATGAGGGGATGTTCGTGTCCCACTCGATGAGCGTCGGGCGGACGCCGGCGCGACGGATGAACCGCGCATAGAGAGCGAGGACTTCGGCGCAGACATGATCGCCGTGATTGTCGACCCTGATCACCACATTGTCGTAATGATCGATGGCATGACCGGCGAGGTGAATTTCGCCGACGGCGGCCGCGTCGATCGCGTCGACATAGGCGCCGGCGTCAAACCCGATGTTGGAAGCGCTCACGAAGACATTGTTGGCGTCGAAAAGAAGTCCGCAGCCGGTCCGCCGCACCAGCGCGTTGAGGAACTCAGGTTCAGGTATGTCGCTGCACGCCCAATCGAGATATTGTGAGGGGTTTTCGATCAGGATTCGCCGTCCGAGCCGCGTCTGGATCTGATCGACATGATCGGCGACCCGTGCGAGCGATTCCGCCGTCAGCGGCGGCGGCAGAAGGTCATTCAGGAACACCCCGCCGTCGGCGCTCCAGGCGAGGTGTTCCGAGACGAGCGCCGGTTCATAGCGTTCAACGAGCCGCGCGAGGCGATCCAGATGCTCAGGGTCGAGATCGTCGCGGCCGCCGATCGAAAGGCAAACACCGTGAACCGAGATTGGATATTGGGATGCAAAGCCCGTCAGCCAACGCTGCGGCGGGCCGCCGTCGGTCATGAAATTCTCGGCATGGATCTCAAAGAAATCGAGCGCGTGCTTGCCGCTGATGGCGGCCTTGTAATGGGGCGCTTTCAGTCCGACGCCGATCGAACTCGGCAATATGCAGTCATGCGCGGTCATACGCTCGACCGCGCTCGTTCGCTCAGGGAGATTTCGTCCCGCGTCGGCCGGGCGCGAGATTTGGCGTCGGTTGCGGTGAGCGTGGCGCCGTCAGCGCACCATGCGTGCTGACGAGGAATGGCACAAGATAAGTCAATGCGGCTTTCCACACGTCGATCGGCTCGCCCGCAAGCAGCGCGTCGCCCTGATTGATGAGATTGAGCGCCGTGCCCACGAGCAGCGCGACAACGACGGCGCGCAGGCAGGTTCGCAGAATTCGAGCCCCCTTTTTCATCTTTCGATCCCGAATGCGGGCCCGATCGCCCTGGGGAAGCCATTGCCGATGGAAGTTTCCAAATCAATCGCGACGCTGAAACCTCCGCAATCTGTTCTGAACCCCGTGCGCGATTGAGTCGTCTCATCATTCCGCCCGCCTAGAATCGCTTGAGGAACTCGACGCCCCAGACGGGCGGCTCGTTCACGAAGCCGGAGAAATTGTTGAAGTCGATGGCGCCTTCGATCGAGACGTCATTGGTGATGTTGCGGCCGAACGCGGCGAATTCATATCCGCCGTCTCGATCCGCATAACCAATCCGGACGGCGCCCTCGAGAAGGCTGCGGTCCTGGAACTCGACGCTGTCATAGAGGAAGAAATTGATCCGGCTGCGATACGCCCAGTCAGTGAAGACGAAGGCCTCGCCGCGCCCGCCGAAGACCGGGACGGCGTAGCGGAGCGTCGCATTGGCGATCCAGCGCGGCGCTTGCGGCAGCGAATTGCCGTCGATCAGGGCGTTGCCGGTGAGTGGATTGATCGGATCGAGGATCGTGCAGGGCGCGCCGCAGACGCCGACTTCGAGGCCGGGATCGTCGATCTCGGTTTCATTGAGGCTGACGCCGACGGTAAGGTCGAGATTCGTGACGGGCGAGAGCGCCGCCTCCGCCTCGAACCCATAGCCGACGACCGCGTCCGCGTTGAGAAGCTGATTGAAATTGCCGGCGCCGCCAACCGCGGTCAGCTGTTGATCGTTGGTGCGGTACCAAAAGCCGGCGACGCTGAAGCGCCCGCGGCCGTTCCAGAAGGCGCTCTTCAAGCCCGCCTCGATCGAGTCGATCGTTTCCGTATCGGCGACCGTCACCGCGTCGCCGAAGACGATCCGGCCCTGAACGTTCGGCGCCCGGAAGCCGCGCGCATAGCGCGCGTAAAGGTTTGACGAATCGGAGAGCGCGTAGGTTATGCTGAAATCCCCCGATAGAACCACATCGTCGAGATCGCGGACGATCGGTCCGAGCGCACCCGAGCCAAAGGGACCCACGAGCCGCTCGGCGATAAAACGCTTGTCTTCGCCCGAGACGCGCAAGCCCCCCTGCAGCGTCAGGCGAGCGGTCGTCGACCATTCGGCCGACCCGAACACGGCCCACGACGTCGTCTTCTGATCCTGCACGGCGCGCCCGTTTTCGGCGCCGTTCGCCAGCGTATCGAAGCTCAGGTTTTCTAGTTCGAGGCGTTCGTAGAAGAAAAACCCGCCGACCGTCGCGTTGACCGAGGACGCCGGCTCGAAGTTCAGCCGGAGCTCCTGCGTGACCTGGTCATGGCCGGTGATGTTGTCGGCGCTTTCCGCGGGAAACGGGATGAAGCCCGGGCCGGACGGCGGCGCGAATGCGGCGCCGAATCCTCCGTCGACGTCGCCGCGCGCGGTGACGCCGACCTGTTCGTAACCGGTGACGGCGGTCAGTTTTCCGATGTCGAGGTTGATCTCGGTCTTCAGGCTTGCGCCGATATTGTAGACTTCGAGAATCTGCGTCGCGTCCTGTGCGGTCTCATCGCGCCGAAAGCCGTCGACAAGCCCGCCGACGCCGGGCCGGATGATGTTGGCGCGGAACAGTCGCGATCCGCCGTCGAGCCGCCGGCCGTGGATGTTGAGCAGCGACGAGACTTGATCGTTCGGCTTGAATAGAAGCTGGGCTCGGCCGGCGAATTCAAAGAATTCTTCGAATCCGCGTTCGCCGCCGGGATCGAACGTGTTGTCGACAAAATCGTCCCGGCGCTGAACGAGAAGCGAGAGACGGCCGGCCGATTGATCGCCGGCGAGGGGGCCGCTGACGGCGCCTTCCGCATCGACGGTGTTGAACCGTCCGTAAGACACGCGGCCATACCCTTCGAAATCGTCGGTCGGTCGCGCGGACTCGAACTTGACGACTCCCGCCGGCGTATTGCGTCCGAACAGCGTTCCCTGCGGGCCGCGCAGGATTTCGATGCGGTCGAGATCGAAGACGGGGAAGCCCTTCAGGATAGGATTCTCAAGAACGATCTCGTCGTAAACGAGACTGACAGGCTGGTTGGCGTTGAGGTCAAAATCCGTATTGCCAAGACCGCGTATGTAGAACCGCGGAAAGGTCCGCCCCGACGAAGATTCCGCGTAAAGACTTGGCGATCGTGCGGCCAGGAACAGTATGTCCTCGCCGGCTGCGCTCAAAGCGTCGAGTCTGGCTCCGCGGATCACATCGAGGGAGGCCGGAATTTCCGAAATCTCCTGGGGCCGCTTCTGCGCCGTGACGATGACGACGTCGCTCGGCGAGAGCGGAGGGATGGGTCCATTCGCTGCGTCATCCGCGCGCGCTGCGGCGCAAGATGCAACGCCGACGACCGTCGCCCCAATGCAAACTGCGCGAATGTTCAGCAAGCTTAAGGCTCCGAATTTTTTGCGAGGCGGCGAAATTCGCGCCATGACGCTGCGCCGGCTGGGCTTCACTCGAAAGTACGAGAAATAAACCGACCCCTGCGTTGAGAGAGAAACGCAGGGGTCAGCCGTTCCGGCGTGTTGGGGGAGGACTACGCCAGATCGCGGTCGAGGGGCTCAAGGCTCCCGGTGCGGCCGCCAGGGAGTTCGATCGACTCGCAGGTCCCCGCAGGAACTAGCGACCAGGAATTGCCCTGGTAATCCACCTTGGACGTGCCTTCGCACGATGTGCCGGGTCCCGCCGCGCAGTCGTTCTCGCCAGCGAGCGCGACGCCGTAACATTTGTCCATGTCTGCGGCGCTTGCGCTTGTTACAGACGCAGCGACCGCCGCCGCAAATGCTCCGGCGATCGTGCAGGCGAGAGCGGTGCGAGTCTTCGTTGAAGCCATCCTGAATTCTCCTCAGCAAGTTGACGTGCCTTGTTGGCGATCGGTTATTCGTCCGCCGGAGGAGCGCGGTTACAGATCACGCGGAGTTTACCGGCGACTGTCATTGGCGACGCAGGCCCCGATTGCATTCCGCGCGCCCTGCGCAGCGCGCGGCAGACCGTTCGGCGATGCGGGGCTGCGATGTTCACGAACCTGCAAATGCGCTATCGGGCTCGGGCGAAATCGCGGCCAACAAGCCGTCCTGGAGCCATCGCCCGACCATCTTCCCGAGGAGCGCGATCGCTCCTTCGCGGCTGCGCCCGTCGGCAACCAGCCTGCAGACTTCGCCGAACGGAACGTTGGCGATCGCGAGTCTCAGCGCCAGAAACTCAACGCCGTCAACGGTGCGGAAACTCGGCGACAATTCCTTGCGCCAGACGCAGAGCGCGGCGGGCGAGTAAAGAAACTCCACGCCCGGAGGTGTCTTCTCCTCCGCCAGCGCCGCCCAGATGGCGGCGCAATTCGTCGTGACCGATCGCAGTTGCAGCGTCGGCGCGAATTTGAACTTTGCCGACTCCCAGTCGGCAAGGTCAGCTTCTGTCTTACGCGTAGCCGGTGCATCGGCGCCGTCGAAGGCGCGCCGCATCGCCCATTCGAGCCAGGCGAGTTCGGCCGCTTCAGGGGCGTTCGGGAGGCCCGACGCCAGCGCGTCGGCGAATCGATCTCCATAGTCGTCGAGAGTCCAGCTCCGCGACTCATGGGAATCGATGTAGCGGTCGACCGCCGCATCGAAAGCCGCGTCCCCGAGCCACGCCCACGTTTTCTCAAAAGTCTCACGCAGGCAGTCGCGCAATCGGAGCCGATAGGCGTTCTTGTAAACCTTAAGCCCGGCTTCTCCCTCATCGACAAGGCGACGCGGAATTCCCGAGGTGCGACCGCTCAGGGCGGAGCAAAAATCGCGCTGGAGAGCAAGCAAGGTCACGCCGCGCGCTCCAGGCCCTTCGCCTTGCTGATGCGCCTGGCGGCGTCGAGCTCCGACAGCAGCGCATCGATGGGCGGGATATCCTCGTCACGCTCGATCATCGTTGCGATCGGCCCGATCGATTCCATGACGGCGCCGTAGAGCGCCCACACCGGCGCCGGCACGTCGTGATCGTGCGTGTCGATGAGAATTTCTTCGCCCTCGCTTGGGCCCGCCAAATGAATTTGCCGCACGCGATCCATGGGAACGCCGGCGAGATAGGCGTAGGGATCGAACCCGTGATTGACGCCGCTGACATGGATGTTGTTCACGTCGAGCAACAGATAGCAGCCGGCGCGCGCGCAGAGCTCCGTCAGAAACCGCCATTCCGACATCGTGCTTTCGCTGAACCGCACATAGCTTGACGGGTTCTCGATGAGCAGCGGCCGCTCAAGAAAGTCCTGTGCGAACTTGACGTTTCGACAGACGACGTCGAGCGCCTCCTCCGTGTATGGCAGCGGAAGCAGGTCGTGGGAATTTTTCCCGTCGATGGCCGTCCAGCAGAGATGATCGGACACCCACATCGGCCTGACGCGCTCGGCGAGCGCCTTGAGACGCCGCAAGTAATCCGGATCCAATCCGTCGGCGGAACCGATCGACATCGAGACGCCGTGCATGGCGACGGGATGGCGCTCGCGCACGGCGTCGAGCACGTGCAGGGGCCGGCCCCCAGCGACCATGAAGTTTTCCGAAATGATCTCGACGAAATCGACCGCAATCTCGCGGGTCAGAAAGTCGTTGTAATGCTTTGGGCGCAGACCAAGGCCGAATCCTTGCATCCGCGGGATCGTTTGCTCTGACATGCCGGAAACCCGATCAAGGATCGCCGGACGGCGAAGCGCCGCCCGGCCGCCTAGATCAGGCTTTCTTCTTCGGCTCGACGAGATCGCCAATCACGCCGGCGCCGGTGAGGCATTCGACGGCCTTCTGTCCCTTGAACCCTTGTCCCTTGCAGGCGTTCTGGCCTTTGCACGCGTTCGAGGCGGTCGCGCAGTCCGCCGTCCCCTTGCAGGAGTTGACGCCGTAACAGTGCACCGTGTCGTTTGCAGCGACCGAGAGGCCGCTGCTGCCTGTCGGGGCAGGAGCGGCGTTGGCGGCGGCGAGCGCAAAGATAGCAACAGCGGACGCAAGGCCCGCGCCCGCGTAAAGCGATTTCATGAAGCTTCTCCGTATTGAGTCATGCCGGGATGGCGAATGGATATTCGCGGCGGTGCCGGCGCCGGTTACACATCACGCGGAGTTTACCAGCGCAGGAGTCTCGGTCCGAGTAGTGCGCCGGCGATGGCCGGAAGCAAAATTCCGAGCGTGTACCAGGAGAGCACGAAACTCGCCGACACTTCGCGGCAATAGAGAACATAAATCGCCGCGCCGACCGCGCCCGACGCCAGACCCGCAGCGGAGCCGGCGGCCCTCAGCCGCGTCGGCGCAAAACTCCGGAACGCCCACATAAGGCCCACAAAAACCGGCGTCGCAAATCCGAGAATGCGGACGGAGCATTTGCTGGCGCTCATGCCAAAAAACAGGTCCGGCCATTGCGCCGTTGGGCTCGTCGCGACCTGCGTCGCCGCTGCGATCGCGAGCAGAAGAGTGGGCGCAATCAGAAGCGCATACCAGCGTCCCGGGCGGCTATCCGGACGAGCGAGGTGCGCCGCGACGACGATGGCGATCGCCGCGATCGAGGCCGTGTAGCCCGCCTTCATCCAGAACGGAAAAGACGTGAGTGCCGTCGCCAAATCCGCGCGCACGCCGAGCGTCAGATAAAGCGCCGCGAAAGCGACAGCGGCGCCGGCCGCGACGCATCCAAAGAGGCGCGTTTCAAGCGCACGCGCCGAAACCGGCTTCACCTCGCGCGCCAGCCGCAGGATGAGATCATCCGTCTCCACGGTCATTGCTCCTTGGCCTTGGCCGCCAGCGCCTTCAGCCCGCGGTGGACCGAGACTTTCACATCGGCTTCGGACATCCCCTGCTTCGCCGCTGTTTCAGCGACGCTGGCGCCGTCGATTTTAGTCGACCGAATAACCGCTTGCTGCTTATCCGGCAGCCCGCTCAAAAGCCGGTCGACATCGAGCCGCGCGGCGCTTGCGTCTTCAAAAGACTCCGCCGCGTGCCATTCCTCCAATTCATCGACGGCGATCGATGCGCCGCGACGGCGAAAATGATCGACCAGCTTGTAGCGGGCGATCGCATAGGCCCAGGGCATGAAGGGGCGTGCGCGATCATAGCTCATGCGACGCGTATGAATGGCGATGAGAGTTTCCTGTATCATGTCATCCACCTCGTGCGCCGCATCATGGACGCGGCGGCCGAAATACGAACGCAACACTGGGGCGAGCGAACGCAAGAGCGACTCATGCGCCGCCGCGTCTCCATTGAGACCGCGGCTCATCAAGAGACGAAGCTCGTCTTCGGTCACATTCACGGGCGTGGCTATCCTTAAATTCGCCGGAAACGACGGGAAGGTTACACCCTTCGCCGAGGAAATTCTAATCCGCCGCAGTCGGCAGGCGTAGTTCGCCCAGATCAAACGCCGGACGGGTCGCAGCCAGCGCGCCAGGCATGTGGCGAAACGGTTTCGATGCCGTCACTGTAACTTTTGGCCATTAGTCGCCGAAATGCGTTTGTGCCGCGAAGGCAGGAGCATCTTTTCCCGCCTGTCGCCGTAGTCATCGGCGCGGTCGCGCGCCGTCCAGTCGCTATTGTGGAAGAACATTCGTATGCTGGAGACCTTCGGTCGCCGGTTGGCTGCATTCCTCTCCAAGGACAATCATGCCTGCAGCACGTCGCCCGCGACGGACCAGGCGCTCCTCAAACGCGCGCTTCGACCCGGCGACGTTCTGCTCGTAGAAGGCACCAGCATCATCGCCACGGCCGTCAAATATCTTACCCAATCGACCTGGTCTCATGCGGCGCTCTATATCGGCGTGACGGACGACGGAACGGGCGAACCTGCGCACAGTTTCGTGGAGGCCGACCTTCTCGAAGGCGTACGGCTCGTCGGCATCGAAAAATACGCCGGCTACAATTGCCGAATCTGCCGACCGGTCGGGCTGTCGCCGCAAGACTGCGATCGCGTCATTTCATGCGCGAAAGGTCGCCTCGGACACAGCTACGACACGCGAAATGTCATCGACCTTGTGCGGTATCTTCTGCCGACGCCGCCGGTGCCTACGTCATGGCGGCGCAGGATGATCGCATTCGGCAGCGGCGATCCGACGCGCGCCATTTGTTCCGGCCTGATCGCGGAAGTGTACCAATCCGTGCGCTATCCCATACTCCCTGACATCGAGTTTTTGCGAGCCGCGCGGGATGACTGTGAAGACTGCATCAATGAGATTTTGCACGTTCGCCATCACAGTCTTTTCGTTCCTCGCGACTTCGACGTGTCTCCCTATTTCGAGGTTGTAAAACCCACATTGCCGACTGGGTTTTGTCCAGCCCCATTGTTATGGGCCAATTTCTTGTAGAGTTTCCGGGACTGGCGGGCGCATGTCGAGGGCCTGATGCGGCCTGATGTGGTTGTATTGTTTCAGCCAGATTCCGATGACAGTTCTGGCCTGCTCGACGGTT
>JBGSSK010000293.1:0-13432 GCA_041737095.1 Parvularculaceae bacterium | reverse complement strand
GGGCGAGCCTCGGGAGACCGTCTATTTTTCGTGAAGCGCGCCGAGGGGCTGGCCCCTAAGAATACTTGTGCAAACTCAACTGGGATAACCCTCGATACGGCGCATTAGCGCGCCAATGGTTCTGTCCCTTTGCTGAGAATGTCGAGGTAGCGCGTATAGGCGCGCACGAAGCTGCCAACGACGGCCAACGTTTCATAACGCCCGATCCGCTTTCGCAGGCGTGGTTTGGCAACCCCTGCAAAGGAAGGGAACACTTGGGTTTTACGTCCAGTCCAACCGGATTGTTCGAAGGACACGGTCCTGGAGGTTTTTTGGGATATCGAGTGCTTGTGCTTCTTTGCGCCAATTCGAAAAGACGTCGATCGTTTGTTCCAAAATAATTTTTTCGCGATTGCCGGGGAGCCCGGCATATTTTGCCAAGTGTTTTAGATCGGCCTTGGTGAAGCCGGAAGTCTTGCCATTGACGCTTAACTGATGAAACCGTGTAAAGTCGCTTCCCTCGGCGTGACAGAGATCATAGGCGGGCGTCAGATTCCAAGCGCCTTTCCGATCCATCATGAAGGCGAAGTTCTTGACATGATCGTCCTGATTGCAGCCAACCAGATTAAAGGCGACGCGCCGGAACTGTTCCTCTATTTCGGGCTTTGACATTTCAAGCTGGCGCATGGTCATAAAGAGCTGTTCGTACGAGTAATGCCCGCTTTCGTAATAATCAAAATGCGCCAACGCGGCGAAGGTCTGAATAAAGTTCTTTGATCCGTCGTCTCCCCGGTCAAAGCGGCGCGTCATGAAATGGTTGCGGCCGTTTTCACTGAAGATGCGGCTTTCCATCATCGTGATGCCGCAAGCCTTCGCCATCAGAAAGTAGCTATATTCCAGAAGTCCGTATCCTGACGGGTCCGCCAAGCCCCAATCGCCGCTAAACGCGACGCCGTCGAATTTGATCAACCAATGTTCAAAACCTGGCGGCAAGTCGAGTTGCCCGGAACGGACTTGCTTGGTGCCCGGATTGAAGGCGATGACCGCCTTTGCGCGGGCGCCGCCTGCGGACGTGCCAACGCTGATGATATCAAGGAGAGCCTGTTCCTCCTTGCCGGATGCAAATCTTGTATCGAGTGCTTGTTTGTCCGCAAACGCCATACCGGCGAGATCGATCAAATCCTGAATTTCGACCAGTTTGTCCTTGGCGGCGCCGGCGCCGGTCGAGGGTTCGAATTCGAGGGCGCCCATGCCGCGTTTGCCGGTGTAACATAGGCGGTCGACCGCGTTGAATTCATCAGCGCGTCTGCCAGTTTGCGCGAGCCAGACGTCGATGAGCCTGTTGCCGTACTTGTCGGGCAGGCTGTCGGCCAGCATTCCGGGAAGACCGTGAAATGATCGCGGATGAAGGTCCGTAAAATGATAAATGCGTCCAGGGCGGACCGGCATTTGGAGCGGCGCCGGTTCGACGCCAAACTCTGCAAAGGCCGGATCATATTCGAACCGTGCAAATTGCTCGCCGGCGTTCATGGAGACATAGCCAATGGGCGTCCCCCATAAATTTACAGTGGCGGCGCTCACGAGGTTTCATCCCCCCACACGATCCCGGCCGATGTTGTTTTTCTGCTGCGTGACGCGCTGGAGCGGGCCTCGGCCATCGGGGATTTGAAATCTTCCGGCAATAAACCATCGATGGCGGGTGTCATGTTCAACGCCCGCAAGAGTTTCAACCACGATCCCAATTGGCTGTCCTGGCCGCCCTCGATACGCCGCAAGGTTGCGACCCCGATGCCCGCTTCTTCGGCGAGATCGGTTTGCGCGAGCCCCTGTTGCTTGCGAATGCGCGCGAGGCGTTGCCCCAGCTCGTTGAGTATCTCGGCTTCGGGCGTCAGTTGATTAATGCGAATGATATCACCTTTGATCGCAAAATATGGATTTTTGCCATTTTAAGATCATAATTGAGATACTATGGCGCGGCCGCTAAAGCAAGGTAAATACGCTAAATGGCATATCTATTATGATAGCAAAATCGAGGAATTGACCTATTTCATATCATAATTGATATGTTTCTGAGGGTCTATCGCCCCTCATCGCACGCCATGGCCTCTTACGGATCACCGCTCACAGCCTGCCGATATCCGCTTAAGGCGTGGCGCTTTTTCCGGAAACAGCCCCTGCATCCAGCCTGAGGCGAGCGTCGCCGAGACTGCAAGCGGGCTTTGCGATGTGAGCGCGCTGCGCTCCTGCAAGATCGAGCTCATCCGCCGCGTCTGGCGGTTGGCCGAGCCAATGATTCCGCCGATCTCACCTCTGGGCAATTCGCCGCGATAAAGCACAGCCTCTACCTTCGCTGCACTATACCGTAAATACTGCTAACGATACGGCGCATCAGCGCGCCAATGGTTCTGTCCCTTCGCTGAGAATGTCGAGGTAGTGCGTATAGGCGTAAACGCGCCCGCGTCGCTTGCCGCTGACTTCTTCAACGATTCCGAGGTCTCGCAGGTGGCGAAGAGCTTTTGCCGCCGCCGGGAAAGACACGCCGGCGACCGTCGCCGCCGTGCCGATCGTTACGATGGGGCGCTGCTGAAGCGCGACGAGAACGGCGGCGGCGGTCGGCGCCGCGCGGCCGAGCGTCTTGGTTTTTTCGATATCCGCCTCGAACATCGCAGAAATGCGTCGCGCTGCGTCATGGGCGCCGCGCGCGACATCGCGAACGCCGATGAGAAAGAACTCAAGCCACGCCTCCCATCGGCCATGTTCGCGAACTTCCTGGAGCAATGCATAGTAAGTCTGGCGATGGGTTTTGAAGTAGAGGCTGAGATAGAGCATCGGCTCGCGCAGCAGGCCCTCTGCGCATAGATAGAGCGTGATCAAAAGCCGTCCGAGCCGGCCGTTGCCGTCGAGAAACGGGTGGATGGTCTCGAACTGCACATGGGCCAGTCCCGCCTTAATGATGACGGGGAGGCCGCTCTGCTTTTCGTGCAAAAATGCTTCGAGGCCGCTCATGAGATCAAGAACGTCTTCAGGCGGCGGCGGAACGAACAGCGCGTTGCCCGGGCGCGTGCCGCCGATCCAGTTTTGCGAACTTCGAAACTCGCCATGCTGCTTGGCGCTGCCGCGGCCTGTCGCGAGGATGGCGCCGTGCATCTCTCGAATGAGTCGAAGCGATAGCGGGAAGCCGTCAGCCATGCGCGCCAGGCCGTGATTGAGGGCGGCGACATAGGTCGAGACCTCTTCGACGTCGTCGATGGGCGCGCCCGGCGCCGCGTCGTTCTCGTACAGCAAAAGGTCGGAAAGCGAAGATTGCGTGCCTTCGATTTGTGATGAGAGCAACGCTTCCTTGCGCACATACATGTAGAGAAAGAGGGATGTGTCGGGCGCAATCGCGGGCACGCCGTCGAGGCGCCCGAGCGCATGCATCGCTTCGCTGATAAGGTCCGCAAGCGCGGACAGATCCAATGGCGGCGACGGGGGCAGAGGCTTCGGCACATAGGCGCGCACGCGCTCGCCGACGACGCTGGTCGTTACATAACGCCCGATCCGTTTTCGTAGGTCTGGTTTGGCCATGTCGGGCGCCTTTAATAAGGGTCGATTCTTATTAAAGGATAGCGCCAGAAAATTAAATAGTAGTTTTCGTTATTAAGCCTGTAGCATCACGGAAATTCGCCAAAATATGATAAAATTCAGCCGGTTACCCAGGATAAGACCGTCGAGGCGGTCGCTTGTTCGCGACTGTGTGATGGCGGACGCGCCCAATTTCGATGCCGGGGCCGGAAAAAACACGATGCGAAGCGGCAATCATGCGCGATCTTCCTCCATCAAAGTCAAACAGGCGCCCTGACCATGTGATTTCTTGCGGCGGTTTGCGGCAGTTTGCGGCGCTTTGCGGTCTCTTGTGGTTTCCTGCGTATCCTCGCGACCTTACGTCAAACTTGATTTGCTCAGTCCTATTGACAGCTCCTTCCACGTTCCCAGATCGTATAAGCGGAAAAGGGAAATGCGATGGCTGATTATCCGTCTCCGGTCGATCCGGACTTCATAACGCTCGGCCGCGCCGCCGACCTTATTGTCGAGGCCGATCCCTGCTTGACGCTCCGGCAGGTGACAGAATTTTTCAAATGCGCGGTCTTCGCAGGCAAGTTCGATGCGCCGCTCGGCGCCGTGCGTTGGCCCGGCCAGGAGCCGCTGCAAATAGAAGTGACAATGCCAGCCGCCGAGCAGACAGAGGGCCAACTGGCGTTGGAGACGCGTCCGACGCGTCTTTACGAAATGAATCGGGACTCAATCGCCAGCGTGATTTTCTGCGAAGCAGGCCTTCCGGGCCGGCAGGACATTCTCGACCGGTGGTTTTATCGCGAGGGAAAGAAAGAGGAAGTCTTTGATCACCTGGTCAATTCGCCGTTGACCAAATTTCCTGAAATTGGCCAAAAGATGATCGCCGACATCCGTATTTCGCGGACGCGGCTCAAGGCGTGGCTCTCCGACCATGATCGCCCTGTCCCGCCAGGTCTTGGTCCTGCGCTGCCGGGATCAATGACCTCTTCCAATGCGAAATTCGAGGCTGCGGCGCGCAATGATAATGGTCCTAAACCGCTCGGCCGGCCGGAGCTTCTGGCCTGGAGCGCGGTGCGCGATCACGTCGCGCGGATCTATGACGCCGATCCGTCAAGACCGTTGAAAGCGCTCGCTCACGAGGCCCGCGGGGAAGCGCTCAAGAGCTTCGCCGAATATGACGTGCCTTCCGAGACGACGATTCTCCGGCGGATGAAAGAAATCCTGCATAACTAGCCTGCCTGCCCTGGCATGCGGCGTCTCGCGGGAATCAGCGGGCGCCGGCGCAACTATGCGGGTATTTGACGAAATGATTTTTCTTTTTCGCCGATCCATTGGGTGATTGGCTTTGGACGTTCTGACCATTGTGAACGGAGCGTCCCATGAGCGAAACATCAATCAGACTTCCCTCCTTGTCGGACATTCTCGTCAAGAACCCCGGCTGGCTCGAAGAGGCGGTTTCGACGCGGGCGGCGAGCCGGCTTACGGGCGTTCCGGTCTGCACGCTGGAGACCTGGCGCTCGCGCGGCGGCGGCCCGCGTTTTCTGAAACTCGGGAGTAAGACCGTCCGCTATCAGCGGCGCGAACTTCTCGACTGGATGGCGGGCGCGCGGCGGCGAAACACCGCCGATCAGGGGCCGTCCCATGGGTGAGCCGACAAAACCGATCTGTGTACGGCTTCCGATCAGCGCTCATGAGCAGCTCAAAGCGCGCGCCTATGTGATCGCCGCGACGCCGGCCGGCGTCGCCCGCGATCTGATCATGAAGGGCGTCGCCGGCGCCGACGCCGAAGCGACCGCCAAAAGGCTGATGGCGATCGACCGGCGCTTAGCCGCTCAAGACGCGCGTCTCAGCGAGGCTTCGCAATCGACGGCGCGGCTTCTCACCATGTTCGAAGCGCTGCTGCGAGCGCTCTCAACCCCGCAATCTTTCAGCGGGCGGGAAGCGGCGGAATGAGACTCGAGCGGCTCCTGTTTCTCGCCGCTTTGCTAAGTTTTTGCGCCGCTTGGGGCGTTTACGAACTGGGACTCGGCGCGGCGGCGCCGGTGCGCGCGCATCTAAGAAGCGGCGACGTTCCGGTTCCGACGGACGACATGCGGGCGTGCTTTCGCCAGCGCAGTCTCGTGCTGTTCGCCGATAGGGATGCGCAAGGCGCCTGGCGATATTGCGAAGCGCATTTTGCACGTTATCACGCGCTCGACGCCTTGAACCTGCGCATTAACGCCATCCTCGCGCTCAGCGGGATCGGCCTTGCGGCGCTATTGGGGTTTGCGATCGCCATCAAGATGCAAGTCCCGCCGGCGAAAGTCATACGCGGACCCCGGCTCTTGAAGGACCGCGACGCAGTCCGCACGATCAGAAAGGCGCTGTTGAGAGAATGCCGGCTGTCCGGACGCGGCGTCGATCTGGCGCCGGGACTGCCGTTAAGCCGCGACCGCGAGACCCGGCATTTCCTGATCTGGGGGAGCGTCGGCGCCGGCAAGACGCAGACCATGCTGCATCTTATCCTCGGCGCGCTCAATCGCGGCGACGGCGTCCTCGTCCTCGACGTCAAGGGCGATATGACGGCGCGCCTGCCGGGCGAGCCGGTGCTGATCGCGCCACAGGACGCGCGCTCTGTCGTCTGGGACGCAGCGAAGGACTGCCGCACCAAACAGGACGCGCGCGAGTTGGCGGCGCGGCTCATTCCGAAAAGCTCAGATCCGATGTGGTCGGACGCGGCGCGCGAAATCTTCGTCGCCTGCCTCGTCCATCTGCAGGCGACGCGGGGGGAAGGATGGAGCTGGCGCGACCTGCAGGAGACGACGATGCTTGGCGCTGACAAGCTTCTGGAGATCGCCAAGCGTCATCATCCAAACGCCATCCGCAATCTCGAAACGCCGGAATCGAAAACGACCCAGAGCATTTTGTCGACCTTCCAGTCGCATATGCATGTGGTGGCGACGCTCGCCGACGCGTGGGACGAGAACAGGAATGACCGGTTTTCGATCGTCGACTGGCTCCATGATCCGCCACCCTTTCGGCCGGTCATCCTGCAGCGGGACGGGCGCTATCCGGAACTCTCCAGCGCCTGGATGGGCGGGCTGTTCTCGTTGTTATCGGCGGCGGTCGGCAGCCCGACCTTGGAAGAATCCGTGTCGCGCCGGGTCTGGATATTCGTCGACGAATTCCCGCAATTGCCGAGGCTCGACCAGTTCTCGACCTTGATCGATCTTGGGCGGTCGAAGGGCGTCATCACCGTAATCGGCGCCCAGGATATCGCGCAGCTGCGCGAGACTTACGGGCGCAATCAGGGAGACAGCTGGATGAGCATGATCGGCACGCAGATCGTCACCCGCGTCAATCTCAGCCAGGCGGCGCGAGAGATTTCCGAGATCATCGGCCTTCAGGAAATAGAGAAGCCGGCAAAAAGCACGACGCAGACGCCGACGGGAACGAACATCGCCTGGCGCATCGAGCGCGAACGCCGGCCAGTGATCGCGCAGTCGGAGCTGGCGACAAGGCTCGGCCCGACCAGGAAAGGCGTCAAGGCGCTGGTACTCGGCGTCGGCGAGGACGTGTTCGAACTGACATTTCCTTATGTTTCGCTTGACGCGCGTAGGCCGTCTTCGGTCCCCGCCGGCTGGACGAAGGGGACGCGCGGCGCGCGGAATTCGGCGTCGGATGACAAGGCGCCGCCAACCGGCGCAAATCCCGCGCGCCTGCCGGAAGGCGCCGCCCTCAGCATCTGGACGATGCGGCCCTGATGGTGGCGACGATCTCCGCGCGGCGGGGCGGCGCGAAAGCGGCGCTCGCCTATTACAGCCATCTCGGCGCCGACAATTATTATACGCGCGACGGCGAGCCGCCGGGGCGCTGGGCGGGCGAGGGGGCCGAGCAGCTTTCCCTTGAAGGCCCGGTCACGCGCCAAGAATTCGAAGCGGCGCTCAACGGCCGTGATCCCAAGACCGGCCTGCAGCTGGCCGCCCATGGCGGACGATCTAAAACGCATGCGGCGGGCTGGGACATCACCTTCAGCGCGCCGAAATCGGTCTCGGTCCTGTGGGCGCTTGCCGAGGAAAAAGACCGTGGGCGCATCGAGGCGGCGCAGGAAAAAGCCGTCCTCAAGGCGACCAAATTCCTCGAACAAAACGCCGCCTGGGCGCGGCGCGGCGAGGGCGGCCGGATCCGCGAAAGGACCGCCGGATTGCTGACGGCGCAATTCGATCACCATACGAGCCGCGATCTCGACCCGCAGCTTCACACCCATGTGTTCGTGTTCAATCTGGCGCCCAGAAAGGACGGGAGCTGGGGCGCGATCGTGAGCCGCGAGCTTTACAAAAGCCAGAAGCAGGCGGGGCTACAATACCGCGCCGAGCTCGCGCGCGAACTCGAACGGGAAGGCTTCGCGGTCGAGCGGACGGCGGAGAGTTTCCGCATGAGCGCCATCCCGGAACGGATCGAGCGCGCCTTCTCGAAGCGCCGCCATGCGATCGAAGAGGCGGCAAAAACCCATGGGTACCAGACGCCAAAAGGCATGGAGCTCGCCAATCTCCGCACCCGAAAATCCAAAGAAAAGACCGAGACGAGAGAGCTCTATTCGGCCTGGAAAAGCGAAGCGAAGGCGCTCGGATTTGAGCTGAAACCGGAGAAAATTCGCGCGCCTTTGACGCGAAATCGACGGGAGTCGGCGCCCGGCTCCGCGATCAGTCTCGCCTGGCATGCGGCGAAAAATCCGGCGATGGCGAAGACGAATTCTCATCAGCCGCAAGCCAAGATCGCCGCGCAACTCTTTCACTTGATGGGCCAGATCGCGCGACTGGCGGGACCGACCCATCACGGCGCCTCGGCGCGCGGACCACGCCTGCACAAGCACGCAAAACTCCTGGAGTCGGAAAATGAGCGGTAACGCCGGCAAACGAGGACAAACATCCGCAAACAGACAAATTCAGTAATCAGGCGAAAGCGCGCATTGTCGACAGTGATTCAATCGCTTGCATTCAAAAACAAGCAGGGGTTGTCATCAAAATCAAGGCGGGCGTAATCCAAACCATGGGGCGGTTAATATCGCGGAATCAATAAGTTAGTCCTTAGACGGACATAGGTCCGTCAGCACCAACGGTGCATAGGGTGTGAACCTGCCCTCTTCCCTCCGCAAATGGCAGAAACGCTTTTTATCAAGCGGACCGATCACGCCGCACTGCAGTGACCGCACGTGTTCAAGCGCTGTTTCCCTTTCGACGAAGACGCGAAAGGAATCTATCCGGAGCGTTCTCCAGCAGCGAACCAAAAGTCGCGTCGCGCCTTCCAGTCGGCTATGCTTGCTCAAACAGGAGAAAAGCACCGGGACGCCTGCGTCCGGCGAGAAGAGAACCATCTGCGGCTCGCGATTGTTCCGCGCCGCGCCTCCGCCGATTTTAGGGGCGTTCATTGATCCGAACGCGATCCCGTCCTGGCGGCTTCCGGCAGACATGAATTGCCGGGTCATCGTATTTGACCTGCACGAAGGCGTAACCTTTCGAAGGATGCTCACTTATATCGATGCAAATCGCCCCTTCCAAATATGTCGATTTCGTTGCCGGCAAATATTTGGAGTTTGTCCCGTATCGGCGCAGCGTCGAGACCGTCGAATTCGAGGCCGACGATCCCGCCTTCATCGGTGCGATGCGGATCACGACAACCATTGCTGAAACGCCCGCGTGAACTGAAGTAACGATCCGCTCCGAAAACGCGACGGGCGGAATTCGGGCGGGTGATCCCGAGAAGGGCGTTGCGTCGACGCTTGAAAATCTCGCGGTCCATGTCGATGAAACATTGATCGCCCTTGCCCTTCCGGTGACCGATCGGCGCTTCGTCCCCCGCATCGCGTTCTTGCGCGGACCCACAGAGGCGACGGGTGTATGCATCGTTTGCAAACGCAGAAAACCCCCGCGCGAGCAATCGGGCGGGGGAAAGTCGCGAAGGAAGCCGCTTAGCCTTGCGGGTTCCAGAGGATGGCGAGGACGCTGTCGTCGTCCTTGCCGGCGGCCCGGGCGAGGTTTGCAAAGACGCGGCGCTCGCCGAAGGCCGGATGCGCAAAGGTGAGCGAGACATAGGGCTTGCCGGAGTTTTTCCCGACGCGGTTCCAGCCGCCGCCGATCTCATTGCCCTTCACCGCATAGATGCGGAAGTCGGGCTGGCGGTCGTTGTCCTTCTTCACATTCGGCACGATGGTGATCTTCGTATTGAGGGTCATCATCGCGAGCGTCCCTTCAAAGCCGCCATCCTCGCGTTTCGTTACGGTTCCAATCGATTGGGCCATCTTGTCGTCTCCTTCATGCTTGGCCGGAGATCCATTCCCCGGCCTGACGCGAAACGACCGGAACGGCGCGCCGCGACGCCTGAACCTCTTGAGGCCGCAGCGCAGCGGAGGACCGGCGGCGACGCGATTTTTTGTCTTCCCGCGAGGAGGCCGAAGGCCGGGGAAAAAATCCGGCGCTGGCGGTTTCGGGCGGCGCGGACGTCGTTCAGTTTCGCGCGTCAATAAGGCCGGGAATGGATGTCTTCCGCCAAGCTTGTCTGGAGACGAATGGCGCTGACGGCGCGGAACCGGCGAGGCGTGAGACTGAGGCGGCGAAGGGTTTCGCTTTGCGATGACGCGCGAAACGACAGATCACCCCGCCTGATTCGAAGAACGGCGAGGCCTACCGCCCCGCCCGACTGTTGCGTCAGCGCGCGAAGAGCGGCGCAATCGCCTCGGCGCGGCGAACCGCGCCGGGTTTTCCGGCATCGCCATAGAAGAGCGCCGGAAAGCAAAGCCAGCGGGGACGCCAATCCGGCGCCGCCTCGCGCCCGTTCCGGCCTTCAAGACAGTCGCGGATGATCGCCTTTTGAACCTTCAAGGGCTCGCCCGCATTGGCGCTCGCGACGTCGCTCCCCGCGATGTCATTCAGCATGGCGTTGGCGATGCGCCTGTCGCGCAGGAGTTCGAAAAAGGCGTCATCGGGCGCCATCCATGCGCCGATATCGATCGGCGTGACGCAAGCCAAACAATCGACGGCTTCATGGCCGGACGCGAGGGCCTCGGCCATGATGAAAGTCAGAATGCGCGTGATGTCGTCGTCGGCAAGCTTCATCATCCGCGCGAAGATTTCCGCCAATCGCCAGCCGTCGCCATTGCCGCCGGTGATCGATGGCGGCTCGTCCATTTCGAGGAGGTTCGCGATTTCGGCGCGCTCCTGCTCAATGGCCGCTTGCCCTTTCGACGCGGCGACGCTCGCCGCAATCGCGTCGTTCCGCGTTCGCTGCGGATCGGGCGCGCAGCGAAGATTTGGCGCGCCGACGATCAGATGCGCCGCAAGGAGCCGCAGCGCGATCCGATGATGATTGAGCATCGTCGCCCGCGCGGCGGCGTGACGGTGAAGATCGACATAATTCTCCATCGGCGCGGAGCATTCCGGCCGCCCGGCGCTTGTCCTGCCCTTGTTCGCGGTCGCTTTCTTGCGCGGCGCGTAGCCCTTGTGGACGCTTGCCTCGCCGGAATGGCGGACTTCGATGAAGACCTCGCCGCCGTTTTTCTTGGACGCCTGATCGTAATCCCATTTCGAAAAGAAGGCGCCGCGCGGCAGGATCGTGACTAACGTCCAGCCGGACGCGAGAAGCTTTTCCTTCTCGGCTTCAATCGCTCGGTCCTGATGCGCCCAGAAAAGTTCCGCGTCGGCGAAGACGGATTTTTCGCCGAAAAGGTCCTCGATGATGTCGCCGCCATACTCGTCCAGAGGAAAGAGGGCGGCGCCGGTCTCGATATCGCCGCCGCCGAGAAGCCAGTGCTTCAGCTCCTTCCCGTGCGGCGCGCGCATGTCATCGGACTGGAACATCTCGAACCATTCGCGCTGTTTCGCCTCGCTCGCGAGGGTCAGCGCCATGACGCTGGCGCTGTCGATCTTCTCATCGGCATAGGCTTTGCGGATCGGGGCGATCAGATTGGCGAGGGCGAGGCGCCGCTTCACTGTCAATTCGGTGACGCCGAAGACGTTGGCGATCTCCCCGACGCTTCTTCCCTTGTCGATAAGCGCCCTGAACGCCTCGAATTGCTGCATCTCGCCCGGATCGAGGCGCGCGACGTTTTCGAGGATCGAGGCCTCGATGGCGCCAGCGTCATCGCCCGCATCGAGGACGCGGCAGGGAAGCGGGCGCGCTTCACCGGTCTCCTTGGCGATCAGCTTGGAGGCGAAGTATCGCCGCCGCCCGGCGACGATCTCGAACTCGTTCTCCTTGCCGTTCGGGCGCACCAGAAGCGGCACGAGAACGCCGCGCGCGCGGATCGACGGCAAGATATCGTCGAGCGGCGGCGGTTTTTTCCCGCTTCTCATATTGAGGGCGGAAACCTTCAGGCGCTCCAGCGGTATATGGGCGTAGTCCATCGGTCAGTCTCCTTTGCTTGGGTTTGAAGCTTGGCGGTCGAGACGGCGCAGCGCGTCGATCAGATCGGTCTGCGCGCGGGCGTTAAGGTCAAAGAGGCCGTGATCGCAGCGCTGCTGCTGGCGTTTTGCCTCCAGCGGCGCGTTCGCCTTCCAATTGAGGCGCTCGCGAAGCGACATCGCCGCGACGCCTGCAATGAGCGTTTGCCGCCCGGCCTGCGTCTCCTCGCTGTCTTTATCCTCGGGCGCGCTCATTGCGCCGCCTCCATCGCGAAAGCGGGCCTCGCAGCGGCGGTCTGCGCAACGGCCTCGCGTTCAAAAGCGAGGATGAAATCCGCCGCACGGCTCGCAAGCGATGCCGCGTTGAAAATCGCGCGGTTGTCTTCTTTCAGAACCTCAAGCCAGCTCCCGAGATAATCCGCGTGGCGCACCGTCGGCGTGATGGCGAGCGAGGCGCAGACAAAGGCGCTGGAGAGTTCCGCGACCAGTTCCTCGCGGGCGTAGGCGTGCGATCCGTAGCGGCCCTTGAATTCGCGATTGAGGCGCGAGGCATGGCCGGTCCAATGGCCAAGCTCGTGAAAGCATGTGCGGTAAAAATTGATCTGCTCGAAGAACGCCGGTTGCGGCGGAACACGGATGAAATCCTGAGATGGCGCATAAAAAGCCTTGTCGCCGCCGACCCGGAAATCGGCGCGGGTCGCGGCGATCAGCGCTTCCGCGCGGGGAAGCGCCTCGCGGTCTGGGAGCGGCGGAGCGCCGCGATAAGCGTCCTCGGGAAGGCCGTCGCATTGGGCGGCGTTAAAGACGGTGTAGCGTTTGAGGAACGCAATGGCGTTCGGCGTGTCGCCGTCCTTTCCGGCGCGCTCGCGCTCGGCTTCCGGGATGAATTTGTCGGCGTAAACGACGGTCGTCCCGCGCTCGCCGCGCCGGACGGCCCCGCCGAGCGACAAGGCTTGCTTGAAGGTCAGCCAATTCTGCAAGGCGAAGCCGCGCTCGATCGCGGCGCCCCAAAGGAGAAGAATATTGATCCCGGAATAGGCGGCGCCGGTCGCTGCGTTCTTCGGCAGGCCCGCCGCAAGGGTCGCCGCTTCGCTGCGCCCAGCCCATGGCTGCGCCCATGGGAATCGCCCCGCCTCAAGTTCGGCGACAATCTTCGCGGTCACCTGACCGTAAAGGTCGCCGCGCGGTTCGGCGCCGTCGGCGGCGTCTTTGGTCCCGCGCTCTCCAGCGGTCGCGGCGGTAGTGGTTTGAAGGGCAGTCATGGCGGCTCGCTCCTCTCGGCCCCGCCGCAATTCCCCGCAAGGACGGCGGGGGCGGCGGAAACGGGGCGCGGAAGAGCGCCGGGCCAGAGGACGGGACGCAACCGGTTTGGTAGGATCAGAGAAGCAACGCAGACGGATCAAATCCCAAAGCGGTTGCGTCCCGGCCGCCCGGCGCTACCGCCCCGTCTTCCGTTCCGCCGCCCCCGACGGCCGAAGGGGAATCATCGCAAAAGCGTCGCGCGCCGCGCGCGCGTCCCAACG
>JBGSSK010000276.1:0-4284 GCA_041737095.1 Parvularculaceae bacterium | reverse complement strand
CCGCGACAGGGTCGGGCTCGCCTCGCTCGTCATGTGCGCGCCTGGCTCGGTCATTCGCCTTCCTGTCGACTGCGCCCCAACGGGCGCGTATCCCCTGTTTGCCCGGCCGCTTCAAGCCTCGGCGGCGGCGCCGGCCGATCGTCGCCGCGCCGATTTAAGGCCCGGCCTCGCTTTTGCCTGCAATTTTCTCCATGCTGGCAGGGTTTTAAAAAGGCGAACGCGCAGGATCATTAAGACCTGCGGGTTCAAGGGGATCAACAGGTTCGCCCGGGAGATCAGCGGATGCGCGTGCTCGCCCGCTTCGTCATCGCTGTCGCGCTCGTCGTGCTGCTGGCGCTCGCCGGGCTGTACCTCGCGCGCAAGCCGATCGTCGAAGCGGCGACCGAACGCATCATGGCGGGTCTCGGGCTTGAAAATCCGCATGTGGCGGCGGCTGAAGTCTCGCTGTCGCGGTTTGCGTTCTCGAGCGTCGCGGCCGGCGCCGACAAAGCAGCGCCCGACCTGTCGCTCGCGGGTGTCGACATCGAATATTCCTGGAGCGATCTCTTGTTCCGCAGCAGGGTGAAAACGCTGGCGATAAGCGATGGCGCGGCGCGTATCGTCGTCACCGACAAGGGCGCTGTCTCCGTCGCCGGATGGTCGCCGGACCCGGACGCCAAGCCGGCGCCGCCGCCCCTCAAAACGCTGGCGATCGAGACCCTGACCGCCCGCATCGACACGCCAAAGGGACAGGTCAGCGGCGTCGTCAGTGGCGAATTCGATTATTCGGCCGGCGGCGACTTCAACGTGGATTTCGCCGCCGAGACCGCCGGCTTCAACGCGATGAAGGTCGCTGACGCTTCGGGGCGAATCGCATTGACGCTTGACGCAGATGGAGCGATCCGCGCGAAAGGCGCAATCAAGGGCGATGCGCAAACGCCGATCGGCGATGCGGCGGGTGTCGATGTCGACCTTGATGCGACGCTCGCCTCCTGGCGCGGATTCTTCGGCGATGCGCCGCGCGGCCTCACCGGCGAGGCGATGGTCGCGGTGAACTCTTCGATGATCGACGCCGCGTCGCTGGCGCCGCTCGGCGCTGGCGGTCCGACCATCAAGGCGCTTGCGGTGACCGGCGCGTTCACTGTGGTTTTCTCGGGCGACGGCTATGCGGTGACCCTGCGCGACGGCCCGTTCAGCCTCGTCGCCGATCGCGGCGATTCCCTCCAGATCGACGCCGGCGATGGTCCGGTCCTCGAGAAAAAAGGCGAGACCTTGCGGCTGAAGCTGGCCGCGACGCTTGACGGCCTTGTCGCGAAGGGTCGCGCCAGCCTGCAGGCGGCGTCGGCGGAGCCGGGGCGATGGCGCTTTGACGCGGACGCGTCTTTGCCGGCGCAGAAAATCCTCGGCTTTTCGATCACCGGTTTCGACGGTGCGTTTCGCGGCGACGTTATCGAGCAACGCGTCACCGGCGCCGCCGAAATCGCGACCGAAATTCTAGCGGGCGGCATCGGACGGATGACGATCCGTGACATGCCGGTCAAGGGCGTCCTCGATTTCGACTTCAACGCGGCGACGAAATCGCTCGTGGTCCATCCGGCCGCTGGCACTTGCCTCGAAATCGATCGCGCCGGCTTTGAGATGACGCCACAGGATATGGATGCGCGCGTCAACCTGGCGACACTTTGCCCGACCGCCGCACCGATGATCTCGGTGAAGATGAACGAGCGGACGCTCGCGCATGTGGAAGGGGCGCTTGCCGCTCGGAGCGCGCGCTACCGCATCGGCCGCACCGAATTCGACGGCGCGCCGCCGCTGATCGATTTCACGCTCGACTACGAGCCGGCGGCGCAGAAAAGCGTTTTGGCCGGGAAGGTCGCGGGCGGCCGGGTCGTCCTCAGCAAGACGTTCGTTCTGGCAGACGTCGTCGGCGACTTCGACGCGACCCTGACTGGCGAGACGATGGCGGCGCACGCCGCGCTGCAGAAAATGACGATCGCACAGACGCGCGACGATGAATTCGTCGCGCCGGTCGCGGTTTCGGGCGGCGCGACCCTCGCCGGCGAGGTCGCGCAGTTCGATTTCAAGGTGAAGACGCCGGCCGGCGCGCCGCTTGGCACGGGCGAGGGCCGACATGATGTGAAGACCGGCAAGGGCGAGGCGCTCTTTGATTCGGGGCTTTTGAGATTTTCGCCGACGTTGCAGCCGGACCGCCTTATCCCGCCGCTGCGCGGGGTCATTTCGCGGACGAACGGCGCAACCGAGGGGCGGGCGCGATTCGAGTGGACGCCGGCGGGCGTTTCTTCATCGGCGACGGTCAATCTCGACGATGTTTCCTTCGTCGGACCCGGCGTCGCAGTGACCCGCACCGAGGGCGTCACCGGCAAGCTTGTCTTTTCGAGCCTTTCGCCGGTCGCGACCGGCGGCGAACAGGCGATCTCCATACGGAAGATCGACCTCGACGCCTTGAAGCTCGAAAACGGCGAGATCCGCTTCATTCTTCCCGGGGATGACACGCTAAATATCATTGAGGCGGAGTTTCCGTGGTTCAGCGGCACCATTGGCGCCTATGATTCAGTCATGTCGATCGCCGGCGGATCGAAGACGACGCTGCAGATCGACAATGTCGACCTCGCTGAGTTGCTCGGCTACATCAATGTCGACGGTCTGTCCGGGATAGGGACCATCGAGGGCGTCCTGCCGATCAAATTCGAGGGCGGCAAGGCGCGGATCGTCAACGGCATCCTGTCGTCGAAGGGCGACGGCGTCATCCGCTACCAGGGGAAAGCGACCAGCGCCGCCGCCCAATCAAGCGAGCAAAGCAATCTCGCCTTTGAGGTTTTGCGCGAATTGCGGTTCGAGACGCTCGCGGCGACGATCGACGGACCGCTCGACGGCACGCTCGACTTCAACATCCTGTTCGAAGGCCGCAGCGACATCCCGGTCAGGACCGGCAAAACCTCGCAGCGCGTCGACAGCCCGGTCAAATACCGTGTCACCATCAAGGCCCCGTTGCTCAGCCTTATCGAGCAGGCGGCGCTTTCCGCCAACGTGAAGCTCCAGATCGAGCGCGCCCAGAAGGAGCAGGAAGCCGCCGCGAAAGACCCGCAATGAGGAAAATTTGTGGCCGGAGAGAAGGGGTTGCGCCGCTATTTCGACACGACCCCGGCCTATGATAGCGTCTTGTCAGGCGATGATTCTCAGGGAAGCGAGGGCGGGCATGCACGTTAATGGACTGGAACTGCGCCGGATCGGCGCGTTCGCCGCGTCGGCGGCGATTTTTGTCGGCCTCGCGGCCTGCGCGACCGTCAAGGTTCAAGCTCCCGACAAGCCGATCGAAATCAATCTTAATGTGAACATCAAGCAGGAAGTCCTGATCAAGATGGACAAAGAGATTGCCGACCTGATCGCCAACAACCCCGACATTTTTTAGGAAGCCCTGAAAGGGACATGGCCATGACCGGAAAAATCCTGAGACCCCTGATCGCGATGCTGGCGTTTGCGACCTTCTCCACGGCCGCGCACGCCGCCTCTGCGATCATCGAACAAGCGAAATCGCAATGCATCGTCGGCGAGCAGTCGGACGGCTATCTCGGCATTGTCAATGAGGCCTCGGCGAGCGAAGACCTGCGGCGCGAGGTGCGATCGATCAACCAGCAACGCAAGGCCGCCTTCGCCGATCTCGCCGCGCGCAATGGCGTGACGATCGAGGACACAGCTGCGCTGACCGGCAAGCGGCTCGTCGAGAACGCCGCCTCCGGCCATTGCGTTCAGCTTCCGGACGGAAGCTGGGCCAAGCAGCCCTGATCGTCGCGCGATCAACGACCGACACAGGCGACCGAATCATCCATAACGGGGATCCAGCAATCAAGGGTCCCCGTTTTCATGCCTGCCGCCACCCACGAAGAACTTGACGCTGTCAGCCTTTCGGCCCTGATGTCCTCCCGGCTCTGCCACGATCTCATCAATCCGATCGGCGCGCTCGCGTCCGGGCTTGAGGTGCTTGGCGATCCTTCGATGGACGCCGGCATGAAGGAAGCGGCGATCGACCTGATCAAGGCGAGCGCCGAAAAATCTGTCGCGCTTTTGAAATATGCGCGCCTTGCCTATGGCGCTTCGGGCGGGCTCGGCGCGGAATTGCCCCTTGAGGAGGCAAAGCACGTGCTGGCGGCGCTGCTCGCCTGGACCAAGGCCGATCTCGATTGGCGGACGCCGCCGGGACAGGCGCCAAAGGACGAAGTGAAGGCGCTCCTGGTCCTTGGCGCCGCCGCGGCGGACTGCGTGCCGCGCGGCGGCAAGGTCACGGTC
>JBGSSK010000257.1:0-7312 GCA_041737095.1 Parvularculaceae bacterium | reverse complement strand
TGTAATCGAAGTCATGAACGAGCGCCAGCGCGTCTCTCGACGCTTGCGGCGGCGCGCGCCGAAGGAGCGCCGCGAACGGCTCGGCGGCGAGCGCTTTTGACGCCGCATGATAGCGTTCCGCCCGCTCGGGATGGCCTGGCGGCGTTTCATGCGCGCCGAAGGCGGCGTCTTCATACAGCAAGGTTGTCATGGCGTCCGCTCCTGCTCGCAGCCATAGCACTCCTTGCAGCGCATGCTAAGAAGCGGGCGGAGTATTCTCGCCGCCTGCGAAGGAACCACCATGCCGCAATTCGAAATGATGATCGTCGACGACGAAGATGTTGCGGGCGCGGAAGTGGAGACGCATGTCGCGGGCAAGCCGCTGCGCGAAGGCGGCGGCGACGAGACCTATCGCTGCGGCATCTGCAAGACGAAGCTCCTCGTCAATGTCTCGCATCGCGACGCGCATGGGGCGATTATCAAATGCGGCAAATGCGGGCGGATCAATATCGACCCGCCGCATCACCATCATTGATCAGGAACTGGTCGGAGGATCGCCCCGACTTCTTCAGTTCCTCATCGCGATCAAATGCGCATCGGCGCTTGCGGTCTTTTCGCCTTCTTCATGGCGGCGTCGTGACGCGCGCGATCAGCCGCACCGCCTCAAACTGTCAGGAGAGGCGCCGGGGCCCCCGGCGAGACCCGGCGGGTTCTCCCAGTTCGTGCCGCGCCCGCCGCGGCGTCCCGGCGGATTGCCGTCGCGATCATAAAAGCACTTGCGACCGCCGTCGTACCACCCATAGCCGGGCCGCCAGTAGCCGTAGTCGCGGTGGAAATAATATCCGCCGGCGACCGGCGCGACCCAGATGCGCTTGCCGTAAACGACGACGCGCCGACGATCAGGGGAAGCGCCAGGCCCGCCGGCCGGGCCCGCCGGATTTTCCCAGTTCGTACCGGGGCCGCCGCGCGGTCCCGGCGGGTTGTTGTCATAGTCATGGACGCAAGCCGACAACAGCATCGCCGAACCCGCCGCCGCCAGCAGCTTCATAGCGTTAATTTTCATGACCTCTCCTGCGGTTACGAAGGCGACGACATCCCGCCGCGGCGCCTGACGTCGCGGCACGGACGGTCGTCATCCTGTAAACGCGGCAATCGGGGATTCCCGTCGCAGTCGGCGCTCGCTGTCAGGCGTCCGCGACGACCGTATCGCCGACGGCGATTTCGCCGAAACTGCGCGGCACGGCGTTCTCGCCGAAGATGACGCCGTTGATGCGCGGGTCGGTCGAGCGATGAATGCGGGCCAGCGCGGCGAGCGGCTCCTTGCCCTTGCGCTCTCCCGTCCGCTGGTCGGTCGTCGTGACGATGCAGCGGTCGGACGGCTTGACGAGATCGAGCGCGACGTCGCCGATCCGGATTTGCGTCCAGCGATCCTCCGCAAAGAGCTCGTCGCAGTCGATGACGATATTGGGGCGGAAACGCGACATCGGGACGGCCTTGCCGCCATGCTTTTCGATGTCGCGATTGAGTGCGGCGAGCGCGCCGGTTGTCGTCACCAGCACCGGAAACGCGTCGGCGAAGCTGACCGGCACGGGATCCGCCGTCCACAGGCTGGTTTTCTCCCGCAGCGCTCGCTCGTCCATGTAAACGAGATGCGCTTCCTCGCCGATGAGGTCGGAGATGAAAGCGCTCGCGTCTGCGCCGGTTGCGGCGGCGTCGATCTCGGAACTCCAGACGACGACCTTGCGACGTGCGGCGCCGGACGGCGTTGCGACCTCAAGCGCGCCAAACCCTTCCGCTGAGATTTCAACGCCGGCCTGCGTCAAGGACGCGGTCATCGTCGCCAGATGCGGATGGCTGCGCTGCGTCAGGAAATCTCCCGCCGCATCGACGACGAGCCAGCGCCGGTCATCGGCGAGACCGCGCGGCTCCACCGCAGCGCGCGCGACATCGATCGCCCGCATGCCCTTGACGGGATGGAGATGGAGCGACGCGACGCGCATTAGATCATCGATGTCGCAAGCGTTTCCGCAACGCCCGGCGGCGGCGTCGCGTTGTCGGGCACGAAGAAATCGGGGAAGAGCTTCCGCGACGGGTCGACGCGGTATTTCTCAAAATCCCTGACGCCGTGCTCATAAAGGAAAGCGTCGTCGATCAGGAACTTGCCGGTGAAGTCGCGCGCCGGCTTGCTGAAAACGAGATGCGCCGCGTCGGAGAGTATGTCGACGGTGCGCGAACCCTTGATCATCGCGTCGCCGCCAAGCGCGAATTCGACGGCGGCGGTCGCGATCGCGGTTCTGGGCCAGAGCGCGTTGAAGGCGACGCCGTCCGACCTGAACTCTTCCGCCATGCCGAGGACGCACATCGACATGCCGTACTTCGCCATCGTGTAGGCGACATGGCCGCCGAACCATTTCGGGCTCATGTCGAGCGGCGGCGACAGCATCAGGACATGCGGGTTCGTCGCTTTCTTCAGATGCGGGATGCAGGTTTTCGAAACGAGGAACGTGCCGCGCGCATTGATCGAATGCATGAGGTCCCAGCGTTTCATCTCGGTCGCTTCCGTCCCGGTCAGGGAAATCGCCGAGGCGTTGTTGACGCAGATGTCGATGCCGCCGAATTTCTCAACGGTCTTTTGGACAGCATCCTTGACCATCGCCTCCTCGCGGATGTCTACGATGAGCGGCAGCGCCTTGCCGCCGGCCTTTTCGATTTCCTCCGCGGCGCTATAGATCGTGCCGGGCAGGTGCTTGTGCGGCTCGGCGGTCTTGGCGGCGATCGCGATATTTGCGCCGTCCTTCGCCGCCCTGAGCGCGATCGCGAGCCCGATGCCGCGCGAGGCGCCGGTGATGAAGAGCGTTTTTCCCCTGAGCGATGAACTGTCGAGAGACGACATGGCCGGCCTTCCTTGATGTTAGAAGCTTGGACTGAGGCGGGCCGACCATAGACAAATAAACTGGAATTGTAATCGCTTTCAGGCGCCGCCGCAGCAGCAGCAACCGATTATGCTCACCGCCTCCTCAAAGGAGCGGGCACGCTCGATCAGCTCCCGCCGCCGTTCCTCGCCGCCGATGGTTCTTGTGGTCCACACGACGCCGATCGCCACATGGTCTTCGACGATCGCACAGCCGAGGCCGTGGCCGTCGACATGATGCTTGATCGCCTCGAGTTCTCTCATCGTTTGATGTCCTTTCCATTCACTGTTGCAAGATGAATGGAATATGCGGCAATCGTGCCCCGGAGTAAATGATTAATCAGTACAAAGACTTTGTATAAAAATGCAGGGACCGCGATCAGCCGGGCGTCTGGTCGCAGGCGCGCCACGAAAGATTGATCACATCAATGCGAGGGATCGCGTTGAAGCGCATCGGCAGGTCGACCATGCCGGTTCCCGAGGTCACGAAAACCGGGCCGCGCGGCGTCTTTGCGTAGCCGTAGCGCACGATTTCGCAGGCGGTGTAGAACACGCGGCAGGTGACGAAGGGAATATTGATCTGGCCGCCATGGGTGTGCCCGGCGAACAGGAGATCGACCGTTTCGTCGGGACGGAGCGTCTTGATCGTTCCCGGATTGTGCGTCAGCGCCAGGCGGGGAACCGCGCCGCGATCGCGCAGGATCGCCGTATCCTGCTCGCGGCCCCACAGATCGCTGAGCCCGGCGATCTCGACGGTTGCGCCATCCGTTTCGGCGACGCGCAGGACGTCATTGAGGACCTTGACGCGGTAGGACTTGAGCGTCGCTTCAAGCGGCTGGCTCACATCCGCGCCCGGGCGCCCGATATCGTGATTGCCGAGGACGCCGTAGACGGGCGCCGTGATCGTCGCCAGCGCCGCAAAGGTTTCGGGGTGCTTTTCGGGGTCGAGATTGAGCACGAAATCGCCGGCGATCAGCACGATATCGGGACCGGCGTCATTGACCCGCCGGGCGACGCGCGGCGCGCGGACCGCATTCGGGAAAAGGCCGTTGTGGAGGTCCGAGAAGAGCGCGACGCGAAGCGCGCCGTCTTCAGGGAAACAGCGCGAGATCGCGACGTCGTGCTCGACGGTCAGCAGGATGCGCGGCTCGACGAAGCGCGCATAGGCGAGGACCGTCAACGGCGCGAGCAGCAGCGCCGCGGCGATCCGCCGCGCCGGCCGCTTCGCGATCGCGTAGAGTAGGAATGCGGCCGCCGGAAAATAGAGGTAGCTCGCGTAGAAGATCGCGAGCTTTAAATAATCTCCGGCGACATACTCGTTCATAAGGGCCTGCAATTCGCCTTGAGCCAGAGCGCAAATTCAGCCTCGCTTGCAACGCCCGCAGCAAGGTCTAGCGTGATGGCGGCCGCCTCTGCTTCATCTGCGTCAAGTTCATGACCGTTGATTCCGAGGAAAACATAAACGCACAGGAAGGCGGCGCGCTTGTTGCCGTCCACAAAAGGTTGCTCCTTGGCGAGCCCGCATCCGAGCGCCGCCGCGCGTTCAAACAGCGTCGGCTCACCATCGGCGGCGACAATTTGCGGGCGTGCAGGGGCGCGTTCGAGCATGCCATTGTCGCGCACGCCCTCTGCGCCGCCATGATCAAGCAGGCTTCTTTGATGCGCCGCCAACGCGGCGTCGAGCGTAATCCATTTGAAGGTCACACAATCGCTCTCTTACTTGGCGAGAGCTCGCAGCGTATTGCGGTACCGTTTTGCGCCCTTCTCGATCCACGAAAGGGCGTCATCAAGCTCCCGATCAAAAGGCGAAAGTTCGAGGCCCTTTGACGTCTCCAGAACTTGAAGCTCATCGCCAACGGCGACGCCCAGCTTGCCGAGCATCTCCTTGGTCAGGACGACGCCGGCCGAGTTGCCGATCTGGCGGATTTTCAGTTTTTCAGTCATGTCGACGCTCGCGAGCTGCTTGATTTGCTTACGGTCTCCAACATCGAGAACGTTATAACATCCGTTAAATGCAACATCCGTTATAACACGTCAAGCGCCTAGCCCGTCAGCGCCGCCGGGTCGAGGCGGGCGAGGCTTTCAGCGCCGGTCGTCACGGCGGTCGTCAGGCCCGTCGCTTCGGTCAGGAAATTGTCGGCGTAAAAGCGCGCAATGGCGATGCGGCCGGTGAGATACGCCTTGTCGGCGCCTGGCTCGTTCGCCGCCAGCGCCGCAGCGATCGCGCCGCGCGTCAGGTAATAGCCGCCGGCGACATTGCCGAATTGCCTAAGATACGGCGTCGCGCCGGCGAGGACGCTTTCCTGATCGCCCGCCTTGGCCGCCCCGAGCAGCCAGTCGGTCGACCGGCCGAGCGCCTCGGCCGCCTCGAGCAGCCGCGCTCCGATGATTTTCAACGTGTCGCGCTTGCCGGCCCTGGCGATCGTCGCTTCCTCGCGAATGTCCTGGATATAGGCCTTGATCGCCGCGCCGCCGTCGCCCTGCAGCTTGCGGCCGACGAGGTCCATCGCCTGGATGCCGTTGGTTCCTTCATAGATCGCGGCGATGCGCGCGTCGCGCATGTGCTGCGCGGCGCCGGTCTCCTCGACATAGCCCATGCCGCCATGCACCTGCACGCCGAGCGAGGCGACGTCATTGGCGCGGTCGGTCGACCACCCCTTTGAAACCGGCGTCAGCATTTCCTCGAGCGATTTCGCCCTGGCGCGCTGCTTTTCATCCGGCGCATGGCGGGCGAGATCGTAGGCGACGGCGTTCGCGTAACAGATCGCGCGCGAAGCCTCGACCAGCGCCTTCATCGAATAGATCATGCGCCGGACATCGGCGTGTTCGTAGATCGCGATCATCTCGCCGGTCTTGACTCCGGCGGCGCGCCCCTGCCGGCGATCCAGCGCATAGCGAAGCGCCCGCTGGCAGGCGGCTTCCGCGACGCCGACGCCCTGCAGGCCGACATCGAGACGCGCGGCGTTCATCATCACGAACATGTTCTTGAGGCCCTTGTTCTCCTCGCCGAGCAGCGTGCCGTAACATTCGCCGCGCTCGCCGAAGACCATGACGCAGGTCGGCGAGCCGTGCAGGCCCATTTTCTCTTCGAGCTTGATGCAGTGAACGTCATTGCGCTCGCCGAGCGAGCCGTCGGCGTTCACATGGAATTTCGGCACGATGAACATCGAGATGCCGCCGGTGCCGGGCGGCGCATCGGGAAGCCGCGCCAGCACGAGGTGCGCGATATTGTCCGTCATGTCGTGATCGCCATAGGTGATGAAGATTTTCTGGCCGCTGATCCGGTAGCGCGGCGCGCCGTCGGGTCCGAAGCCCGCCGGTTCCGCCTTCGTCCTGACGCCCGAAAGATCGGAGCCCGATTGCGGCTCAGTGAGGTTCATCGTCGCGGTCCACGCGCCGGCGACGAGTTTCGGCAGGTAGGTCTCCTTCTGCGCTTTCGTGCCGGCGTTAAGGATCGCCTTCGCCGCGCCGGTCGTCAGCGTCGTGCCGATGGCGAACGACATAGAGGCGCCGTTCAGCGCATCGACCAGCACATTCGCGAGTGTCGAGGGCAGCGCCTGGCCGCCCCATTCCTCCGGGAAGGCCAGTGAATTCCATCCCGCCTCGACATATTGCCGATAGGCGTCCTTGAAGCCGGGGCTCGTCCGGACGACGCCGTTTTCAAGGCGCGCCGGTTCGCGGTCGCTCCCCCAGTTGAGCGGCGCGACGATCTCATCGCAATATTTCCCGGCCTCCTCGAGGATCGCCGACACCATGTCCGCCGAAAGGTCGGGATAAGCGCCCGAGCGGATGAGGGCAGGGAACCCCGCCATCTGGTCGAGGGCGAAACGCATGTCGCGAAGAGGGGTGGCGAATGTCATGGCGAGGCTCCGGATTGATCCCCCTTTATGGCGAACGCTGTGCGATTAATACAGCGTTGGCGGCAGTGGTCACGGGTTCGCGATTGTCGCATCTGCGATCGGCGCCGCTTGTCGCGCGCGCGCGCCGGCGATAGGGCTGCGCAGAATGGCGGCGCGCTGGTAAATCGGGACAGCCACAGGCGATGACCTCAATCCCCTCCCATCTGATCAGCGAAGCCGCCGCGGCGATCGCCGCCGGCGATCTTGTCGCGATCCCGACCGAGACGGTTTACGGGCTCGCCGCGGATGCGACGTGCGACCGCGCCGTCGCGCGCATTTACGAGGCGAAGGGCCGGCCCTCGTTCAATCCCTTGATCATCCATGTCGTTGACGCCGCGATGGCGCGCGAACATGTCGATTTACCGGCGCTCGCCGAACGGCTCGCCGCGGCGTTCTGGCCGGGGCCGCTGACGCTGGTTCTCAGGCGCCGCAAGGACAGCAGGATTTCGCTGCTGGCGGGCGCGGGTCTCGAGACCCTGGCGGTCCGGGCGCCCGACAGCGAAGCGGCGCAGGCGCTGATCCG
>JBGSSK010000249.1:0-3343 GCA_041737095.1 Parvularculaceae bacterium | reverse complement strand
GCCGGAAAACGCGGCGTCCTCGGTCGCCCGCAACGCGTCGTGACGAACGCCGCCATCGACTTCGAGGCGCGCCAACCCCTCAAGCCGCGACGGCCACAGATCGCGCCGACGCAACCGGATCAAAAGACTGACGGCAAGGCCGAACGCCGCAATCAGCGCGATCCAGTGCGCCCATTGCGGCGTCAGCGGCCACACATCGAACAGGCTTGCAATGATTAACGACATCAGCGGCGCGCCGGCGATAACGATGGTCGGCGCAGCGCGTTCGATGAAGATCGCGGCGCGTGCGAAAAACACCGCCGCGGCGCCCGGCAAGGGCCGGCTGCGGCGCGTTCGAATTGTGTCGCCTTGCGTCAGGTTAACCGTCATGCTTTTTGCAGAATAGCGGTCCGTGTCGCCGCCGTCGACAAATCCTGTTGCGGATCGACCCCAATTCGCCGCCATTCATCGCTTTGGCGGTTCAAAAGAAAGTTAACGCAAAGGGGCGCCCCGCTTGGTCTGGTCCATCCTGTCGAAAGCCGGCCGGTCGGCGATGGCCGAGGACGCCGCCGCCGCAAGAGCCGGCCATCGCAATCTGGCGATCGCCTTCACCGCTGTCGTCATCTACAATTTCGTCGGCCTTTTCGATATCATCTCGACGATCGCGGCGATCGAACTTGGCGTCGCGGAAGAAGCCAATCCCTTGATGCGCGCCATCATGGATCATTACGGCGCCGCGTGGATCGCCGCCAAGCTGTCGCTGCAACTCGTCATCTCGGCGATGGTCCTGTGGTTTCCGCACAGGATCGTGCTCGCGATCTTCATGTTCTCGGTCTGGACGAACGGCTTCATCGTCCTCAACAATTTCCGCATTGCGCTCAGCGCCTAGCGCTCCCGCCAAACGGGATCGCGCTCGCCGGCCAACATGTCGGCGATCGACGGGCGCGCCCGGATCACCGCATAGCGCCCGCCGTCGACAAGCACTTCCGGCGCCAGCGGACGCGAATTGTATTGCGACGCCTGCACCGCGCCATAAGCGCCCGCCGACATGAAGGCGACGAGATCGCCCGCCATAATCGGCGGCAGCAGGCGCCCTCTCGCAAAACGGTCGCCAGTCTCGCAAACCGGTCCGACGACGTCGTAAGCGATCGGCGCGCCGGCGCGCGGGCGCACCGCTTCGATCGAATGATGCGCATCATAAAGCGACGGGCGGATGAGGTCGTTCATCCCGGCGTCGACGATGAGGAAGCGGTTGGTCTCGCCTTCCTTCACGTAAAGAACGCGCGCAACGAGGACGCCGGCGTTGCCGACGATCATCCGGCCCGGCTCGAAGATCAGCCTGACGCCGAGCGGCGCGGCGATCCGGCGGATGAGCGCGGCGTAATCGTCCGGGTGCGGCGGATCGCTCCCGATCGAATCCGGATCGCCATAGGGAATACCAAGGCCGCCGCCGAGGTCGAGCCGCTCGATCGGATGCCCGTCGGCGCGCAGCATCGCGACAATCCCGGCGACGCGCGCGAACGCCCGCTCGAAAGGCGCAAGTTCGGCGATCTGCGAGCCGATATGGACGTCGACGCCCTTCACGCTGACGCCCGGAAGCGCCGCAGCTTTTCGATATATCTCGCGCGCGCGCGTCCATGCGACGCCGAACTTGTCTTCGGCCTTGCCGGTCGAGATCTTGGCGTGACCGCCGGCGGCGACGTCAGGGTTGAGACGAAAGGCGATCGCCGCCTTCGCGCCCTTCGATAGCGCGACATCGTTCAGCGCGTCGAGTTCGGGCTCCGATTCGACATTGAACTGATAGATCCCCGCATCGAGCGCCGCCGCCATTTCCGCTCGCGTCTTGCCGACGCCGGAAAAGACGATCTTGCCTGGATCGACCCCGGCGTCCAGCGCCCGCGCCAGCTCGCCGCCCGACACGACATCAGCGCCGCCGCCTTCCTCGCGGATGATCTTCAGGACCGAAAGATTTGAATTCGCCTTGACCGAATAGGCGACGAGCGGGGCGAGATCGGAAAACGCCGCCATGAAGACGCGCATATGCCGGCGGATCGTCGCCGCGCTGTAGCAATAGAACGGCGTGCCGACAGCAGCGGCGAGCGCTTCGAGGTCGACATCCTCCGCATGAAGAACGCCGTCGTGGTGCTGGAAATGATGCATGGCGGCGGCTTACTGGTCGTTCTCGATCACTTCGGTCTTGCTGCAGGCCCGCTGGTCGTCGCTGATCAGCGACTACCCTTCTTCATCGCCATCATCAGCGGGCGCTGTATCGCTCGCCGGCGGACGCTCCGACGACGGCGGACGCAACGGCGCCTTCTTGCCGCAGGCGGATACGAAAAGCAGGGCGGCGAGCGCCGTCAACAGCAGTCTCATTTCAGGGCGTCTTTCCATCGTAGGGCCTCCGCGCGGACATTCGCCGGCGCCGTTCCGCCATAGGATGCGCGCGCCGCCGCCGAGGCGTCAACGGTCAAGCGCTCGAAGACGTCCTCGCCGATGCGCCCGTCAACGGCGCGCATGTCGGTGATCGTCAACTCGTCGAGCCGCACGCCCTTTCTCTCGGCGATCGCGACAATCGCGCCGGTCGCGTGATGCGCCTCGCGAAACGGCAGGCCAAGCTTGATGACAAGATAATCGGCAAGGTCCGTCGCGGTCGAAAACCCGCGCTGCGCCGCCTCGCGCATCGCCGCGGCATTGATGGCGATATCGCCGATCATGCCGGTCATCGCCGCCAGCGCCAGCGCCAGATCGTCGATCGCCTGGAACGTCGCCGCCTTGTCCTCCTGCATGTCCTTCGAATAGGCGAGCGGCAGCCCCTTCATCACGATCAGCAGCGACTGGAACGAGCCGGCGATGCGGCCGACTTTGGCGCGGCACAGCTCGGCGGCGTCCGGGTTGCGCTTTTGCGGCATGATCGACGAGCCGGTTGAAAACGCGTCGGTGAGTCGCGCAAAGCCGAAATGCGGCGACGTCCACAAGACGATCTCCTCGGCGAGGCGCGACAGATGGCTGGCGCAAATCGTCGCAGCGGCGAGGAACTCCAGCGCGAAATCGCGCGAGGATACGCTGTCGAGCGAGTTCGCGGTCGGGCGATCGAAACCGAGCGCCGCCGCCGTCATCCGCCGGTCGATCGGATAGGGGACGCCGGCGAGCGCCGCGGCGCCGAGCGGGCACTCGTTCATACGCCGTCGCGCATCCTCGAACCGCGTGCGGTCGCGCTCCAGCATTTCGACATAGGCGAGGCAATGGTGGCCGAACGTCACCGGCTGCGCGATCTGCAGATGCGTGTAGCCGGGCATGATCGTCGCCGCGTGCTCGCCCGCTTTCGCGACCAGCGCCCGTTGCAGCGCGCGGATCGCCGCCGCGG
>JBGSSK010000222.1:0-7081 GCA_041737095.1 Parvularculaceae bacterium | reverse complement strand
CGATCCACGGCGCCTTGTCGCCGCCGCCCGCCGCGTCGATGAGCTTGACCGCCGCGTCGGCGGCGACCGGGCGCGGCAATTTCTCCTTCAATTTCGGTCCGCGCATTGAGTCGAGCGCGTCATTGCGAATATCGAACCGCTTGCCGAGGAAGCGGTAGAAACTCTTCAGCGCCGACAATTCGAGCTTCAGCGACGCAGCGCCGAGCCCTTCTTCGCGGCGGCTGGCGAGAAAGGCGCGGAAGTCGAGAAGTTCGAGGCGTTGAAGGGCGTCCCCCTTTGGCGCTGCGCCGAGATGCGCGGTGAGAAACGCCGAGAATCGCGTCAGCGACGCCTCGTAATTTCGGATCGTGTAGGGACTGGCGCGCTTTTCGCCGCGCAGATGGCGAAGGAAGCGCGCAATTAGCGCGTCAAGTGTTTGGCCCTCGATAGTCGCCTCGCAGTCCATCAGCGCACAATCGGCGCGCCAATGGTTAACAAAATCTCAAGTTCAGCAAGCGAAAGCCGCAAGTTCAGCGCGCAGCGCCGCAATCCCCTCGCCGGTTTGCGCCGAGGTCGGCAGGATGACCGGATGCGCGGCCGGCCGCCGTTTTACGGCGGCTGCGACCGTCGCGGCGACAGCGGCGAGTTCTGTCGGTTTCACCTTGTCGGCCTTGGTGAGGACGATCTGGTAAGGGACCGCCGACTGGTCGAGAAGGGTCATGACGTCGTCGTCGATTTCCTTCAGCCCGTGGCGCGCATCGACGAGCAGGCAGACACGCCGCAAGGTCGTGCGGCCGCGCAGGAAGTTTTTCGTCAACCCCGCCCAGCGCCTGGCGTCTTTTCGGGCGGCGCGCGCATAGCCAAAGCCCGGCAGGTCGACGAGCCGCAGCCTGCCGCCGAGGTTGAAATAATTGATCTCCTGGGTTCGGCCGGGAGTCGTCGAGGCGCGTGCGAGGCTCTTGCGGTCGGTGAGCGCATTCAGCAGCGACGACTTTCCGACATTCGAGCGGCCGGCGAAGGCTATCTCCGCTGGCCCTTCGGCCGGCAGGCCTTCCATCTCGACAACGCCAAGCATGAAGTCGCAGGGGCCGCTGAAGAGAATACGGCCGCGCTCGATCGCCTCGGCGTCATCGATGCCCACGCTATTTCTTTTCGAGCGCGGTTTTCTTCGCGGCGCGCATGAACGGCAGCCGATCGCCCCAGTCGACCGAAACGCCGTTGCGTTTCATGATGTACCATTGCTGGAGGATCGAGAGGACCGTGCTCCACACCCAGTAGAGGACGAGCCCTGCGCCGAAGGAAGCGAACAGAAATACGAACACGATCGGCAACATCATCATGATCTGCTGCTGCGTCGGGTCGGTCGCCGGCGGATTGAGCTTTGTCTGGAACCACATCGCGACGCCCATCAGCAGCGGCAGGACGCCAATGCCGAGAAAGGCGCCGATCATCGGGACCGCCATCGGATCATACGGCAACAGGCCGAACAGGTTAAAGATCGAGGTCGGATCTGGCGCCGAAAGGTCCTTGATCCAGAAAATGAAAGGCTGGTGGCGCAATTCAATCGTCACGAAGAGCGTCTTGTAGAGCGCATAAAAGATCGGCATCTGCACCAGCATCGGCAGACAGCCGGCGAGCGGGTTGATCTTCTCCCGCTTGTAAAGGTCCATCATTTCCTGCTGGAGCTTCATCTTGTCATCGCCGAATTTCGTCTTCAGCTCTTCGAGTTTCGGCTGCACCTTCTTCATCGCCGACATCGACTCGAACGCCTTGTTGGCGAGCGGGAACATCAGCAGCTTGACAACGAGGGTCAGCAGCAGGATCGCCACGCCGAAATTGCCGATAAGATCGCCGAAGAAGTTTAGCAGCCAGAAAATCGGCCGCGTCAGGAAGAAGAAATTTCCCCAATCGACGGCCTTGTCGAGATCCTTGATGCCGAGACCGCCCGCGTCCGCCGGCTGCTCATAGGCTCTCAGTATGTCGACATCCTTGGCTCCGCCGAAAATATGCGAGGTCAGCTCGGCGCTCGCGCCCGGCGCGACCGTGCGCTCGGCGAGCGTGTAATTGGCGCGGAAGATCGGCGCTGCTTCCGTGCCGACATTCTTCAAGGTGAGATCGAAGGGCTCGTTCTGCGGCGGCGCAGCCGCGGCGAGCCAGTATTTGTTGGTGACGCCGACCCAGCCTTCTGCACCTGACGCCTCAACCACGGCCGTCACCGCTTTCTTGTACTTGCGTTCGTACAGCGACTTGCCGATGACCGCGAGCGGGCCCTCATGCAGGATCATGTATTTGCCCGCGTCGTCGGGGATGTCGCGCTGCACGACGAGGCCGTAGGGGGTGACGCTTGCCGCGGATGCGCCCTCGTTACGCACGGTCTGCTTGACAGTGAACATGAAGAGATCGTCGACCGCATAGGCCTTCTCGAATACGAGACCGCCGAGCCTTGCCGTGAGCGTCACCGGGGATTGCGGGGTCAGCTTGGCGCCCGCCGGCGCCGACCAGACGAGCGATTCCGTGAGGGTCGAGGCGCCGTCGACGGCGGCGACAAATCCCTGCTCGACATAGTGGCCGTGCGCGGCTTCGCGCGGCGTCAGCAGGCGGATCATCGGGCTCGCCGGATCGAGCGTCTCGCGATAGTTCTTGAGCAGCAAATCATCGATGCGGGCGCCGGCGAGATTGATCGAGCCGAGAAGGCTCGGCGTGTCGATGACAATGCGACCCGGCGCATTTTTCAGCGCGTCCTCAATCGTCATCGTCTGCGGCGCTGACGCCGCGGCCGCCAGATCGCCGGTGAGGTTCGGTTCGGCGCTTTCCTCAGCCGCCTGCTCGATCTTCTGCTGTTCGCGGAGCGCTTGGCGCTGCGGCCCGATTACGAGCGCGTCCCAGCCGATCAGCACGGCGGCGGTCAGCACGATGAAGAGGATTGTGTTGCGATCCATGAAAAGCTCTCGAAGGTCTTTGTCCGACCTTGCCTATTTGGGGTGGGCGGCCAGCCTTAGAAGGGCCCGCTTCACATCGTCAAGAAGGACGGCGAACTCTCGAGTTTCGGCCGATGGGCGTGCGATCAGCACGTAATCAAAACCGGGCGCAGCGTGCGCCGGGAAAACCTGTCGCGCCGCTTCGCGTAGCCGGCGGCGAATGCGGTTGCGCGTCACCGCCTTGCCGATCTTTTTCGTCACCGTATAGCCGATCCGGGTGACGCCGAGACAGTTCGGCTCTGCGCCGCGGGCGAGCAGGAAAGGCCCGGCGCCTGCCTTCACCCCGGCCTGGGCGGACAGAAAATCCGCCCTTTTTCTAATAGTTTCAGAAGCCGCGGGCGCGGTCACTTGGCGCCCCGATTTATCCACATACTGTTGGAAATCAGGCGGACAGCCGCTTGCGGCCCTTCGACCGGCGGCGGGCGATCACCTTGCGGCCGTTCTTGGTCGCGAGGCGGGCCCGAAAGCCGTGACGGCGCTTGCGGACGAGCTTGCTCGGTTGATAGGTCCGTTTCATGGCGAGTCTCGCGGAATTTAGCTCGCGGGCCCCTAGCCCGCTGTGAGGGACGGGCTCATAGACGAGGGGCGGCAAGGCGTCAAGGTTTCAAGGGGTCGCTCGGGGCGGCGCGCGTCGCGATTTCGTGAGCCTGCGGCGCCGCATCGTCAAATGCTCTGCGAATCAACGCCTGTTAAGGGTGCCAGCCTAAGCCGGGCCGCCGCCCGAAAAGCGCCGAGGAGACCAGCGACAATGACCGAATTCCGGACCGACCAGACCGCCGTCAAGGCGCCGGCGCACAAATCGCCGGCGGCGCGCTACGCGCCCGTCATCGCCATCGCGGCGGCGCTCGCGGCGTTTTTCGCCCTCGGACTGAACCGGTATTTTTCGCTCGACGCGCTGCGGGACAATCGCGAGGCGCTGCTCGCCTGGGTCGAGGCGGCGCCGCTGCGCGCGCTCCTTGTTTTCATGCTCGCCTATGCGGGCGCGGTGGCGATTTCGTTCCCGGGGGCGTCGATCCTCACGGTCTTCGGCGGTTTCATGTTCGGCCTCGGCGTCGGCGTGCCGGCGATCGTCGTCGCGGCGACAATCGGCGCCGCGATCATCTTTCTCGCGGCACGCAGCGCGCTTGGCGACACGCTCAAAGGCCGCGTCTCGGGCTTCCTGTCGCAAATGGAAAAGGGCTTCCGCGAGAATGAGCTCAGCTACATGTTCGTGTTGCGGCTTGCGCCGGTCTTTCCGTTTTGGGCAGTCAACATCGCCGCCGGCCTTCTTGGCGTCTCGCTCAGAAATTTTCTCATCGGCACGCTTGTGGGGATAATTCCGGGCTCCTTCGTCTATGCGAGCATCGGGGCCGCCGCGGGCGCTGCATTTGATGCAGGCGAAGACGTTTCACTTGGCGGCATCCTTTTCCAGCCGTCGACATTGATCCCGATCGTCGGGCTCGTCCTGCTGGCGCTGATCCCGATCGCGCTGGGGCGCCTGCGCAAGACGCCGACGGGAGCGTCGCAATGACGACGACGATGAAAGCAGATCTCTGCATCATTGGCGCCGGCGCCGCCGGACTTTCTGTTGCGGCCGGCGCCGCTCAACTCGGGCGCAGGGTCGTGCTTATCGAGAAGGGAGAAATGGGCGGCGATTGCCTCAATTTTGGCTGCGTGCCCTCCAAAGCGCTGATCGCCGCCGCCGAGCGCGCCGAAGCGATGCGTCATGCTGAGCAATTCGGCGTCCGCAGCGTCGATCCCGAAATCGACTTCGCCGCCGTCATGGATCACGTCGGCGGCGTCATCGCGACGATCGCGCCGGTCGACAGCCAGGAGCGGTTCGAAGGATTCGGCGTCACCGTGCTGCGCGCCGCAGCCGCTTTTGTCGGTCCACGAACCGTCCGCGCCGGCGATCACGAAATCGCTGCGAAGCATCTAGTCATTGCGACCGGATCGCGACCGTTCATTCCGCCGATCCCGGGCCTGAACACCGTTTCCTACCTGACCAACGAAACAATATTCGCCAATCGCGAAATGCCGCCGCGCCTCATCGTCATCGGCGGCGGGCCGATCGGCGTCGAACTGGCGCAGGCGCATCGCCGGCTCGGCGCAGAGACGACAATCGTCGAGGGCGATACGATCCTCAACCGCGACGACGAGGAGGCGGTCGAGGTCGTGCGCGCCACCTTGAAAGTGGAAGGCGTCAGACTGCACGAGAAATCGAAGGCGACGCGCGTCGAGAAGACCGAAGGCGGCGTCCGGCTGCATCTCGACGACGGCGGGACGATCGACGGCTCGCACCTTCTGGTCGCTGTAGGGCGGCGCGCCGATTTCAGTGCGCTCGGCCTCGAAGCGGCGGGAGTCGAGGTCGAAGGCGGCAAGTTGAAGCTCGATGCGCGTCTTAGGACCACAAACAAGCGCATTTATGCGATCGGCGACGCCGCGGGCGGCCTGCAATTCACGCATGTCGCCGGCGATCACGCGTCGACGCTGGTTCGCAACATCCTGTTCAAGATGCCGGCCAAGCGCCGCGACGCTCTCGCTCCGCGCGTCACCTATTGCGATCCTGAACTCGCCAGCGTCGGACTTTCCGAGAAGGACGCGCGCGCGCGCTACAGCGATATCAGCGTCGCCCGCTGGACATTCGAAGAAAACGACCGCGCGCAGACCGAACGCCTGACCAAAGGCTTCATCAAGGCCTTCATCCGAAAGAACGGCGCGATTATCGGCGCGACGATTGTCGGCAAGGGCGCCGGCGACGCGATCGGCCTTTGGGCGTTCGCGCTCGCCAACCGGCTGAAGATCAGCGCTTTCACCAATTACATAGCACCCTATCCGACGCGCGGCGAAGTCTCCAAACGCGCTGGCGGCGCTTTTTACACCCCGACGCTGTTTTCCGACCGCACGCGCATGGTCGTCAGGCTGTTGTCGATTTTCGATTGAACGCTCCGAAGCCAAGGACTGCAAATGGCGGAGAAGACCAGCATTGACCTGCGATTCAGGCGGTCCCTGTCGTCGAAACTGCTGGCGTTGACGGTTCTTTTCGTGTTCATCGCGGAAATCGTCGTGCTGTTGCCGTCGGTATCGACGGAACGCCAGAATTGGCTGAATGCGCGACTTGAAGCGGCCTACCTCGTCGGTCTTGCGCTTGATGCGCCGGGCGGCGAGATGATCGAATCCGAAACCGCTTCCCAGCTCTTCGCGACCGCCAACATTCTCGGCGTCACGCTCAACCGCGACGGGGCGCGCATGCTGATCATGACGCCGAAGCTTACCGAGGATCAGGCGCGGGTCATGCGCTATGTCAATTTGAACTTCGACATGCCGCAGCAGCAGGCGATGGACGCCTGGATGACGATGTTTTCGACCGGCGACCATTCGATTCGCGTCGTCGGAAAGGTGCGCTACGCAGCGGGCGGCGATGTCGACATGTTCGTTTCGCAAGCCGCGCTCCGGCGTGATCTTCAGCGATTCGCCCGCAATGTCCTGTTGCTGTCGCTGGTAATATCAACGTTGACGGCCGCCTTGCTGTTCTGGTCGCTCAATCGCATCATCGTGCACCCGGTCGTGCGTCTTACACACAACATGATGGCGTTCGAGAAAAACCCGGAGGATGCCGCATCGCTCCTGCACCCGAGCGACCGGCTTGATGAGATCGGCGTCGCCGAGCGCAGTCTCGCCTCGTTGGAACGCCGCACGCAGACCCTGCTGGGCGAGCGACGGCGCCTCGCCGCGCTCGGGGCCGGCATTTCGAAGATCAGTCACGATCTGCGCAATATCCTGGCGTCGGCGCAGTTGATGTCGGACCGTCTCGCCAAGAGCGAAGATCCGCGCGTGCGCAAGCTGAGCCCGCGCCTTCTCGGCTCCCTCGATCGCGCGATCGCTTTGTCGCGCGACACGCTGAGCTACGCGCGCATGGAGCCGTCAGCGCTGAAGATCGAGAAGGTCGCGCTTCGCCGCCTCGTCGCCGACGTTCTCGACGACACCGCGTCGATGACCATCGACCTCGTCAACGACATCGACGAAACTGTCATCATTCACGCCGACCCGACGCAGCTATACCGCGCGCTGTTCAACCTCGTGCGCAACGCCGTCGAGGCGATGACGCCGGCCGAAGGCGCTGCGCCCGCGAGGGAGCCGCTCCG
>JBGSSK010000221.1:0-3274 GCA_041737095.1 Parvularculaceae bacterium | reverse complement strand
GCCGATAGAAGCGCTCAAGCAGCCAGAGCGCCGGCGGAAATTCCGCGAGCAGGCCGAGCGGACGCAACAGCGGTATCGCCCGCCACATCGCCGCAAACGCCGCCGCCCCGGAAACGACCGACTTCCCGCTTTCCTGCGCATGAAACCGCGCCAGCAATTCGGCGCGGTCAAGCGGGCACGCGTCGGCGGTCGTCACATCGAAAAACTCAATCGCGCCGCGCCGGTCGAGCCGCCGCATCAACGCGATCTCCGCCGTGCAAAGCGGACACGCGCCGTCGAACCAGACCGTGAGAGTTGGGGCGGACATGATGGTGATACGTTGGAGCGCTGCGGGTGGATGAGGCGAGGACGTCTCGGCGTTTATTGGTGAAAGGTTCAACTTGCGCTGTCACGAACTGGCGCACGGGATCGAGGGCGCAGGCGATAAGGGCGACCACGACATGGTCGAGCCAAGGCCAGATCTGGCGGGCGACCGGGACAAGGATGATGATCGACGTGATGGCTCCGAAAACGTCGATCAGGCCACGCGATGCGCCGCTTTGCCAAACCAGCCACGAGGGTCGACCTAGCGCGGAACCCGCACTGTGATTTTAGCCGCGCCGTTCCGATGCGCAGGCGATGCAGGTCGCTGCGGTTGGATCTATTGACAGCCGCCGGTCGCCGATTTCCTCGCCGCAGGAAATGCAGGAGCCGAATTCGCCTTCCGCAATACGGCGGAGCGCCGCTTCGATCCGCTGGATTTCGCGCTGGTACTGACGTTTCGTCGCCTGCGCCATAGCCTGGCCCTGCATCGCATCCATTCTCGAAAGCCTGCCGACCGCAACCTGATCCAGTTCGACCGGTTTTCGCGCCTCCTCCGTAGCGGCAATCAACGCGCGCAATTCTATGGCGCGGCCTTCGAGTTCTTTCTGTAGATCGAGCACGTTCATCCTTGCCGCTATTTCGGACAATCGCCATTTCGTGAAACGCCGCGCAGGCCGCTGTTCGCGCGGCGGCGTGACAGCGCCGCATCGGCGGGATGTTCTCTCGCTGCGAAAACTTCTGTCTGACTGCCGGGTCCTGTCATCAATGCCCGCGCCCATTCCGCCGCGGAGTCGACAGCAGCGTCGAAACCGTTCCCTCCCCTTTCGTAATCCGCCCCTTGCTGCCCTCCGCGATCCGTTCCTCGACCGCTTCCTGCCGCGCGAACGGGTCATCCGCCACCGCAAGCTCCGTCTCCTGCAACCGCCGGATCTCGTCGCGCAGTCTTGCGGCTTCCTCGAACTCCAGGTTAGCGGCGGCTTCGCGCATGTCTTTTTCCAATCCGGCGATGACGGTCTTGAGGTTATGCCCGAACATTGCGCCGTCTTCGGCGAAAGCGCCAACCTGCGCGCCGCCCTTTCCGGCGAGGCGGTGGCCGACGAAGCTTGTTCCCATCGCGGCCTTGCGGCCTTCATCGTCGTCGCGCGCTAGGTCGGAGATCATCGCCTTGGTCGTTTGCGGCGTGATGCCGTTGGCTTCGTTGTGCGCGACCTGTTTCTCGCGGCGGCGATCGGTTTCCGCCATCGCGCGTTCCATTGAGCCGGTGATCCGGTCCGCATAGAGAATGACGCGGCCGTCGACATTGCGCGCGGCGCGGCCGATCGTCTGGATGAGCGAGGTCTCGGAGCGCAAGAACCCTTCCTTGTCGGCGTCGAGAATGGCGACGAGCTGGCATTCCGGGATGTCGAGCCCCTCGCGCAGGAGATTGATGCCGACCAGCACGTCGAAAGCGCCGAGGCGGAGGTCGCGGATGATTTCGATCCGCTCCAGCGTTTCGACGTCGGAATGCATGTAGCGGACGCGCACGCCCTGCTCGTGCATGTATTCGGTCAAGTCCTCCGCCATGCGTTTGGTCAGCACCGTGACGAGGCTACGCCCGCCGCGTTTGGCGACGGCTTTGACTTCCGCGATGACGTCGTCGACCTGGTTTGCTTTCTCGGCGGTGACGGCGCGGACCTCGACCTGAGGGTCGATGAGGCCGGTCGGGCGGATCACCTGTTCGGTGAAAACGCCGCCGGTGCGCGCCATCTCCCAAGGACCCGGCGTCGCCGAGACATGCGTCGTCTGCGGCCGCATCTTTTCCCATTCCTCGAATTTCAGCGGGCGGTTGTCCATGCAGGACGGCAGCCGGAAGCCGTATTCGGCGAGCGTCTTCTTGCGCGCGAAGTCGCCGCGGAACATCGCGCCGATCTGCGGCACGGTGACGTGGCTCTCGTCGCAGAAAAGGAGCGCGTTGTCGGGGAGATATTCAAACAGCGTCGGCGGCGGCTCGCCCGGCTTGCGGCCCGTCAAGTACCGCGAATAATTCTCAATGCCGGCGCACGAGCCAGTCGCCGCCATCATCTCGAGATCGAACTGCACGCGCTGCTCGAGCCGTTGCGCTTCGAGAAGGCGCCCTTCGGCGCGCATGATCGGCAGCGTTTCGTTCAGTTCCTTCTTGATGCCCCCTATCGCCTGCGTCAGCGTCGGGCGCGGCGTCACATAGTGGCTGTTCGCATAGACGGTGATCGACTGGAGATCGTCGGCCTTCTGGCCGGTCAGGGGATCGAATTCCGAAATCGCCTCGACCTCGTCGCCGAACATTGAGACGCGCCAGGCGCGGTCTTCATAGTGCGCCGGGAAGATCTCGATGACATCGCCCTTGGCGCGAAAGGCGCCGCGGGCGAAGCCGGCGTCGGCGCGCTTGTATTGCAACGCGACGAGATCAGCGAGCAGGGTTCGTCGCTCGATCGCCTGGCCGATCTCAAGGCTGAACGTCATTGCCGTATATGTTTCGACCGAGCCGATGCCGTAGATGCACGAGACCGAGGCGACGATTATGACGTCGTCGCGTTCAAGGATCGCGCGCGTCGCGGCGTGGCGCATCCGGTCGATCTGTTCGTTGACGGAGGATTCCTTCTCGATATAGGTGTCGGTGCGCGGCACATACGCTTCCGGCTGGTAATAGTCGTAATAGGAAACGAAATACTCGACCGCATTGTCGGGGAAGAACGCCTTGAACTCCGAATAGAGCTGCGCGGCGAGCGTCTTGTTCGGCGCAAGGATCAGCGCCGGGCGCTGCGTCTCCTCGATGATCTTCGCCATGGTGAAGGTCTTGCCGGTGCCGGTCGCGCCCAATAGCACCTGATCGAATTCGCCGGCCTTGATCCCCGCCGACAGTTCAGCGATCGCTGCCGGCTGGTCGCCCGCCGGCGAATAGGCGCTTTTCACGCGCAGCGGCCGCGACAGCCCGCGGGAAACCGGCCGTTCCGGC
>JBGSSK010000204.1:0-9345 GCA_041737095.1 Parvularculaceae bacterium | reverse complement strand
GTCGACCCCGCTGCGCTCGGCCTCATCGCTGCGGCGGTTATCTGCGCGGGCGTCGCCGGCGTCGCCTTCATGAAACCGATCGCCGGCCTGTTGCGCAATCGTGCGCCGCAGGGAAAAGCCGGAATCATCATTCGCGATGTCGCCGACGCGGCGACTGAAATGGCCTCGCGCCGCAGCGCGCTCCTCGGCTGTACGCTCCTGTCGATCGCGATCCAGAGCGCCTTTGCGCTGATGAACGGCGCAATCGCGCAGAATCTCGGGGCCGGATCCTCTTACGCCGCCTGGTTGTTCGCCTGGCCGCTGGCGAAACTCGTGGCGACGTTGCCGGTCAGCTTCGGCGGGCTTGGCGTGCGCGAGGCGAGCCTCGCCGGATTGATGGCGCCGTTCGGCTATCCCGCCGCCGGCATCGTCGCGGCGTCGCTGGTCTGGCAAACCGTTCTTTACGCTGCCGGCGCAGTCGGCGCATCGATGCAGCTTGTCGGGCGCACGGCCGCCCCAATCGCCCAGGAGGCCAGCCATGGATGACGCGCGCACCGCAATTAGCGTTGTAACGAAGAAAACCGCCGCGCCGCCGCGCATCGCGGTCCTCGGCGGCGGGCCGGCGGGCCTTGGCGCCGCCTGGCGTCTTGCAAAGGAACAAAAAGCGGCCGTGCAGCTTTTCGAAGCCGGCCCGACGGTCGGCGGCAACGCCTCCAGTTTCCTCGCCGACGGCGTTCATTGCGACTTCGGCAGTCATCGTTTGCACCCGGCGTCAGATCCGGCGATCCTCGGCGATATTGCGGCGCTGCTTGGCGACGATCTGCTGCTTCGGCCGCGGCACGGGCGAATTCGCCTGAAGGACGCGTGGATCCATTTCCCGCTGAAGCCTGTCGATCTGGCGACGCGCCTGCCGCCATTGTTTGCAGCGTCTCTGTTCATCGACGCAGCGACGGCGAGGTTTCGCGCGCCGAAAGTCGAAACCGAGACATTCGGCTCGGTGCTGCTTGGCGGTCTCGGTCGATCAATGTGCGAGAATTTCTATTTTCCGTACATGAAAAAACTTTGGGGTCTTGATCCGGACGATCTCACGCCGACGCTTGCAAAGAAGCGCGTTTCAGGCAGTTCGCTGCCGAAATTGCTGAGAAAGATCTTCGGAGCTCTGCCCGGCCTCAAATCGCCGACAACCGGCAAATTCTATTATCCGCGCCGCGGTTTCGGCGAAATCTGCGAGCGCGTCGCCGACGCCGCGCGCCAGTCCGGCGCGGCGATCAATCTTGGCGCTCGGGTGGAAGGCGTCGAGATCGTCGATAACCGCGTTTGCGCCGTGACGGTGAAGACCGGCGAGACGAGAACGACCCACGCTGTCGACGCCGTGTGGTCGACGCTGCCCCTGACGACGCTCGTCAAGGCGGCGGGGGCGGCTGCGCCGGCGGCGGTCCGGGCCGCTGCAGACGCCATCCGGTTTCGCGGCATGATCCTCGTCTATCTTGTGCTCGATACCGATTATTACACCGAATTCGACGCCCACTATTTCCCGGAACTATCGATCCCGATTTCGCGCCTGTCGGAGCCGAAGAATTATTCAGGGGCGACCGAGCCGAAGGGTCTGACGGTCCTCTGCGGCGAGCTGCCGAGCGATCCCGGCGATCAATATTGGGGCATGGACGACGAGGCGCTCGGCCGTGCGCTCTATGGCTGGCTCGGCGCTTGCGGTCTGCCGCAGGACGCGAGGATCCGCCGCGCGTTCACGCGCCGTCTCCCTCATGCCTACCCCGTCTATGACCGGCATTACGAGACGCATTTCCAGACGCTCGACGCCTGGATCGGGCAGGTCGACGGTCTCTTGACCTTCGGTCGGCAGGGGCTCTTCGCGCATGACAACACCCATCATGCGCTGGCGATGGCGTATGGCGCGGTCGACAGCCTCCGCAACGGCGTCTTCGACGCTGAAAAATGGGCGCTTCACCGGGAAGAATTCCTGACCCATGTGGTCGAAGATTAACGCCGATGACGCCGTTCCGAGTTCCGTTTCAGAACGGGACGGTTTACTCTCGAATGGCATAACGCTTGCTGTTTGTAGGCGGCGCGGGGCGAGGAGCACCATCATGAATGTCGGCCACAAGATCGAAGCGAAAAACGCCAGCTGGAGCTTTGGCGGCGATGTCGCAGACACTTTCGTCGACCATATCCGCCAGTCGGTGCCGATGTATGAGGAAGGCCACGATCTTGTCTGCCAGTTCAGCGATTATTTCGTGTCGAACGAAAGCGTCTGTTACGAGATCGGCGCCTCGACCGGCGAACTGACCCGCAAGCTCGCCGTCCATAATCAGGCGAAATCGAGGGCCCGCTGGATCGGCATCGACACTGAAAAGCCGATGATCGACAGGGCGAAGAAGCACTGCGCCGGCGTCGAGAATATCGAGCTTCATGTCGAGGACGTCAGGACCTTCGATTTCGAACCGGCCGACTTCATCGTTTCCTATTACACCCTGCAATTCACGCCGCCGCGCCACCGCCAGGAAATCTTCAACAAGATCTACAATGCGCTAAATTGGGGCGGCGCCTTCATCATGTTCGAAAAGGTGCGCGGACCCGATGCGCGATTCCAGGACATCTGTTCGTCGCTCTATAACGATTTCAAGGTCCGTCAGGGCTTTTCATCGGACGAGATCCTTTCAAAGACGCGGAGCCTTAAAGGCGTCCTCGAGCCGTTCTCGACCGAGGGAAATCTTGGCCTCATGCGGCGGGCCGGGTTCACCGACATGATGTCGATCTGCAAGTATATTTGTTTCGAAGGCTTCCTCGCGATCAAGTAAGCGATGGGCCGGCTTAGGGTGTAGCATGACGAAGCCGACCAATCCGGCCGACGCGCCGTCGATCAGCGTCATCGTGCCTGCGTACAATGCGGCGCACTATCTCGAACGGTCGCTGCCGCCGCTGATTGCGATGCGCGATCGCGGCGATATCATCGAGGTGCTCGTTGTCGATGATTGCTCGCCCGACCCGAGCAATATCGCCGCCGCCGAAAGGCTCGGCGCGACCGTAATCCGCATGGCGCGGAACGGCGGCCCAGGCGCTGCGCGCAATTACGCAGCGACGCTTGCCAAGGGCGACATCCTGTGGCTCGTCGACGCCGATGTCGTGGCGCATGAAAACGGCGCCGCCGTGCTCAAGCGCGCCTTTGACGAGCCGGAGGTCGCCGCCGTATTCGGTTCGTATGACGACGCGCCGCCAGGCGATAATTTCGCATCACAATACAAGAACCTCGTACACCGCTACTATCATCAGCGCGGCCGCGAGGACTCCGACAGTTTCTGGTCGGGATGCGGGGCGATACGCCGCTCGGTTTATTTCGATCTCGGCGGCTTTGACGGCGCGCGCTACGGTCGACCGTCGATCGAAGATATCGAGTTCGGTTTTCGCATGCGCAAGGCCGGCTGGCGGATCAAGCTTGCGCCGACGCTGCTCGGCACGCATCTGAAGCACTGGACGCTGAAGGAAGTCGTGCGGACGGACATCTTCCAGCGCGCCGTGCCATGGTCCTATCTGATCCTGTCCGGCGCCGGCATGAGCGACGATCTCAACGTGTCATCGACGGAGCGGTTCAAGGCCGGCGTCGCCGGCCTTTGGATCTCGTCGATGTTTGCGAGCCTTCTGCCGCCGCTTTGGCCCGTTGCGCCGTTGCTGGCCGCAGGTATGACCGCGATCGCCGGCTGGCTCAACGCGCCCCTCTTCAATTTCTTCCGCGAGAATCGCGGGGTCGGCTTTGCGTTCCTGGCGACCGCCTATCACCAGTTCTACTATGTCTACAGTGCGGTCACGTTCACGCTCTGCGCGCTCAGCTATCATCTCGGCGGCAAGAAAGATGTTGTTGTCGGCCGGGTCGATGACCGCAAGGCGGCCGCCTGATCTTGCCCGCGGGCGCCTGGCGCGCGGTCGCCTTTTCTGACGGCCCCAGACCGCCGAATATCTCCAATGCGGCGAAATTCCTTATTCTTTTTGGGCGGCGAACCACTATAGGGTCTGGCGTCGCTTCAATCTCGCCAAGACAAGTCCAGCCCGGCCATGCCACGAACTGTTAATTTGCTCGTCGCCGATGCGCGCTGGTCGGCGGGCGTTGTCGCCGCGATCTTTTGTCTGACCGTCCTGCTCAACTGGAGCGGCCTAGGTCCCGGCGACGCGGAGCGTTATGTGAAATCGGCGCTGGCCTGGAGAGAGGACGGCTTCCATCTCGGCGAAACGCATTGGGAACTGCGTTACCTGTTCGTTTTGCCAATGGCGGCGATGTTTTCGGTGTTCGGCCCCAGCGAAACGGCGGCGGCGGTTCCGAATGTTCTCTATGCTGCTGCGATCGTCGCCGTCACTTTTTACTTTGCGCGGCGTTATGTCGGAAACGCCGAGGGAAGCGTCGCGGCGGCCTTCGTCGCAGGTTCGGTATTCTTTGTCGCGCGCCCGCTTGAGGTCGAGGCCTATGGTCCCGAAGCGTTTTTTGTTGCGCTTTCCTGCTGGTGCTTTGTCGCGTCGAGGGTTGAAAAAGAGCGCTACGCCTGGCTGATCGCGGCCGGCGTCGTCGCCGGATTCGCGTGGACCGTCCGCGAGCAGACGCTTTACCTGATGATGGTCTTCGGCCTGCTGACGCTCCTGTCGCGAAAGGATGTGTTCCGGTCCTGCGTCGCGCTCGGTTTCGGCTTTGGGTCAATACTGCTGATCGAGTGGCTCTATTACTGGGCCGTCGCAGGCGATCCCTTCTACCGCTACCGGATCGATCTCAGCCACCGGACGATTGGCCAGAATGTCGAATTGAAAGGCTCGGATGCGTCGCTGGCGAACCGGTTCATCCGGCCGATCAGGGACAATTTCACTTACGCGATGACGACGCCGTTTCTGTTGCTCGCCGCGCTCGCCGCCTGGCGTCCCGGCTGGAGGACGGTGCTGGCGCCGCCGTCGCGACGCCAGACTTTCATCCTGTTCGGCTGGATGGCGTTTCTGTCGGTCCCGATCTGCGGCTACATTTTCAATCTGGCGTTGCCGCGCTATTATCCGGTGCTGGCATACGCGACCCTGCTGGCGCTTGCGCTCGCCTGCGTCGAACTCTGGCGCCGGCATGGCGCGGCCCCCGCCGCCGCATTAGCGGTGATCGTCCTGTTCGCGAATGTCGCGCTCGCCGATTTTGTGAAGTACCGCGAATATTCGGAGGCAAGGTTTCTTGCTGACTACGCAATGAAATCCGCCGAGCCGATCGAAACCGATCCGCTGACCGCCAACCGCACGCGGCATCAGCTGATGCTGCGCGGGGTCCCATCTGACGAGGCTTCACGCCGCATTCCGATCCGTCTCGCGCCGACGCCGGGCGCGCTGTTTTTCAAATCGCACATGACGCAGCGTCAGCCGCCGACATGGTGCGCGCTCGTCATCGCGGATGTCAGGCCGGTCATCTGGACCCATGCGCTGATCCGTCATGCGGGGGTCGATCGGATTGCGGGCGGCAAGCTTCGGGCGACCGTCGCGCGCCCGCAGCCGGTCCAAATCGTCCGCGTCCTGGAGGAAGAGGTCGCGACCGACCCGGCCACCGGGGCCCCGTGCCTGTCGCCGCCGCAAAAATAAAGGGCGCGGCTCATGAAGCCGCGCCCTTTGCCGTTCGACGGAAAGAAGCGATCAGGCCGCGGCGCTCGACCGTGATTTTTCGCGCTCGGCTTTGACTTCCTTCGCCTTGTCCTTTTCGGAGACTGTGAAGTCTTCGTGATAGGACCGCTCGACATTGACGTTCCACAGATCATGGGTTTCGCCCAGGATGTTGCGCGCCGCCAGCATCGCAGTCAGCATCGAGTGGTCCTGATTGTTGTAGCGGTGCATGCCGTTGCGGCCGACCGTCTGGAAGTTTTCAAGCCCGAGGATCCAGGTCTGGACGATGTCAAGCGCCTCGCGATATTCGCCGTCATAGACCGGGTACGCCTTCGGCTGGCGAATGACCGTTCCGTCGACGACGTTCGATCCTTTGGCGAGGCCGAGATATTCGAGTTCCTTTGACGCCTGCTTGATCAGGTCTTCGTTCGAACTCGTCCACAGGCCGTCGCCTTCGTGGCAGAAATACTCGAGGCCGATCGACGCCTTGTCTGGATCCGGGACCATGTCCGGCGACCACGAGCGGAAATTCTGGATGCGGCCGACGTGCACTTCCGGGCTGTGGATATAGATCCAGTTGTCCGGGAAGGGATCCGGATGATCGAGAATAAGCGTGACGATCAGGAAGTCTCGATATTTGAGACGCTCGGCGGCCCTGACGACATGCGGCGGCGGCGGCGGATCGAAGGCGTGGATGAGGTCCTTGATCGCCATTGAATTGACGAAGTGATCGGCGCGCAGGCGGTAGCTGCGCTTCTTGCCGGACGCATAGTCGACGACCTCAATCGCCTCGACGCGATTGCCGTTGCGGATGACTTTCGTGACGGCGCTCTGCATCCTGACTTCGCCGCCCTGGACGCGGACCTTGTCGCGGAATCGCTCCCACATCTGTCCCGGCCCGAGGCGCGGATATTCGAATTCCTCGATGAGGCTCGTCGTGTCATTGGCGCCGGTCAGCGCGTTCAGCACCGCTTTCGTGAGCGACAGGTTCTTGATGCGCTGCGCAGCCCAGTCCGCCCGGATCTCGGTGCAGGGAATGCCCCAGACTTTCTCTGTGTAGGACTTGAAGAAATGCTGGAACAGCCGTCTTCCGAAGCGATTGGTGACCCATTGCTCGAAGTTTTCCTCTTCGCGGAACGGGCTGACCTGCCATTTGAAATAGCTGAGCATGATCTGCATCGCTTCAACCGGTCCCATATTGGACAACGCATTGAAGATTTTCAGCGGATAATCGTAATATTTGCCGCGATAGAAAATGCGGCTCATGCGGGGGCGCAGAACGAAATCCTCGCCGCCCACTTCATGCCACAGCGCCTCGACTTCCTTCACTTTGGTGAAGAAGCGGTGACCGCCGATGTCGAAACGAAACCCTTTGTAGCTTTCGGTGCGCGCTATGCCGCCGACGTCGTCCGACGCTTCAAGGACGATCGGCTTGTGATCCTTGCTGTGCTTTTGCAACTCATAGGCTGCTGTCAAACCCGCAGGACCCCCGCCGATCACTGCGACCGAATTGGCGCCGGCGTCTTCAACGGGCAAGATTGAGGCGGCAGCGTTTGCGTTCGTCATTTGCTTCCTGAATGGATTGACCGGAGTGGTCCGATGGTTGGCTGCTTCTTCGATTCGCTTAACTACGACAACCTTTTCAGGCGCGCCGGACAGCTTGGCGACGAACCAGTCGATCGTCTTGTCGAGGCCGTCGAGCAAGGGCGTCGTCGGCAACCAATCAAGTTCCCGTTCCGCCTTGCTGATATTCGGACGGCGGATCTTCGGATCATCGGCCGGCAAGTCCTTCAAAATGATTTTGGAGGAAGATGCCGTGCGTTCCTTAATAATTCCTGCAAGTTCGAGAACCGTGTGCTCGACCGGATTGCCAAGGTTAACCGGGCCGATACGGCCGCCTTCGGCGTTCATCAAGCGGGTCAGGCCGTCGATCATGTCGTCGATGTAACAGAAGGAACGGGTCTGGTTTCCCGCGCCATAGACTGTGATCGGTTTCAGCGTCAGCGCCTGCGCCAGGAAATTCGGAATGCACCGTCCGTCTTCCGGGCTCATGCGCGGCCCGTAAGTGTTGAAGATCCGCGCCACGCGAATTTCGATATTATGCTGGCGGTGATAATCGTAGAACAGCGTTTCCGCTGCGCGCTTGCCTTCGTCGTAACAGGCGCGCGGGCCGGAACAATTGACAAGGCCGACATATTCTTCCGGCTGAGGATGTATGTCGGGATCGCCATAAACTTCGCTCGTCGACGCCTGCAGGACGCGCGCGCCATGCTTGACCCCGTGCTCAAGCGCGTTGATCGCACCGAGAATGCTCGTCTTCATCGTCCCGATCGAATCGCGCTGGTATTGCGGCGGCGAGGCGGGGCAGGCGAGATTGTAAATCTGGTCGAACGGTCCTTCCGGCAATCCCTCGCGGACGTCGCCTAGAATGAAGGTGAAGCGCGGCGATTTCAGCGCTTCAGCGAGATTGCTTTTGAACCCCGTGTCGAGATTGTCGAAGCATGTGACCGTGTGCCCCAATGACAAGAGGCGGTCGCATAAATGCGAGCCAATGAATCCGGCGGCGCCGGTAACCAGAATACGCAAGGTCTTTTGCACTCGAACCCCCAGACTTAATCTTTCTAGAATGTAATCAATGCAATTCCTAGGCCGATACAGAAAAATTTCTTCGCAGTCGCAATATGCCGACTCCTATCGCAACTTGCTGTCCGCTGACAGCCGACCTTGGGTTGTTTCGGGAAATGTTAATTTCCCGCTATTGGCGTCGGCGTGACCTGCGTCACTTTCCGGCGGGATATACTACGCAATTGCGGCGCCAGTGACGGTATGATGAAGGTATCGCCGGAAAGGCAGGAGCGAGTGTGACGACAGTCGGGGACAACTGGCGGTTCTGCGTGGCGCCGATGATGGATGGGACCGACCGGCACTGCCGATACTTCCATCGGCGGCTGACCCGGAGAGCCCGGCTCTATTCGGAGATGATCGTCGCCGAGGCGATATTGCGCGGCGACCGCGATCGGCTACTCGCCTTCGACCCGGCCGAGCACCCGGTCGCCCTGCAACTTGGGGGCTCCGACCCGGGCGCGCTCTCCGAGGCGGCGCGGATCGGCGAGGATTACGGCTATGACGAGATAAACCTTAACGTCGGCTGTCCGTCGGACCGGGTGCAGTCGGGGGTGTTCGGGGCGTGCCTGATGAAGACGCCGCGGCTGGTCGCCGACTGTGTCGCGGCGATGCGGTCGGCGGTCGGCGTGCCGGTGACGGTCAAATGCAGGATCGGAGTCGATGATCAAGATCCCGCCGAAAGCCTTTTCACGCTGGTTGACGCGATCGCCGACGCCGGCTGCAAGATCGTCATCGTGCATGCGCGCAAGGCCTGGCTCGCCGGCCTCAGCCCCAGGGAGAATCGCGAAATCCCGCCGCTCGATTATGCGCTGGTCGCAAAGCTGAAGCGCGAACGCCCTCGGCTTGCGATCATTCTGAACGGCGGCGTCGAGACGATCGACGCGGCGGCTGCGCATCTCGCGACATTCGACGGCGTCATGCTCGGACGCGCGGCCTATGGCGCGCCGGGCATGCTCGCCGATGTCGACAGCCGGATATTCGGCGAGTCGGATCCGGCGCCGGCGCTCGAAGATGTCGTGCGGGACATGTCGGATTACCTCAAGCGCATGGCGGCGCTCGGCCAGTCGCCGCATCATGCGACGCGCCACATGCTCGGGCTCTTTCACGGGCGTCCGGGCG
>JBGSSK010000057.1:0-4547 GCA_041737095.1 Parvularculaceae bacterium | reverse complement strand
ACAGCGCGGCGCCGGCGCGGCCCTTCGCGATCGAGCGCGACCTTGCCGGCAAGACCGTCGGGCGCGGCGTTTTCAAGAGCCTCACCGGCGCTGATCGCGGCTTTACCGCCTATCTCGATGGGACCTATGAGGACGGCGTTTTCACGCTCGTCGAGGATTTCGAATTCGACGATGGCGAGAAGGATCGCAAGACCTGGCGGCTGACGCGCCAGCTCGACGACAGCTGGCGCGGCGTCCGCGAGGATGTTGTCGGCGAGGCGGTCGGCTTCATGGACGGTCCGGCGCTTCGCCTTGAATACCGGATCGACCTGCCGAAAAAGAACGGCGGGGCGACCCGGGTCGGTTTTCGAGATGTCCTCGTGTTGCGCGAGGATGGGTCGGTTTACAACAAGGCGAAGGTCGGCTGGCGCGGCCTCGCGGTCGGCGGCGTCGACCTTGTCATAAAGAAGGCGGAATAGCGCCGGCTGCGCTTCCCGGTCTCCGGTCATCCCCGCGCAAGCGGGGATGTAAGGCTTTGGTTTACAGCACTCGCGGCTCTGAATCCCCGCTTGCGCGGGGATGAGCGGAACCGGACCAGCCTGCATCGATTAGGGCAGCATCGCATCTCGAAGGATGCGACCCTCGCTGCGATCCTTCAATCGCCGGTCACGGCGACGCGCGTCAAAGCGCCGAGACGCTCCACAGCTTGGCGTAGGCCTCGCAATGGATGATGATTGATTTGTAGGCGGACAGATCGACGCCGGCAGGGATTTCATATTCCTGCGCGCCCTTGTTCGAGGCGAGCGGCGCGATCAGCACGGAGCCTTCGGTAGCGTTGCGGCCATTGAGATCGGCGCCGGCCTTCGGCGACAGGAAGATCTTGAGATCGGGCGCATTCTTGGTCGAGAAATCGGCGGAAAGAACAACGAATTTCCGGCCGTCGCGTTCGACGATCGACCATGTCCCGGCCGAAGCGAAGGATTTCTTCTCCCAGCCGCCGCTGGCGATCGTCGCGCTGGCGGATTCCGCCGCCGCTGCGGTGATGAAGACGCTGGCGCCGGCGGGGGCGGCGATTGAAAGCGCGGCGAGCGCGGCGAGAATTCTCGGTTTCATGAAGCTGGTCTCTCTCGATTGAATGATTGCGATTGGTCGCTCGCATGTTGTAGCCGCGCCGACGCCGCCCGCGCAAAACACGAGAAGGGGAGGCAGCCCGTGATGGGGCGCCGCGCCCGCATCCGCCCGCGAGGCGCGGCCTGTCATTCCGTATACGGATGAGGCGGCAGGGCGTTGGGGGGCGGCTTGCTTAACGCTCCGTTAAAGAAATCAACCTATGATTGCAATAACAAAAACGCACAAGGCATATTGCAATGTTGAAGAAGCCGGACAGGAAGATGCGCGCGACCGCCGACGCCGCCGCTGAAATCGAGGCGGCGGCGCGCCGGATGCTTGACGCGCGGATCGGCCGGATCGTCGGCCGCGTCGGCGAGGACCGCCTCGGGCCGGGGTTCAATCGCAAGGAGAAGCGCCGCGCCGCCAAGCGCGTCGCGATCATCATGCTGCCGGGCGGCGGAATGATCGACTGCATGATCGAGGATCTGAGCGCAAACGGCTTCCGGATAGAACTCGCCGCTCCCGCCGCCGCGCCCTTGCGGTTCGCGCTTTACGTGCCGACGCTGCAAAAGCGGTTCATCGTCGCAAGGCGTTGGGTCGGCGAGAAAGCGATCGGCGTCGAAATCCGCCGGATCATTGAATTGGAGCCGGCGCCAGGCGCCGAGTAATGACAGCGATCCCGCGCGCGGCGGGAATAGGACTGCGCTCGCGGCGCCCGATTCCGGATCAGCGCCGCACCGCTGCGCGCTCCGTCGCATCCGGGATGACGGCTATTTCAGGTTCCCGCCAAATCGTCATCCCGTGCGCAATGCAGCGCCAAGCGCTTCTTTTCAGGCGCGGGATCGCCCGAAATCATCCGCCTACTGACAAGCCAGGCACTCGTCGTAGTCGGTTTTCGCGGCGGCGGTCATCATCTGGCCGACGTTTTCCATGCCGGGCTCGCTCACCGCCTCGCGGTTAGCGGCGGCTTCGTCGAGCGCTTTCTTGCCCTTGCCGTTGGCGAAGCCGGCGCGCTGCACGCTTTTCGACCGGCAGTAATAGAGCGACTTGACGCCCTTCTCCCATGCCGACCAGTGCAGCATGTGAAGGTCCCATTTGTCGATATCGCCGGGCAGGAAGAGATTGACCGACTGCCCCTGACATATGAAGGGCGAGCGGTCGGCGGCCAGTTCGATGACCCAGCGCTGGTCGATTTCGAACGCCGTTTTGAAGACGTCCTTTTCAAGATCGCTGAGGAAATCGAGGTGCTGGACCGAGCCTTCGTGCTCGATGATCGACGCCCAGACATCGTCCGTATCAAGATCTTTTTCGACCAGGATCTGCTGCAGGGCGATATTCTTCACCGTGAACGAGCCGGAAAGCGTCTTGTGGACGAAGACATTGGCGGGGATCGGCTCGATGCAGGGGCTGCAGCCGCCGCAGATGATCGAGATCGAGGCGGTCGGCGCAATTGCGAGCTTGTGCGAAAAGCGCTGCTTGACGCCGCGCTCCTCGGCGTCGGGGCACGCCCCGCGTTCCTCGGCGAGGACGACCGAAGCGGCGTCGGCGCCCATGCGGATGTGCTTGAAAAGGCGGGTGTTCCATGATTTCGCCATCGCGCTCTCGAACGGCACGCCGAGCGATTGCAGGAAGGAGTGAAAGCCCATGAGCCCCAAGCCGACGCTGCGCTCGCGCTTCGCCGAATAGACGGCCTTGGCCATCGACGCCGGCGCGCGGGTGATGAAATCCTCGAGCACATTGTCGAGGAAGCGCATCACGTCCTCGATGAAAGTCGGCTCGTCCTTCCACTCGAAATATTTCTCGGCGTTGATCGAGGAGAGGCAGCACACGGCAGTGCGATCAACGCCCAGATGATCCTTGCCGGTGTGCAGCATGATCTCGGAGCAGAGATTGGAGGTTGAAACCTTGAGGCCAAGCTCGCGTTGGTGCTTCGGCATCGCCTTGTTCACGGTGTCGGAGAACACGAGATAGGGCTCGCCGGTCTGCAGGCGGATTTCGAGGATCTTCTGCCAGAGCTTGCGCGCGCTGACGGTTTTCAGGACGGCGCCGTTCTTCGGCGATTTGAGGCCGAACTCGCCATCCTCGATCACCGCCAGCATGAACTCGTCGGTGATGTTGATGCCGTGATGAAGGTTCAGCGATTTTCGGTTGAAATCGCCCGAGGGCTTCCTGATCTCGAGGAATTCCTCGATCTCCGGGTGGTGGACGTCGAGATAGCAGGCGGCCGAGCCGCGGCGCAGCGAGCCCTGGCTGATCGCGAGGGTCAGGCTGTCCATGACGCGGATGAACGGGATGATGCCGGAAGTCGCGCCGGAGCCTTTGACCTTTTCGCCGATCGAGCGGACGCCGCCCCAATAGGTGCCGATGCCGCCGCCGTTCGAGGCGAGCGCGACATTCTCGTTCCAGGTGCCGACGATGTCGTCGAGCGAATCGCCGACGCCGTTCAAAAAGCACGAAATCGGCAGGCCGCGCGCCGCCCCGCCATTCGACAGGACCGGCGTCGCCGGCATGAACCAAAGGCGCGAAATGTAATCATAGATGCGCTGGGCGTGGGCGGCGTCATCGCCATAGGTGCGGGCGACGCGGGCGAACATGTCCTGATAGGTCTCGCCTTCGAGGAGGTAGCGGTCGTCGAGCGTCTTCTTGCCGAAATCTGTCAGCAGCGCGTCGCGCGACGGATCGAGAACGATGTCTCTGACGACGCGGAGGTCGGGCCGTCGCGGTTCGCTGGCGCCGCCGGTTTTCGAGGCGCCGTCCTTTTCAAGGATTTTCGCTGTTTCCGCCGCCGCCATCGCCCTCATTCCCTCTCCGCAGACCCCGCTTGGCGGGGCGCGCGCGTCCTTCGCCGGGTTGCCCGAAAGGGCCGCGCCGGTCATGGCGTCGCGCTGGTTTTTCGTAAAGTCGCCGGCTCCTTTTCAAGCCGCCGGGCGATGTCGACGGAGGCCTTTCCACCTACCCGAATTGCTAGGGGGCCGTTGCCGCCATCGACACAAGATATAGTGATCGAGCTCCACCCGACCGTCAATATGAAGTTACCAACAGGTCAGATATTTTTGGTTAAAGGAGTCTTAATCTGGTGCAACAAATGCGCCTCATTCGTTAAGCCACGGCGGCGCATCTGGAGCGCTCGCCGGTTGTTTCGGCGCCGCATTTCTGCGCCGGTCAGTGGAAAATATTTTTCGCTGACGGGGTTGCGAATCGACGCGAAAAGAGGGGGGCGCCGCCGCGAAGGCTTGCGGGGCGAATCGCGGCGGCTCGCCGGCGTCGCGCCAGTCCGATCCGCCCCCTGATACGCCGCGTGTTTCCTGACCGGAACGCTGATCGTCGGCGCTTCGGTGGTCGTGCGACAGGCGATTCTGGAACCGCCGCAGCGCCGTTTCGACCGCGCCGAGGAGGTCTTCGGCCTTCGGCGCGCCTGAGGCGGCGTAAGAGCGCCGGAGGCTGGTAAGCATAGTGTG
>JBGSSK010000146.1:0-2268 GCA_041737095.1 Parvularculaceae bacterium | reverse complement strand
TCGAGAAGCTGGCTGGGCGGCACGGGCGGCTGAAGTTCTGTTATGAAGCCGGGCCGACGGGGTACGCGCTTTACCGCACGATCCGGTCGCTCGGCTACGACTGTGACGTGGTGGCGCCGTCGATGGTTCCGGTTCGCCCAGCCACGCATGCGCCTTTCGAAAGAATGGCAATTCTCCGCCTGCGGCGACGGCCGGGTGACGGGCAACGATCTGTTCCGTCAGCGTGGTGCCGCTGCGCGGGAGTCCGCAGACGAAAATCGGCTGCGGACCTTCTTGCACGACGCTCTCCCGGCGCGGAACCAGGACGAGATCGTCCTCAAGCGCCGCTTCCGCCGCCGAAGCGTCGTACGGCGCGCGCGCCGCCTGCAGGGCGTTCGCCTCGGCGGCGATCGCGAAGGCCTCGCCAAATTGACCTGAGCGCGCCAGAGCCTTGGCGGCTGCGTAGGAAAACGCAGGTGAATGGATCGAGCTACGCGGGTCAAAGAAATCCGCCGGGAAAATCCCAAGACGATCCGGTGGGACGCCTCTTGAAGATTGAGGACGTCTGCGATCTCCTCGGCCTCAGTCGAACGACCGTTTACCGCTGCATCAAGGACAAGTCGGCGCCGTTCCCGCGGCCGCTGAAGATCGGAAAGTGTTCGCGCTGGAGCGAAGGACAAATCATCGAATGGAAGAAGGCGCTCGTGGCGGAGTGACGTCTTTTGACCGTTACGCCTTCTTTAGCTTATCGAGGTAGTCGGCCCACCACTGCATCATCTTGATGCGGTCATCCATATACTCGCCGCGCGCATAGACCCGCCTTATGGCGTTCTGCTCGAGATGCGCCAGCTGCCGTTCAATGACGTCGGCGTTCCATTTTCCGCTTTCATTCAGCAGGGTCGAAGCGGTCGCGCGAAATCCATGCGGCACGACCTGCTCTTTCGGGAACCCCATATACCGCAACGCCGCGGGCATCGCCGATTCAGAAATCGGCCGATCGGGAGCGCGCGGTCCCGGGAATACGACAGGCGCGTTTCCAGTCGCTGCGTGAAGGTCGCGCAAGATGGCGATGGCTTGGCGGGGCAGAGGAACGACATGCGGGCGGCGCATTTTCATGCGTTCAGCCGGTATCGACCACACAGCATTATCAAGATCGAACTCGCTCCATGTCGCGTGCCGCAATTCGCCAGGTCGAGGGAAAAGCATGGGCAACAATTTGAGCGCCGCGCAGAGCGAAACGTGCCCTTCATAGCCGTCGATCGCGCGGAGAACGGCGCCGAGAATCTTCGGATCGACGATCGCCGCGCGCGGCTTTGATTTCGGCGTGATCAATGCGCCTTGAAGTGAAGCGGTCGGGTCGAATTCGGCGCGCGCGCTTGCAACTGCGTACCGGAATACCGATCCAATGGTTGAGCGCAGCCGGCGCGCCGACTCATATTGGCCTTTCGCTTCAACCCGGCGAAGCGGCACCAAAATGTCCGCAGGCTTCAGCTCCGAGACCCGCCTCGATCCGATGTCGGGGTATGCGAGCGCCAACAGCCATTCGATCTTGGAAAGGGTCGTCTCGGCGCGACCCTCCTTGCGGAGCTTGTCGACGAATTCCTCTGCGATGTTCTTGAATGTATGGGCTTCAGCGGCGGCGCGGATTTTCTTTTCACGCTTGACGGCCATCGGATCGACGCCGCGCGTCAGATGCTTGCGCGCATCATTCGCCGACTCGCGCGCTTCGGCGAGCGTGATCAAGGGGTAGGGCCCGATCGCGTAGAGCTTCTGTTTGCCATTGTACCGATAGGCGAGCCGCCATTGCTTCGACCCAGTCGGCTGAATCCAGAGCTGCAAGCCGCCGCCGTCCGAGAGCTTTCTGACCTTCTCGCCAGGCTTGGCGGTTTTGCATTGAATATCAGTGAGTTGCATGGCGCGGTTGGTACATATGTTGGACGAAGTCGAGTAGGGTTCCGATTTCTGGAACCTTACATGATCGCGAATGTACCAACACTTCGGAGCGTGTTCCAGCAAAAATACCAACAGATTTTTGCGCTTGTCAGAGCCGGTCGCGGACGGCCGCGAACCGTAAGAAGCAGTAAGGTACTGTTTTCGTTTGGAAAAAAGTTCGATGACGAACGGAGAGAAACAAGGGGATACGGCTGATGGTGCCCAGGGGCGGAATTGAACCACCGACACGCGGATTTTCAATCCGCTGCTCTACCAACTGAGCTACCTGGGCCCCGGCGAATGCGGGGCGCGGCGGCCCCTGTCCGGAGCGGGCGCTTATAGGCAACGAGAGGGCGC
>JBGSSK010000132.1:0-1544 GCA_041737095.1 Parvularculaceae bacterium | reverse complement strand
GCCCGGCGACATGCAGCCGCGCGCCGGATTGCAGCGCATCGCCTAGCGCCTCGCCGACGGCGCGAAAGGCGATCGCCCGCACCCGCTCGCCGATTTCACTGACAAGTTCGCAGGCGAGATGACCCGACCCGACGGTTTTGGCGCGTTCGACGCGCACCGAGAGCAGCGCAAATTGCGGCTCAGGATTCTGCGGGCCGAATGGGCCGGCGCTGGCGATGATTTCCGTAAAGTCGGCCGTCACGGCGCTTGGCGCGATGACGGCGTCGATTTCGCGCGTGCGCGCCGCGAGCGCGCGATCGACAGCTTCGCGGCAAGCGTCGCCGACAAAATCTGAAAACGCAACGATCTTCTCTGTTGATATCGTCAGGCCGGCAGCCATCGCGTGCCCGCCGCCGTTGATCAGCAAACCCTGCTGCCGCGCCGCACGAATCGCCTTGCCGACATCAACGCCCGACAAGGACCGCGCCGAACCCTTGCCGACGCCTTTGTCGACGCCGATGATGATCGCGGGCCGGTCGTATCTGTCTTTCAGGCGCCCGGCGACGATGCCGACGACGCCGGGGTGCCAGCCCTCGCCGGCGACGACGATGACCGGCCGGGCGCCCAGTCCGTCGCGTTCAATCGCCGCGATCGCGTCTTTCTGGACCGCCGCCTCGATTTCCTGGCGTTCTGCGTTCATCACATGGAGTTTTTCAGCGAGCAGCGCGCGCCGCGCCGCGTCGTCGGTGGTCAGCAATTCGAAAGCAAGGCGCGCATGACCGATGCGGCCGGCCGCGTTGATGCGCGGCCCGAGCAGGAAACCGAGATCGTAGGTCGTCGGCGCGCCGCTGACGCCGGCGCGGCTCCCGAGCGCCTGCAGACCCGCATTGCCATTCTGGTGGAGAACCTTGAGGCCTTGCGCCGTCAGAACCCGCGCAAGTCCGGTCATCGGCATGACGTCGCAGACAAGACCGAGTGCGACGAGATCGAGGAACTGCATGAGGTCGGGCGGCGTTCGGCTTCCGAAATAGCCGGCGCTCCTGAGCGCGCGATTGAGCGCGACGATCGTCATGAATACGACGCCCGCCGCCGACAGGTTCTGCAGGCCTGAACGATCATCCGGACGATTGGGATTGACGGTCGCGCATGCGCCAGCGGGCGGCGCGCCGTCCATCTGGTGGTGATCGAGCACGACGATGTCGAGCCCGTCGCCAGCCGCCGCATCAATAGCCTCATGTGCGGCCGCGCCGCAGTCGACCGTGATGATTAGTTTGACGCCGCCATCTCTCAGTGTCCGAAACGCCTCGATCGTCGGGCCGTATCCTTCGAGGATGCGATCGGGAAGGTAAATGTCGAGCGGCGCGCCGATTGCGCTGAAATAGCCCTTGAGGATCGCCGCGCCGCAGGTTCCGTCGACATCATAGTCGCCGAAAACGCCGCAGCGCTCGCCATTGACGACGGCGTCAGCGAGACGCGCCGCGGCGCGGACCATATCGACCAGCGCTGAGGGATCGGGCAAGGCGGCGCGCAGCGACGGATTGAGATACGCCGCCGCTTCGCCCGCC
>JBGSSK010000070.1:0-3574 GCA_041737095.1 Parvularculaceae bacterium | reverse complement strand
TGCCCCCACCGGGATTCGAACCCGAGTTTTGGCCTTGAAAGGGCCGCGTCCTAGTCCACTAGACGATGGGGGCCTCGGCGCGTATTCTACCACAAAGCTCCCATCGGTCAAGGTGTGTTGCGCCTGTCAGCGCTGATCGTCGCAGCAGCGCGCGCCATGTTGGCGAAACTCGGCGTGTCTGCGATCGGCGCCGACGCTGCCGGCGAGAGCAAATACGCCCGCACGAAAGGCGAAGCCGAACGCGTCGTCAGGTCGGCGTTTCCATCAGCGACGATCATGCGGCCGTCGATCATCTTCGGTCCAGAAGACCAGTTTTTCAACAAATTCGCCGAGCTTGCGGGGATGACGCCGCCGTTCTTGCCGCTGCCGCTCCTCATCGGCGGCGGCGCCACGAAGTTCCAGCCGGTCTATGTCGATGATGTCGCCGACGCGATCTGCGCGGCGCTTGACAGGCCCGAGGCGGCGGGCCGCGTTTATGAACTCGGCGGGCCGCGCACCTATACGTTCCGCCAGCTGATCGAATTCATTCTTTCCGAGACCGGGCTTCGGCGCATGCTGTTGCCCATTCCGTTCGCCGTTGCGCCGGTAATGGGCCTCTTCGGCGAGATGATCGGAATCGCGCCGTTCTTCGCGCCGCCGATCACCCGCGATCAGATCAAGCTGTTGAAACACGACAATGTCGTGCGCGCGGGCGGCGATGAGAATATCGGCGTCCTCGCCGATCTCGGGGTGTCGCCGCGCACCGTCGAGGCGATTGTTCCCACCTTTCTCGTCCGCTTTCGCAAATACGGGCAATTCGCCGAGAAACCGGCTTAGGGCGCCGGACCCATCAACGAACCGCAGCGGCCGCGGACCTGAGAAGCGCCCGGCGAGCCATACGGGTCGAACAAAAGTCAAATAAGGCCCCCATGGCGATTGTTTATCCTGATATCGATCCCGTCGCGCTGCAGATCGGCCCCTTGGCGATTCGCTGGTACGGCATCGCCTATGCGGCGACTTTTCTCGTCGGCTATCGATTCATCTCCTCCTTGCTCCGAAGGCCGGCTCTCTGGGGCGACCGGGGGTTTCGCCCGCTTGAGGCCAAACTCGACGCCTTGATGTTTTACATTGTTCTCGGCGTCATTCTTGGCGGCCGCATTGGCCATATAGTATTTTATCAATTCGACTATTACCTCGTGCACCCGCTTGAAGCGCTTGCGATATGGAAGGGCGGCATGTCGTTTCACGGCGGTTTTCTCGGAACCGTCATCGGCATACTGGCGTTCGCCGGAAAACATGGATTCGACAAATGGCTGATCGGCGATCTCATCGCTGCGGCCTCGCCGATTGGCGTTTTCTTCGTGCGATGCGCAAATTTCGTGAACGGCGAGATCGTCGGGTCGCCGTCGGATTCGCCTTGGGCGATGATCTTTCCCGGGTACGACGAACCGCGTCATCCGGCGATGTTGTACGAGGCCGCGTCGGAAGGGCTGCTCCTGTTCGGCGTCATCGCCTATGGAATTTTTCGGTTGAAGATCCTGTATCGTCCCGGACTGACCGCCGGGGTTTTTCTGTTCGGGTATGGCGTCGCGAGAATATTTGTCGAGTTCTTCAAATTCGCGGAGCATAGGATGGTGACGGCGGATCTGCCGATCACCCGCGGCATGCTGCTCAGCGCGCCAATGGTCGCCGCCGGAATCTGGTTGATCTTCACCCGACTTCGCAAGCGCGCGACGAGCAACGACAAGCCCGACTGATCCATTCGCGGCCGAACCTTCAATGCCCGGCGCTCCGCGCGCTGATCCGGAATGAGGGCGCGGCGCGCTAGTCGCGATAGCCGTTCGGATTGTTGAACTGCCAGCGCCAGTGGTCGGCGCACATATCCTCGATTGAGCGCGTCGCCCGCCAGCCGAGAAGCTTTTTCGCTTTCTCCGGCCTTGCGTAAATCTCCGCGATGTCGCCGTCGCGCCGCGCGGTCACTTCATAGGGAATGTCGCGGTTCGACGCCCGCTTGAAGGCGGCGATCGCTTCGAGGACGGACACCCCGCGCCCGGTTCCAAGATTGATGTCGACGGCGCCCGGCGCCTCTTCGCGGTTGAGGTAGTCGAGCGCCGCGACATGCCCGGCTGCAAGATCACTGACATGAATATAATCTCGGACGCCCGTTCCATCGCGCGTCGGATAGTCGGCGCCATAGACTTTCAGCTTAGGCAGACGTCCAACGGCCACCTGTGCGATGAACGGGAATAGATTGTTCGGAAGCCCGTGCGGATCTTCGCCGATCAGGCCGGACGGGTGCGCGCCGACCGGGTTGAAATAACGCAGATTGCAGATTTTCCAGGCGGCGTCGGCGCGCGCGAGGTCCTTCAGCATCTCCTCGATGAAGAGTTTCGTGCGGCCATAGGGATTGGTCGCGCCGGTCGCGCCGCTTTCATCGACGGGGCTTTGATTGAGATCGCCGTAAACCGTCGCGGATGAGGAAAAAACGAGTGTTTTCGCGTTCGCCGCTTCAAGCGCGCGAATGAGCGTGAAAGTCGCTGGCAAATTGACCGAATAATAGCGGACGGGCTCGACGACGGATTCGCCGACCGCCTTCAGGCCGGCGAGATGCACGGCGCCGCCCGGCCCGAATGATTTCACCCGCTCGACGATTGCGTCCGCATGCGACGCGTCGGCGAGATCGGCTTCCAGCAATTCGGCGCCGGCGCCGGCGATTTCCTGGATCCGGTCCAGCGCCTTCGGGCTCGAATTAGCGAAATTGTCGATGACGAGAACCTGATGGCCGGCGCCGAGTAGCTCGATGCAGACATGGCTGCCGATATAGCCGGCGCCGCCGGTCACCACGATGCGTTTCGGCGTCACAGCAGATCCTCGCGGTTGCGCGCTTTCAGTTCCTCGATGACTTTCTTGACGTCCTGCGCGCGCGATTTCGGCGCGACAAGCACGGCGTCGCCGGTGGCGATGATGATAAGATCGCAAACGCCGATCGCCGCAACAAAGGGGCCATCCGTGCGGATCACCACGCCGTCGCAATCGAGCGCCGCAATCCGCTGATCCGGTGCGTCCGGCGTCATGGCGGTCCATGCCCCGATATCGCTCCATCCGGCGTCGATCGGTCCGACGACGGCGGCGCGGCGGGTCTTTTCCATGACGGCGTAATCGATCGAATCGGCGGGGCAGGCCGAGAAGCGATCCGCGTCGAGGGTGATTGTGACGCCGTCGACCGACGCGCCGGCGAGCGCCGCCGCGGCTTCGCGGCCGATTGCGGGGGCGAAAACCGACAGCTCCGCGAGCATCGTCTCGGGAGAATAAAGGAATATCCCGGCGTTCCAGAAATGCCGGCCGCCCTTCAAATAATGGTCCGCAGTCTGACGATCTGGCTTCTCACGGAACGCCGAGACTTCCGCGAGCCCGTCGCCCATCGTTGCGCCCGCCTCGATATAGCCATAACCCGTATGCGGTTCGGTCGGGCGGACGCCGAAGGTGACAATCGCGCCTTTCGACGCAGCATCAGCGCCGCGCGCGACAGCGGCGCGGAAGGAAGGCGCGTCGGCGATATGATGATCGGCGGGGGCGAGCAGGGCGAGCGCCCGCC
>JBGSSK010000063.1:0-3324 GCA_041737095.1 Parvularculaceae bacterium | reverse complement strand
CCGCGCGCGATCGCCGGAACCGCCTTGAACGGCTCGGCCCGGCCGTCGCTCGGCGTGATCATGCCGCTCAGCCATCGGCCGCGCGCCGCCGGAATTTTTTCGGCGATTATATCCGGCGACAGCAAGCGCGTATCAAGGCCGTGGTCCTTGGCGAGGCTGATCCAGTGTTCGAAAAACGCCGCCTCTTCTTCGGTTTCGGCGAGTTCCAGAATGCCGCGCCGGACAAAGCCGAGATCGTCGCCAAGCTCGCCGGCGAGCGCCTGCCAGCAATCGAGACTGTCGATCGCTATCGGTATTTCCGCTTCGTCGCGGCCGTTGACGCGCACCCAGCCCCAGTTCCGGCTCGACTGTTCGCCGGCGATGCGGCCCTTGTCGCAGATGAGCACGCTATGCCCGCGATTGACGAGATGCCAGGCGGCGCAAACGCCGATGACGCCGCCGCCGATGATCGCAACATCGGCAGCCTCCGGCAAGGCGTCCGCAAAATCGATGGGAGAGTTGTCTGTTAGGAAAAACGCCATCAAATCGTCAGCGCTTCAGTCGTCTTTGAGATGCGCGGCGATATAGCGCCTGATGTCGAGACTGTCGTCCTCCATCGGCGCGTAATAGCCATGCGCGTGCGACCGCGAACTGACGCCCTGCTGCACGCGCTCGCAGATCGCCCAGTCCTGACGGTTGGTGATGTCCCAGAACTCGACCGCGTCCGAAGGATCGAAATCGGCGCGCGCCATTTCTTCCGGATCGAACAGGAACCGCACATCGACCCGCGTCAGGTCGGGCGCAAGCGGCCACAGCAGGAAAGCGGCGCCATGGTCGGCGCTCATCGACAGCATGAGATTCGGATAGATGAGTTCTCCCTTGTGGCGCACGCGCTCAAGATCGCTCAATCCGTTGAAAGGCTTGCGGTCGGTCGTTCCCGAAAACGTATAGGTCCAGGCGCCGTCGCGATGCGGGATGCCTTCTTCCCAGTCGAGCCCCGCGCCGCCGGCGGACCTGAAGGCCGGCACGACCGCGCACAATTCAGGATGAACGCCGCCGCAATGATAGCATTCATTGTAGTTTTCCGCGATCAGCTTCCAGTTGGCGGCGACGTCGTAGACGATCCGCTGCGCCGTCTTCAGGCGCGCCAGCGGATAATTGCCGAGCCGGCGCGGCGCCGCGCCGATTTCCGCGCCGAGCGTTCGCCCGCCGAGGTCATCCGGACCCGGATCGAGTTTCAGGAAGATGAACCCGCCCCACCGGGCGATCCCCGCCGGGCGCAGGCTGAAGGCGCCCGGATCAAAGCCGGCGCTGTCCATAAGATGCGGCGCGTTGACGAGCGCGCCGTCGAGGCCATAGGTCCACTGATGATAGGGGCAGCGGATGAACTCTCCCATTGCGCCGCCGCGCAGCGACAGGCCCCATTTCGAATCGTCAGCGCAAATGCGCGCGCCGCGATGCCGGCAGACATTGTAATGCGCGCGCAGCGAACCGTCCTTCAGCCGCGCAATGATGACGCTCTCGCCAAGGAGGTCGACAAGCATGGTCGCGCCCGGCGCTTCGACATCTTCCTCGCGGCCGACGCAGGTCCAGCTCGCCGCGAACAGCGCCGCCTTCTCCCGTGACAGCATCGAAGCATCCGTGTAGGAACCGCTCGGAAGCGATTCCTGCAGTCCGGCTGGCTTGGCATTGTCCTTCATGGCGCTTGGCGTCCGGCTGGCTTGCGGTTTGAGCTCAAAATGTGGAGCGGCGCACGTCACTTGTCCATAAGAGCGATCAGTCGGTGAATGCGCTGAAATCCCGCTATGACGCGATCATTGTCGGCGCCGGGCACAATGGCCTCGTCGCCGCCGGCTACCTGGCGCGCGCCGGGTGGTCGGTCCTCGCGCTCGAACGGCGCAGCATTGTCGGCGGCGCCGCCGTCACCGAGGAAGTTGCGCCCGGATATCGCGTTTCCTCCTGTTCCTATATCGCCTCGATGCTGACGCCGGCGGTCATCCGCGATCTCGAACTGGCGCGCTACGGTTTGAGGATGGTCCCGTGCGATCCGGCGCTCAACATGCCGGTCCCGGACGGCCGCCTGCTCCGCCTGTGGGCGAGCGCGGAGCGAACCGCCGCCGAGATCGGCCGTTATTCGACGCGCGATCGGGACGCCTATCTGAAAGTCGACGCCGATCTGAAAAAACTTGCGCGCTATTTGCAACCGTTTTTCCTTGAGCCGCCGCCGGATCTGGCGGCGACCGGTCTCGACCGCCTGAAAGAGATCGCACGGCTTGCAAAGCGATTCTGGGGTCTTAGCGGATCGGATGCGGCGGCGCTTGTGCGTTTCATGACGGGCTCGCTCGGCGAATTTCTCGACCGCCATTTCGAGGCGCCGGAAACGAAGCGACTCATTCTCGGCAATAATGTCTATGGCAAGCATGGCGGACCCTATGATGCGGGGTCGATGATCGGCCTTTTGTTTCATTTGCTCGCCGGCGGCGACGCGGGCGTGCAGGGCTTCACCGGCCATGTCATCGGCGGCATGGGGTCGATCACCGCGGCATTGGCGCAATCGGCGAAAGATCAGGGCGCTGACATTCTGACCGACGCCGAGGTCGCCGAGATCATCGTGAAGGACGGCAAGGCCGCAGGCGTCGCACTTGTCGACGGGCGGAATTTTTCAGCGCCGGTCGTCCTCTCAAACGCCGATCCGAAACGCACTTTCCTGAAGCTGATCGACAGCCGCGCGCTCGATCCGGAATTCGCCGCCGACATTGCGGCCATCAGGATGGACGGGCCGGCGGCGAAAGTGAATCTCGCGCTGTCCGAACGCCCGGAAATTTCAGGCATGCCGGCGGACGCCTCGCCCGCCGAGCGCGCCGTCCTCAGCATCATGGGCGATCTTGATGACGTACAGCGCCTTTACGACAAATCGAAATTCGGCGAACTCAGCGACGATCTCTGGGTCGATTGCGTCATTCCGACGGAAGTTGACGCAACGCTGTGTCCGCCCGGCCGGCACATGATGACCTGCTTCATCCAGTATGTTCCCTATCGGCTGAAGGACGGCTCATGGGACACGCGGCGCGAGGCGTTCGGCGATCGCGTCATCGAGCTGATTTCGCGGGCCGCGCCGAATGTCGCGCGTAGCGTGATCGCGCGAAAGGTCCTGACGCCGCTCGACCTTGAAGAGGTCTACGGCCTCACCGAGGGAAACATCTTTCACGGCGACTTGAATCTCGGGCAGCTGTTTTTCATGCGCCCGACGCCTCTCTGGTCGCAATACCGGACGCCGATCGACGGGCTTTACCTCTGCGGCGCGGGCGCGCATCCCGGCGGCGGCGTCACCGGCGCGCCCGGGCG
>JBGSSK010000055.1:0-9604 GCA_041737095.1 Parvularculaceae bacterium | reverse complement strand
GGGATCGGCGGAAGTGCTCGAAGCGCTCTATCTGCTGCTGCTCAAGCACGGAAAGCCCGAATACGTCCGTTCCGACAACGGCCCCGAGTTTATCGCCGAAGCGCTGCAGGACTGGCTCAAAGCGGTCGGCGTCAAGCCAATCCAGATCTATCCGGGCAGTCCATGGGAGAATGGATACAACGAGCGGTTCAACGGCACGCTGCGACGGGAGATACTCAACGCTGAATGGTTCTCAACTGTCGAGCAGGCCAGAACCGTCATCGGAATCTGGCTGAAGCAGTACAACCACATCAGGCCGCATCAGTCCCTCGGAATGCGCCCGCCAGTCCCGGAAACTCTATGTGAATTTGGCCCATAACAATGGGGCTGGACAGACCTGCAGACCGACAAAGACGCCGACGACGACGATCAGGAAATCGAGCGCGACGGCGAACCAGTTCTGCGCCCTTACGTGCTCGGCGAGGCGGCGGAGGATCATGGCGCCTCTCCTGCTTCGGCGCCCAATGCGGCGGAGATCGCGGTCCGCAGATCCTGCGCCAGTTCGATCCGGTCGCGGCTGATCAACGCCGCGATCTGCAGCGTCGACATCCAGTAGCGCAGGCCGGACATCATTTGCGCGTCCGTCGCCAGTCGATTGACGATTTCCGCCGCCCGTTCTTCGCTGACCGGCGGCGCGCAAGGGAGCAGGCTTTGACCGTTATAGGAATCCGACTCATAGCAATTGGTCCAGATATAACCCTGGATATCGACCGGGATCGCGCCGCGCACCCGCTCGCGATAGTCGGGCTCTTCAGACAGCGCCCGAAAAAACGCATTCGCATAATATTGCGACAGCGCCGCGCGAAGCGGCACGCTCTCGATGAGGCCGATGTCGCCGGCATTGGTCAGTTCATCGAAAGTCGTGCGCGTAATGTTGAAATTGTCGATCTGGCTCGCCTGAAAAAACGCGACCAGCAATTCCCAATAGGACTTGCCGGAAGTCTCCCCCCTATCCGCATAGGCGACGGCGACTGCGCCATAGTCCGACACCAGCGACCAGAATTTCATTCGCGCATTGTATTGAGCGATGTCGGCCGCGAGATCGCCATCGACGCGCTCAAGATACGCTATGGCGCGCGCGTGATCGGCGCGGCTGGCGTTCCAGTTCGAGACCTGGATGCCGACAAAGACGCCGACGACGACGATCAGGAAATCGATCGCAATGGCGGTCCATTCCTGCTTGCGGAAATGGCTGATGACGCGGCGCAGGATCATCTTCTGGTTCCTCTTCAGGTGATGTCCGATACTGGGGCCAGAATGGCGACAGGCGCCGGATCACTCATCGGCCAGAACCTCAAATTTCATTAGCAGCGTTCGCTGGTCTGACGAGAAATTATTATCTGAGATGAGATAGAGAAATGTCCGTTCGCCGACCATGCGGACGGCGAGGCCTTCCATATTATCAACACTGAGCGGCGGCTTGAGAATTGCGAGCGTGTCGATCGTTCCGTCCGACTTGCGGCGAACGACCGCGGCGCCGACTCCTTCCTCGCGCGTATAGCCGCGGATCAGCACGAAGAGTTCGCCGCCCGCCCCTGTATCCGCGTCGGTTGGCACGCCGCCCAGCTGGTCGATCGGCGGCGGCGCCGGCAGGGAAAGGCCGGTGCGCTCGTCTTGCGCGATCAGATAGCAGTTTGGCTCTGCGCGCCCCTGACGCTGGGCGCAGGCGAAGAGCGAGCCCTCGGGCGACGCGATCGCCTCAACGCCGCTATTGGCCGGAAGCACGCCGAATATGTCGCCTACGTCGTATTCGCTGGGGCGCGCTGGCGCATCGAGAGCGGAATAGCGCCAGATCCGGTGATTGCGTTCGAAGCTGACCAGCCAGCCGCCATCCGGCGCGATCGTGAGCGATTCGGCGTCGCCTTGCGCCTTGCCGTTAAGCGCGGCGCCATTCGGGCCGGAAAGCGCGCCCGTCGCGACGTCTTTGACCCCGGTCAAGCGGTCCGCCGCCTCGACCGGCTCAAATGACGACCACCGCCCATCATCCATGACCGTGTGCAGACGCCCGTCGCGCCACCTGATGCCGGATTGGCCCCCGAACCGCCCGCCCTTGCTCGTCAGATCGAGGCCGCCGAGATAAAGCAGGCGCCCGATCCGGTCCTGCGCCGGATCAGCGGGGTTGAGCTCCACCGCCCTGAAATCGAGATCGCCGTCGCCATCGACATCGGCGGCGCACGCCGCCGCCGACAGCAGGCAAAGGAGGACGATGACGCAGCGGACAATCATGACGCAGCCTCCGCGGGCGAAGACGATGCGCCTTGCAGCGCGTCAAGCGCGCGCTCGAGAACGACGACGTCCCCGCTGATATTGGTTTGCGCAGAGAAGACGTCGGAATATTGGTAGCGCAGGTCCGCCCTCACCTGCGGATCGGCCCGGAGCGCCGCCGCCGTCGCCGCGATCATTTCCGGCGCGACGTCGATCGCGCACTCCGGCATGAAGCCGACGATCGTCTGCGCTTCGTCGCGGAGATCGCTGCACCCGGCGCGCAGCGCCTTCTGGAGTTCGAGCGGCATGATCGTGCGCACGCGGCGGCGGTAGGCCGAGGCGATGACGATATCATAGGTGAGGCGAACCGTATCGCCGGCGAAGTAGTCGGCGACGCCGCTGTCGATCACCGCGCGCGGCAAGAGTCCGGTGTCGCCGGAAGAAACGATCTCGTCCCAGGCGGCGCGCGACTGCGGCGTGAAACTGACTTCGCTCGCCCGGTAGGCGTTGACGACAAGCGCCCTGGGATCGGAAGCCGCATCGGCGAGGAGCGCATTGGTGCGCTCGACGCTGTCGAGAACGGCGGCGTAGTAAGCGACGAGGCCTGTTCGCGATTTAAGGTCGGCTTCAAGCGAGGCGCTCAGCCGCTGGGCGTAGGCGCGCCCGAGCCGCTTGTCCGCCTCGCCCTCATTCCAGTTCGCAACCTGGATGCCGATGAACACCCCCGCGACGACGATCAGGAAATCGAGCGCGATCGCCGTCCATTCCTGCTTCCTGAAATGCGCGATGACGCGGCGGAGGATCATGGCGTCATCGCCTTTTCAATGTCGCCGGCGAGCGAACGCGCCGATGTCGCGTCGATAAGCGCCGAATCGAGGATGAGGTCGAGGCTCGTCACCCAGTAGCGCAATTCGTCAATCAGCCCCGGCCGCGCGAGATACCCGGCAAGGATGGCGCCGGCGGCTTCCTCGTCCATCGGCGGGTCGCATTCGACAAAGCTTTGATCAAGCGCGCCCTGCGAGCTGCACCGGTCGAGAATGTAGCGCGCCGTCGCGAGCGGCGTCGCGCCGCGCACGCTCTCGCGGTAGGGGGGCACGAACTGGTAAACTCCGACGCGGCGGCGCACATCAACGTCGTTGTAATATTTTGCGAGCGCCGCGCGCAGCCCCTCGTCGCTGATCAATCCAAGTTCGCCGGCGCCGGTCAGTTCAAGAAACGTGACGTCCGTCACCGCGAACCGCCAAAGCTGGCTCGTCTGATAGAAGGCGAGCACCGTCTTCCATTTGGAGCCGTCGACGAGTGCGCCTTGTTCCGCATGGGCGACCGCGGCCTCGCCATAGGCGGAGACATTGAGCCAGTATTTCCTTCTCGCCTCCAGTTCATCGACATCGGTCAGAAGATCATCGTGCAATCGCGACAAATAATCGTTCGCGCGCAGCGCATCGGCCCTAGCCGCATTCCAGTTGTTGACCTGCAGGCCGAGAAAGACGCCGAGGACGACGATCGTCGTCTCGACGAAAACCGTGAACCAGTCCTGGCGGCGGAAAGCGTCGGCGATGCGGCGAAGGATCATTGCAGTTGCGCTTCTATGTCGTTGAGGACTGCTTGCGTCGCGCCCTGGGCGTTGATCTGGCTTTGTATTGACCAGACCTGATAGGCCCGTTTTCCAAGTATCACGCTCCTGAATTCCGTGGACGCCTTTAGCGCCTCATAGTCCTGCGGCATGAGAAACCGGTCGATCTGGTCATACCCGTTGTGTTCCGCAGGATAGACCAGATAACGCGCAAAGGTGGGAACAATGACCGCTTGATGATAAACCCAGAAGGCCTTGTCCCTGTCGTCTTTCAATGTCGCGTAGGTCAGATTGTAGAGTTCACTCACGCGGCGGCGCAGGCTTGGATCCGTCAGGATGTCCAAGCCTACCGCCCTCAGGGTATCGAACCCGTAGGATTTCACAAACGGGCTCGTCCAATCGCGGCACTTGCCCATTTTCGTTCCACTCTCGATGGTCCACTCCTGTCCTTTTTCCATCAGGGCGAGGATTTGATCGCACGCTTCAACACTGCTTTTGTCGAATGCGATGTTCTGATCAAAATATCCAATATTCGACTTAAAATCGTCGGCCAGCACCCGTAACAAATCCTGTTCCTGCTGTCGCAGCTGGCGTTCCGAGTTCCAGTTGTTGACCTGCAAGCCCAGAAACACGCCGAGCACGACGATCATGGTCTCGACCGAGACGGTGAACCAGTCCTGACGGCGGAAGGCGGCGGCGATGCGGCGCAGGATCATCGCCGATCGCTCCCCGCGTCGATTTCCGCGATCACGGCGTCCACTTCCGCGCAGAATTCCGGGTCGCCGCCGAAGGTGCGCTTGCGGGCGAGCGCCCACCAGCGCCGCCCGCGCGGGGGCGTCAGATAATCACGCATTGAATCCCGCATGCGCGGCCAGAACCGTTCGTCCATCATCCCGTTCGCATGCATCGTGAAGCCGTTTTCGAAGGTCGTGAACATGCTCGACAACACGATATAGAGCCGTGTTTTCTCCGCGTCGTCGAGGTCTGCGGTCCCGAAAAGAGCGCGCTGGAGAAACGCTGCCTTCTCCGCATCGTCGACCTGGGAGAGAACGCGCGCGCCGGCGTCGAACCAGACCGCCCTCGACGTTTCAAGTTTCGCCAGCCGGTTCGCCTGGCGCAACTGCACCGAGATGGCGCCGAGCGAGGCGAGTATGGCGACGGCCGCAATCGTCTGCCCGATATAGTAGATGTCTTCGAGTGTCATATCCGGACTTCCCTTTTTGGATCGCGATGACAGGGCCGCGGATCATGACGCGCCGCCCAGTTCGGACTGACGCTGATCGATCAGCGCTTCTATCCGCTGAAACTGCGTCAGGATTTTCTCCGATCTTTCGATGCGCCCCTCCGTGAAGATCGACCGGTATACCGATAGAGCGTTTCGCGCGCGACCTCCTGCCGCTTCATTTCTTCGACCATTTTCGCCATGCTGGCGGCCGAATAGCGAATGTCTTCTTCGAGCGCAGCAAGGTACCCCGCCTCCGCCGCCCGTTCGCCGCGCGCGGCGTTCCAGTTGGAGACCTGAATACCGATGAACACGCCCATGACGACAATCAGGAAATCGAGCGCGACCGCGAACCAGTTTTGCGCTTTGACGTGCTCGGCAAGACGACGGAGAATCATTCCTTGTTCTCCAGATAAGCCTTGAGCCGTTCCTGCAGCGCCGCGGCGCGGGCGTCGGCGCTTCTTATTTCGTTGTGGTGGAAGATCGTGAACGTCGCCTGGATGCGGATGGCCGCCGCCAGTTGCGGCTCATTGGCGACAAGGCGGAAATAATCGGCCGCCGGCGTCGCAGCGTAGGGCGCAAGGCCGTAGGAGGCGCCGAGATGCAAGAATTCCTCGCGCAGGCGGAGCAGCTTGTCATTTTGAAGGATCACGCTTCCGGTGAGATTCTTGTAAATCTGGATTTCCCTGACGATGTCGCGGTCGCGAATTATTTTTATTTCTCCGGAGCCGACCATCGCGTCATAGGTTGACGTGCTGGGCGTTGGAAAATAGCCGGCCGACGCGGAGGTCCATATCCTGTCGCGCTTGTCCGCCGGAAAGGCGGGCGCGTCTGACGGGTCGAATGAATAGCTCACAAGGTCGGTTTCGGGCGCTTCCCATTCGAATTCGATCGGCGGCAGACCCGCGCCGACGAGCGAGGCGTCGGCGGCGCTGATGCGGCGCATGTCAATGATCATGGCGGTCGCGTACTGGTCCCGGTCAATATCGAGATCGGCCAGCAGATCCTCGACAATCTGACTCTCCCGCCGCCGATCATCCTGCCGCTTGCTCCATTCCTGCGCCTGCAAGCCGATGAAAACGCCGACGACGACGATCACGAAATCGATCGCGATCGCTGTCCATTCCTGCTTCCTGAAATGGCCGATGATGCGGCGCAGGATCATTTGTCCCCGTCCATTTGAATGCTTGCGAGAACCTGGCGGGCCAGGGCGAGTTGATTGGCCTGCAATATGCGATTGTTTGACTGGGTGCGCGCGAGGGCGCTTAGCGCCGCCCGGAACTCGGTCTCATTTCTCATTCTCTCATAGTCAAAGCGAAGGGCGTTTATGGCGTCGATCCCATTGGTCGCGTCGACGCGGGGTCCGTATTCTATCAATGAAAACAGGATCGGCTCGACAAACTCCACCTGGCGACTGATCAAGGTTCCCCAGGCCGTATGAGCGATAGCGGCGCCTTGATCGTAATCGACGAGCGCCTGCTTCAGGCGGGCGTTGTCGATCAGGTCAAAGACGCCCGCAGATTGCATCTCGGTGTAGGTCGCGGAGCGCCAGGCGGGAATTGACGATGCGTCTATGTCGTTAAGCGCTGAACGAAAGTCGGACGCCTGCTCTTCCGTGAGTGAAGGGCGACTCTCAATTTCATTTCGCAGGTATTCGACCGACTGCAGCGCCTTGTCGAATTCAGCAACGTTTCTTTCGAGCCGGTCGCTGATCAATTGGAAGTCAGAATGGATTCGTTCGAGATAATTGTCGGCGCGCAGCCGATCGCCTCGCAATTCGTTCCAGTTCGAAACCTGGATGCCGATGAACACGCCGGTAACGACGATGACGAAGTCGAGCGCGATCGCCGTCCACTCCTGTTTCCGGAAATGCGCGATGACGCGGCGCAGGATCATTGCAGCGCCTCAATGCGATCAATCAGCGCTTGCGCGCGGCCGACATCGAGCGCGGCGAGTTCGACCGCCATGCGCTGCGTATCGACCCAGTACCGCAGGGCGTCGACGATCGCCGCGTCGCCCGTAACCTGTTCGAGAATGCCGCTGATGTCCGCGGCGCCTTCCGGCGGCGGGCAGTCGAGAAGCTCCTGGATGCCTGGGGCCTGCCTGTGGCACGCCCGCCAGTAATAACGCAAGATGTCGGAACGCACGCGGCCGCGCACCATTTCACGATAGACCGGGAGCGAATGATAGTGGCCTTCACCGCCCCGGCGGGCCGCGACGAGGACATAATAATCGGCGAGCGCGTTCCGCAGTTCAGCGTCCGGGATCAGCCGCAATTCGCCGGCGCTCCGCAACTCGGCGTATGTCGAGTCAATGAAATGGAATTGCCATGACTGGCTCGCATGGAGAAACGACCGCAGAATTTCCCATGGCGTCCGATCGCCGGGCGCGCCGGCTTCGACATAGGCGATGGCGGCGTATCCTTCGTTCGCGACCTGCCGCCAGACCTCCTTGTGTTGTTGCAGGGAGACTATATCCGCGGCGAGGTCCGCGCGAATGCGCAGGAGATATTCCTGCGACCGCTCGCGTTCCGCGCGCGCCTCATTCCATGACGTGATCTGAAACGCCATCAGGACGCCGACCACGACAATGACGAAGTCGAGAGCGACCGCCGTCCAGTTCTGCGCTTTGACGTGTTCGGTTATCCGGCGAAGGATCATCGGTTATCCGCTCCTGCTGCGGAGGATCCGGGGATCCCCAGTTCGGCGGCGAGCGTCGCTTGCAGCTCCGTCAGCACCGCGATCAGATTTTCGTATCTTTCAAGAAAGGAATTCAGTCGCGACACGTTATCGACATATTCGGCGAGAAACGCCTTGTCGCTGCGCATTTGCTCCAGATCGCATCCGTTCGCCCATCTGAAACCCTCTCCGGCGCGACGCGCCCATTGCGCCGCGTCGCGTCGCACCTTCAAAAGCGGGTCTTCGGCACCCTCGCCCGCGACGCGCAGGTACCAGACCGCATCCGGATGCCGGGAGGTCAGCCGATACAATTCATTAATCGCCTCGGCGTGCTGGCGCCGGGAGCGATCCCGGATCAACGAAAAATTGCGCAGATTGGCCCTTATTGTCTGATCGGCGATCAACTCAAATCGACCGGTCGAAATCGCTTCTTCCAGAATGGGCAGCTCATCAGTCGGCGCCGGCTGCCAGTGGGAAACCGCAATGAGGCGACATTCGACGTCGGTCAGCGCGCGGCCAGGCGCTTCATCGAACAGCAAAGGGTGAACGGCGATCAAGGCTTCGATGCGCGGCGCCTGCTCGGCGAATTCCGACTTCTGGATTTCCAACAGCGCGCGGGTCTCTTCATGCAACCGTCCGAGCAGCTCGCGTTCATCGACGCGCTCCGCCCGCGCGGCGTTCCAGTTCGAGACCTGAATGCCGATGAAGACGCCGATGACGACAATCAGGAAATCCAGCGCGACGGCGAACCAGTTCTGCGCTTTGACGTGTTCGGCGATGCGGCGCAGGATCATCAGCGTCCCTCCACCGGAATCACCGCGCCCCAGCGCGATGCGAGTTCCGCTTCCATCAACGGCAGCAGCGCTTCATAATCCTTCAAAATTGCGGCGCCGGACACCTGCCGGTCAAAGGTTTGTAGACGGATCGCCGATATGGCGAACGCCAGTTCCTTCGACGCGCACAATTCTTTTATATCATAAACGGCCGTGGCGACGGCGGCGTATCGGCCATCCGGTTTCAAGTTCTCAAATCGCACATTCTCTTCAATGACAAAACGATGGTGCTCAACGATGCGAAGGACCGTATCCGACACGTTTTCTGCGTGCTGAAGCTGACGCACGATTTGTGCGAGATTTTCCTTGATCACGGTGTTTTTTATAACCTCAAGATTGCCGCTATTACTGAGATCATCGATTGTTCGCCGCAGCAAAAAGGGAGGGTTTATATACCCGGCCTGAGAGAATCCACGACTAAGCATCGGCGCTGCGCCATCCTTTACTGCGCATGTATCGAGAGCATCCAAAATCGCTGCCTCATCCGCGACCTGGGTTTCCAGGCGCTGCACATTCCGGCGCATCACTTCTCGGCTGATCTGAAAGTCTTCATAAAGGCGGATCAGGTAACTCTGCTCTTTTTTCTGGTTTACGCGGCTTTCGTTCCAGGTTGTGACCTGCAAACCAATGAAGACGCCCATGACGACAATCAGGAAGTCGATCACAACCGCAAACCAGTTCTGGGCTTGGACGTGTTCAGTGAGGCGGCGGAGGATCATTGATTTTCAGCCTCTATGTCGGCGATCAGATCACTGGCCAGATCGCGCACATGGTTCATCGACCTGATCTGAAAACCGGAACTTACCCAGAAACTACGTAACTCGGCGGCGAATTTCGGGCTCGCTTTCGCCGCCGCGACAAGTTCATCAAGGCTAGACCCCCCTGCGCCAATCCCGAATTCATGCCGGGTTTGTCTAAGAGCCTGATCCAAAAAGAGTTGTGTGATTTCAGCGGCTTATGATTCTCTGCGTTTGCTTAGGACACGGAGGATCAAGATGGCTTGGACTGAAATCACACGCCCGCGATATGATCGGGATTTCGCGCGGTACGCAAG
>JBGSSK010000032.1:0-2922 GCA_041737095.1 Parvularculaceae bacterium | reverse complement strand
AGGCGCAGGCGCGCCTCGCCGCCGTCGCCGCAACGCTGGCGCGGATCGCCGAGCGTTTCGGCCCGAAATATCCGGACTATATCGAGACCGCGAACGAAAAGGCGACGCTCGAGGAGAACATCATGTCGGCGATCCGCGATCGCGCCGATTACGAGATGCGCCGCGTCGCCGCGCTCGAGGCCGAGGCGGCGGCGATGAAGGCGACGGTCTCGGGCATGCAAAAAACCCGCGAGACCTATGATCTTCTCGAAGACAAGGTCGCCGCGAGCCAGGCGACGTTCAACCTTGTGACCACGCGGTCGCTCGAAGAATCGCTGCAGTCGCGGATCGACTCGATCGACGTGTTCCTGCTGGCGCGGGCGACGCCGTCGGCCGATCCGGCGACGCCGGCGCTGTGGATCATCATCCTTCTCGGAGCTTTCGCTGGCGGCGCGATCGGCGCTGCGACCGCGATATTCGTCGAGCTTTATGAAGCGCGCGTCCGGACGGTCGACGCCGTTCGCCGCAATTTCAGAACGCCGGTCGTCTGCGAGATTTCCGGCCATCGCCGCCGCGCGCCGCGCCGCCGCGCGAAACTGGGACTTGCAGCATGATCAATGTTAAGCGATCACCGCCGAAGCGCCGTCGCGCGACGCCGCAGCGCACCGACCGCGTGCAAATTCAGACGAGCGCCGAGCGCGAACGCCGCCTCAGCGCGACGCTGATGCGCCTCGGCAAGCTCAATCAGGAAGCGATCGACACGATCACGATGGTGCAGCGCCAGACCAATGCGCCCTTCGCGAAGACGGCGTCGAAGCTCGGCCTCCTCACCCGCGAAGACGTCGAGACCGCGCTCGGCGTCCAGAACGGCCTCCTGCGCGAAAGCGAAGGCGAGGGCCGTCTTCCCGCCGACGCGGTCATCGTCCGGCGCCCGACGTCGAAAGCGGCCGAAGAATTCCGGGCGCTGAGAACGCGTCTCCTGACGTCGAAAGACAGCGACAAGCTGAGCCTTTTCGCCATTTCGGCCAACCGCACAAGCCGCGAAGCGGACCATGTCGCGCTCAATCTCGCCGCATCGCTCGCGCAACTCGGCAAGCGCGTCATCATCGTCGACGCCGACCTGCGCAGCCGGCGCCTCGCCGCGCGCTTCGGCGTCGCCGACGAGCCGGGGCTCAAGGATACTCTGATTGGCGCGGCGGATATCCGCGCAGCGATCCGGCCGACAATTATCGCCAATCTCAACATCCTGACATCCGGCGATCCGGTCGCCGGCGGTTCCGAAATTCTGACCGGCGACACGCTGCGCCTCACCCTCGATTATCTGAGATGCGCCTATGACAGCGTCATCGTGTTGACGACGCCGCATGGCGAGATCGCCGACGCGCAGTTCGTCTGGGCCGCCGCCGGCGCCGTTCTGACGGTGACGCGTCGTCATCACGACCGGCTGCCGGAAATCAAGGCGCTTGACGTTGCGGTGCGCCAGGCGGGCGGCGATGTCTTCGCCGCGGTGCTCGCCGGATAGGAGGCCGCCTTGCACTCGATTGCTGAAGACGGGCGATCCTCGCATCAGTCGGTGACGGCGCACATGCCCGCCATCGCGCTGGCGCTCGGCGCGCTCGTTCTCTACGGCCCGATCTACGCACAATTCGCGGAGGGGCCGTGGCGCCGCGATGAAAACGCCCATGCGCTGATTGTCCTGGCGATCGCGGTCGGCGCCGCCGCGTCGCGACTGATATCGGAGCGCTTGCCTCCAACGAAGGAAATCGATGAAATCATCGCCGGGTTCGGTGCGCTGGTCGCCGGACTTGCGATGATCGTCGCGGGCGCCGCGGGTGAAGCTGACCTTTTGCTCTCCGCGTCGCAATTCTTCGTCGCCGGCGGGATCGTGCTGTCGCTTTACGGCTGGCATGGCGTGCGACGTCTGTGGTTTCCGTTGCTGATGGTTCTCTATCTCATCGTCTGGCCGGGCTGGGCGCTTGACGCGTTGACTGCGCCGATGAAGATTTTTGTTTCCGAGATCGTCAGCAACACGCTTTACGCCGCCGGGCTTCCGGTCGCCCATGCCGGCGCCGTCATTTCGGCCGGACCGTACCAACTCCTCGTCGCCGATGCGTGTTCCGGCCTCAATTCGCTGATCGCGCTGACGGCGATCGGCGCGGTCTATCTCTATGCCGTCAAGCATGGCGACTGGCGCATCAATTTTTTCGTCGTCCTGATGCTGGCGCCGATCGCGATCGCCGCCAATATCCTGCGCGTGATGGTCCTGGTGCTGATCACCTATTGGCTCGGATATGATGCTGGCCAGGGCTTCCTGCATGACGGCGCCGGCCTCCTGATGTTCGCGATCGCCCTGGCGCTGGTCTTCCTCGCCGACCTCTCGGCGGTCCTGATGTTCCGTCGTCGCGAGCAGACGTCATGAGCCCGCAGGCATTCCGCATGGTCTTTGTCGCGGTGCTCCTTGCGCTGACCGCTGGCGCCGCCGCTTTCGTAAGGCCCGTCCCGACTGCGCCCGGCGCGCCGCCGAATCTCGAAGCCTTGCTGCCGGAAGAGTTCGCCGGCTGGCGCCGGATTGCGCTCTCCGATGCGGTGCTGCCGGCGGAGACCGACCTCAAACCGGGAGAAGCTGTCGCCTATCGCGCCTATGCCGACACGCTCGGGCGCGTTGTGACATTGGTCGTGGCTTATGGGCCGCCGCTTGGCGATTCGGTGCGCCTCCACCGGCCGGAGACCTGTTACACGGCGCAGGGGTTTGAAATTCTTGCGCAGGGAAGAAGCACGATCAGCGTCGCCGGACAGGAGATCGCGATCGTCGATCTCGACACCAAAAGCCCGTCGCGCCGCGAAAGCGTCAGTTATTGGCTGCGGGACGGCGACGCGTTCACGACGCGGGCGAGCGACAGCGGCTGGACGCGATTGCGCCATCGCGCGGCGCAGCCGCTCGAC
>JBGSSK010000007.1:0-12891 GCA_041737095.1 Parvularculaceae bacterium | reverse complement strand
GTTGTGGATTTCGGCCCTGGCGCGAAAGCGCGGGAGTGTCTCGGCGCGCGCCGCATCGGCAAGGCGCGCGGCGAACGCCGCAAGGTCGTCGATCGATTCAGAAACCATGGGGCCGGACGATGGTCCGGCCCCGCGCTGAATTCAAGTCGGTCTCAATTGCCCCCTGACATCGCCTTGGCGAGATCGAGAAGGCGGCGGCGCGGCTCGGCGTTCATCGTGTAGAAGGCGCGGATGAGTGCGACCGTGTCGTTGTTCTTGAAGGGATCAGCGTCGAGCGCCGCTTCATGATCGCCGTTCGCATCTTCGATCACGACCGTCGGTTCGCCGAGCCCTTCATAGAAATAATGAACCGGCACGCGCAACGCGGTCGCCAGCTCCCACAAGCGGGACGCTGAAATTCGGTTCGTGCCGCTTTCATATTTCTGGATCTGCTGAAAGCGGATATTGACAGCTTCGGCGAGGCCCTGCTGGGTCATGCCGATCAGACGGCGCCGCTGCCGCACGCGATTGCCGACATGAAGATCGATCGGATGAGCCACCGTCCCGCACTCCCACAATTGACGGGAAGCAAGAGGCAAGGCTCGTGCCGGTTTAGGCGGCGTAACGCAGGTCTGCGCTTCGAGACGGAATGCGTCCCGAAGCGGCACGCCTAGTCGATCATCTTTGCTGACTTAAGCCAGAACTCTTCATCAAATCCCGGCATTTCGAGATTGGCGATGAATTGGCGCGAGGCGGCGTCCCAGGAAAATCGCTCGGCCCATTGCCGGCAAGCCGCCGGGTCGCGGTTTTCATAGACGTCAAGGCACGCCTGGCGCAGGTTCTCGTTCATTGCGCCGCATCCCGCAGGAGCGCCGTCAAGGATTTCAAGCGGCCCGCGCACCGGATAAGCCGCAACCGGCACGCCGCACGCCAGCGCTTCCACATTGACGAGCCCGAACGTGTCGGTGCGCGAGGGGAAGACGAAAACGTCCGCCCCCTGATAATACCGGGTGAGTTCGGGCCCGAATTTCGGGCCGACGAAAACGGCGTTCTTGAAACGCTCTTCAAGCTCGGCGCGTTGCGGCCCGTCGCCGACGATCAGCTTCGTGCCCGGCAGGTCGCATTTCAGGAAATCCTCGATCGATTTTTCGACGGCAAGCCGTCCGACATACAGGAATATGGGCCGCGGATGCAGGTCGAGAAAGGACCTGTCGCCAGGCGCAAACTGCTTGAGGTCGACGCCCCGCGCCCAGAGCTTCATGTCGACGAAGCCGCGGTCGCGCAGCTCCTCCATCAATCCGGGGGTGGCGACCATCATCGTCTCGCCATCCTTGTGGAAGTCCTTGAGCACGGCATAGCCCCAGGAAATCGGCACCGCCCAGCGTTCATGCGCGTATTCGGGAAATCGCGTGTGAAAGCTGGTGGTGAAGGGGTAATCGCGCCGCTTGCAAAAGCGACGCACCGCGCGCCCTATCGGCCCCTCGGTCGCGATATGCACGGCATCGGGCTTGAAATCATTGATGATCTGGGCGACCCGCCGGTTCGGCAGCAACGACAGGCGGATTTCAGGGTAGGACGGCAGCGGCACCGACTTGAACTCGTTCGGCGTGATGTAGCGGACCTGATTGCCAAAAGAGGTCAGGATGTCGCCAAGCGTTTCGAGCGTTCTGACGACGCCATTGAGCTGCGGCTTCCATGCATCCGTGGCGATGACAATTTTCAGCCCCGACGTCGTATTGGGCATCGCGAAACGCTGCTTCGGCTTTGTCAAACGCCCGACGCCCGAGCTTATTCTCCGCAGCGCCCCCTTGCGCGGCGCCGGCGCAGCATCGCCCGCCGCCGGGCTGGAAAGATCGTTTGTTTTCAAGGCTATCGTCCTTTGGTCCGGTCTGACGGGGATTAGCGAGGGCAGCGCGCAACGGCAATCAGCAGCGGTCACGCTTTAAATTTATATTGCAGTGCGGAATTTCTTGTTGCGCCGCAGCAGGTTCCATGACACTCTTTTCAGGCAACGCTTTGCGGCGTTGCTGCCCTTTTGGGCGTTTCCTCCCAAAACTTTGGGCCGCGGGTTCGTCCCGCGGCTCTTTTTTTGTTCGCAAGCGCAACAAAATCGCGAGTCACTCGGCCGCTTGCACCGGCCGCAGCGCTGCTGGCGAAAAGCGGCACAGCGCCGCCATCAGCACCTTCAGGTCCTCGCGCAAGCGTTCAAACCCCTCCGTCCGCGCGATCCGGCGTTCGTCAAGATAGAGGGCCCTGTTGATCTCGACCTGCAGGACATGAACGCCTTCGAGCGGCCGGCCATAGGCGCTGGCGACATGACCGCCGGCGTAAGGCGCGTTGCGCGAGACCCGATAGCCGAGATCAGCCAGCGTTTGCTCCACGCACGCGGTGATCGACGCGCTGCAGGAAGCGCCGAAGCGATCGCCAAGAACGATGTCGAGCGGGCGCTCATCGTCCCGAAAGGGGAGCGCGCCTGCGGACGGCATCGAGTGGCAGTCAATCAGAACCGCGCAGCCGAACCGCGCGCGCGCTTCGTTAATCAGCGCCGATAATTCGCGGTGGTAGGTGTCGTAACAATCATGGAGGCGCCGACGCGCCTCGAAGAATTTGAGCTTGCGGTCGTAAATGTCCTGCCCGTCGGCGACAATGCGCGGGATCACGCCGAGGCCCGCCCGCACCCTGTTCGAGCGCGTATCGGCGGTCGATGGCAACGGGTCGGCGAACATGCGCTGGTCGAGTTCGTCGCGGCTGCGATTGACGTCGACCCAGGCGCGCGGGAAGAGCGCGCGCAGCAGCGGCGCGCCGAAGGCTGGCGCGGCGTCGAACAGAAGATCGACATAGCAATCTTCCGACTGGCGCAACTGTCGCGCATCGAGACGGCTCATGCGCATCAGCTCCGCCGGGTAACGGCGACCGGAATGCGGCGAAGCGAAGATGATCGGGGTCTCGATTTCGGCCGGCGCTGCGATGTCGATCGCCGGCGCAGCGCCGCCTTCCCCCTGGACGATGTCGAATCCGTTGCTCAGAAGACCCTCGGTTCCGGCGTTGCGACGCGAACTCCAGTCTTATCGTACAGTCATATCGGGTCATTCGTTAAGATGTTTCGAGCGTAGCCGGGACAACGGCGCCCATTTTGCTCCCTGACCCGCCACCTGTCGCGTTTGGGGCCAGCGCGCCGAGGCTCGTCGGTCAAGCTTCCCTGCGACGGCGGAATTGGTTAGAGCGGTCCGGTTGGCAAAGGGCGTTGGTGATGGCGGCGATACTTCTCGCGGAAGATGATGAATCGATGCGGCGCTTCCTCAAGAAGGCGCTCGAGAAGGCCGGCCATTCGGTCGTCGACGCCGGCCAGGGCGATGAAGCCCTTACGGAATTGCAGTTGCGGGAATTCGACCTGCTCCTCACCGATATCGTGATGCCGGTGATGGACGGCATCGAGCTCGCCCGGCGGGCGGCCCAGATCGACCCCGAAATGAAGATCATGTTCATCACCGGCTTCGCAGCAGTCGCCCTCAATCCCGCGAACCGCGCGCCGGAAGAAGCCAAGGTCCTGTCAAAGCCGTTCCACCTCAAGGACCTCGTCCAGGAAGTCGAGCGCATGGTTGCGGCCTGACGGCCCGAGCATCGCCCGGCGTAAGCCGGCCCTTGCGCGACCGGCTTTTTGCGGTTAGACGCCCCGTTCCTGAGGGCGCATAGCTCAGTGGTAGAGCGCCACCTTGACACGGTGGAGGCCCGTAGTTCGATCCTACGTGCGCCCACCATTCCCTGAAATCGACGCCGACGCCCGCCGCATCGTTACGACGCCAGCCGCGTCTTCAACGCGCGCAGCATCGCCTGGGGGCGACGGACCGCCTGGGCGGCGGCGGCGGCCGTGTGAACGATGATCGGCCGCGCGGTCCAGCCCCAATCAGAGCGGACCTGCAATTCGCCGCCGCCGAATTGGCGCTTGAATTCGGTGACGCCTTCCATCGACGCGCCATGGTTGGAGTTGGGGCCGGTGACGCCCGTCAGGTCGAACCAGCGCGCGCCGACCGATTTCGCCCATTCAATGCACGCCCACATCGGCGCGTGGGCGAGCCCGATGCGCGCATCGCCGGCCGAGGCGGTCGCCCCTTCTTCATAATGCGCGAAGGGGCCGCTGCGCGTCGCCCAGATGAAGGAAAGGAGGCTGTCCGGTCCTTCGGCGCCCTCCGCGGCGAGCCCGAAAATCGCCGAGCGGCCCGGATGCTTATTGCTGAAGTCGATATACTCCGCCCACGGAATCTGCACGACGCGGGCGCCCTTGCGCGCCACCGTCTCATGCCACAGGGCTGCGAGACGCGGTCCATAGGCGGCGTCATCGATCCGGACGAGACGGACCGGTCGCTTCTGGACGAGCGCGATCTGCCGCCATGCCCGGCGCGAGACGCGCGCCTCGATCTCCGCGATTGCGGGCGCCAGATCGATCAGGCTCGAATCGCGATAGGTCACCGGAAAACAGCCGTCTTTCGCTTCGATAAACTGGTGTCGCGCCAGCACCGCTTCGTAGGCGCGGCGATCGGCGTCGCTGGCGGCCATGATATAGGTTTCCATGCGGACGAAACGCGGGTTCGCCGTCAACGCCGCTTTGATCTCGGGCAACATGCGGTCGAGCGCGTCCGCATCGAGGTCCGCCATGAGCATGTGGAGGCGCGCGGTGAAAAAGGCCGGCAACGCGCGGATCGCCGCGAATTCGACTGGCAGGACGCGCCCGAGATCGCCAAGCGGCTGATCGAGGACGAGCGCCGCGCGGCGGGAGTTGAAACGCTGCGGCCAGTCGGGGTGCCAGGCGACCGGCCGCGACGCATCCGCGCAGCCTGAAAGATCGCCGGCCGCAAGCTGCGCCGGATCAATGACGAGTTTCACGCTTCGCCCCCATCCATCAGGCTTTCCGCAGCGTTCTCATTCATCAGACGCTTCATCCGCATCAGGGGCCGCATCGCCGATTTCAATCGCTTCGGAGGCGGCCGGCGGAGTCGCCACATCTGGCGCGGCCGCGAAAAAGGCTTCACGATCAACGAGGCGAAGGACTTCGCCGGCGATCGACGGCTCCGCGTCGGCGACGCTGCGTCCGGCTTTTCGCTCCTCGGTGAGCCGCCGAAAATCCGCATAGCTTGTGCCAAGCCCCAACAACACAACCAGAACGAAACAAGCCAGCAGGAAGCGGTCAAAACTGTCGCTCCGCACAAACGCCCGAAGCCACGCGATCACATTAGAAGATTTATTTTCTGGCATGCGGCAAACCGCGCTTTCCCCGAACTTCGATGGGCGGCGCACGATCACTGAGCCGGCGCAGAACCGGCGTTTCCCCTTGCCCCCGAAGTTTCGCCATCATTATAGTAGCGAAGTTTCGCACACAAGAGCGCGATGATCGCCGAAAGTTTCGGCGCGTCCAATCGGCCGGTGTGCCCGGGGGAAGACATGCTCGATATCGTCGAGAGGATTTTCGGCAATGAGTGGCTGCAGAAGGCTGCAGACGCATCGCCGCTAAACAGTCCGAACTCACCGCTGAACTGGGTCTTTCTCGCCGCATTTCTGTCGATTGCGCTCATCGTCTTCTTGACGCGCAGCGGCGACGAACGCCGCCGCGGCTTCGCCTCTTTTCTTTTCCCGCGCGAGATTTATCTGCACCCGGACGCTTTCACCGGCTATGGCGTTTACATCATCAACAAAGTGCTTTTTGCAGTCCTCGGCGGTTTCATCATTCTCAATCTGTCGGGACCGATATCGCTCGCCGTCAGCGACTGGCTGTCGAGAGAGGCGCCGTTCCTGGCGCTCGCCGGTCCGCCGCCTTTCCTCATCGCCCTGATCGTCGGCGGCGTCTTGTTCGTGATTCAGGATTTCTATCTCTTCTATTTCCATTATCTGTGTCACAAGATCCCCGCGCTGTGGGAGGTTCACAAGCTGCATCATGCGCCGCGCGTTCTGACGCCTTTCTCCGATTTTCAGGTGCACCCGATCGAAGCGATCGTCCGCGATCTTTTTTACGGCGCCTGGCTCGGTCTCGCGCTCGGCGCGACCAATGCGGTGATCGCCGGCGAGGCGCGCGACATCGACTTGGGCGCGGTGTTCTGGCCCTACATGATCGTCTATGCCTTTTCGCACTTTCGGCACACGCACATTCCGATCCATTTCCCGCCGGCTATTTCGCGGTTCGTCGTCAGCCCCGCCTACCACCAGATCCATCACAGCCGCGATCCGGAGCACTGGGACAAGAACATGGCGGTTGTCTTTTCAGTCTGGGACCGGATGTTTGGCACTTATTTCCTGCCCAAGAAGGGCGTCGCGCTTGATTACGGCCTCGCGACGGAGGCGGAATCGGCGCGGTATCGCGGCGTCATCAATGCTTACGCCGAGCCCGTGCGAGCGCTGGTCAGGATGGGCAAAGCGCGGCTTTCGACGCCGAACGCCAAGCCCCGTCTGACCGCCGATGGCCCGCCGGTCTGACGCCGCGCCGCTCCAGGTCCCTTCGCCAGCCCGGATCGACACCGAAATGATTGATGTCGCATCGCGGTTCGGCCCAGCCATTCCCGTGCCCGTCGGCTTTTTAGGACGCCAACGCCGCATTAACCGAAATAAGGCAGGTTGGGGCGCTGCAGATTTAGCCGAAGAATGTCCGAAAACGCCTCCATCGCATCGAAGATCGCAAATGTCGTGCGGCGCGCCTTTTTCGGCAGCTTGCCGCGCGATCTTGTCGACTGGCGTCGGGCGCGTTTCGCCGATCCGGGGCTCGAGCGCGATTTCCTTCAGAATGTCGTCGACGTCGAATTGCCCAAGGACCGCCTGATCAACTATGCGGGAATCGGCATTTACTATCTCTTCGGGATTCTCGATTTCCTGACCTTCGACACGCGCCTTACCGAGGTCTTGATCCTGCGATGGGCGGTGTGCGGCCCGATCGCCATTGCAATCGTGTCATTGTCGCTGCTGCCCCGCTTCAAGCGCGGATTCAAGGCGGGCACCGCGAGCGTCATGCTGATCGGCGCTCTTTCCGTGGTCGCGATGATCGGCATGGCGCCGAGCGAAGGGGCGCCGCCCTATATCATCGGCGCCTTTGCGATATTCATCCTGTATGCGTGTCTGCAACGCCTCGACTTTCGCGTCGCGACGGCGATCTATCTCGTCTCGTTCGCAGCCTGGTCTTTGACCGTCACGACGATCTCGCCGAAGTCCGAGGTTGAGGTGCTTTCAGGCCACTTCTTTTTCGCCTGGATCACGATCGTGTCGATCGCGACGAGCTATTCGCAGGAAATCCGCGCGCGCTTGGTCTATTTCCGTAATCGCCAGCGCGAGGAGGACGCGATCTATATCCAGAAACTGCTGATCGAAGCGACCGCCGCGGACCGCTCGAAAATCAATTTCCTCTCCATCCTCAGCCATGAACTGAGAACGCCGCTTCACCAGATCATCGGGTTCAGCCAGGTCTTGCAGGGCAATCCTTCAGACAACCTCCAGGACTATCTGGGCCAGATCAATGATTCCGCGCACCAGCTGCTGAAACGCATCAGCAAGATGCTGCGCTATGCGGACGCGACGGCCGGCACGATCCGCTACGAGCCCGAACAGCTGGACGCCGAGGAACTGCTGACGACGCTGATCGACCAGCACCGCGAAAATGCGGCGAAAAGGTCGGTTCACCTCGTCGCCGACGCGATAGCGCAGGCGACCTTGCGGGTCGACGCGTCGCATACGATCTATGCGCTCTCGAATATCGTCGAGAACGCCATTTCGGCATCAGCCGAAGGCCAGTCGATCCGGGTTTCCGGAAGGGTCCTGCCGGGCGGCGGCTATGAGGTTTTGATCGCCGACGCCGGCTGCGGCATGAGCGCAGACCAGATCAAGGCGGCGTTCGAGCCGTTTACGATCGCCGAGGAGGTCCGCACGCGATCGCTCGAAGGCGTCGGCCTCGGCCTGACCCTCGCCAACAAGATACTCACCGATCAAAGGGCGGCGTTGACATTGCAGTCGCGCCCTGGCGTTGGAACGACGGCGTCAATCGTTTTCCCGACTGATAGCCTGCGCGCGGCCGCGTAAGTTCAGAGCGGCTTTTCGACGATCAGGAAATAGATCGAATCGAGCGGATCGGAGTCGACGCGCACGACAGCGCCCTCCGCTTCGCCGGCGAGCGCCGACATTTCCGCGCGGTCCCTGAAATAAAGCGTCCAGTCGAGAACGTGCTCCATCGTCCACAAGGTGCCGTTTGGCGAATTGCTGGCGTTGCCGATGATCACCTTGCCGCCGGGGCGGACAAGATCATAGGCGCGGCTGACAAAGCGGCGCGCGAGCAGCGGGCTGAAATAATCGACGAGCCCCAGCGAATAGATGATGTCCTGATCGCGAAGCGCAGCGATGCCGGAGGGATTGAACATTTCCTTGAAAGTCGTGTTGTAGGCGCTGATCCGCAGGCGGCGTTCGTCAAAGCGCGTCCTTGCGTAATTTTCGGCGAATTCGAGCGCAGCGATTTCCTGGTCGATCAGCGTCGCGTGCAATGTCGCGCGCGGGTCCGACGCCGACACGATGTGTTCAAGCTCGCGTGCCGGGCCGCAGCCGATGCTCGCCGTACGGCGCGGCTCGTCGAGCGGCCGCCGACTGAAATGATTGGCGACGATCGACGACAGGACCCGCATGCGCGTTTCGATCGGCCGGCCGGCGATCAATCCAAGGCCGTGCAGGAATGTCTCGCGCAGCGACGCGCCTTCCGGTCGCCGGTCATACATGTAATTCATGATGCGGAAGTCGCCGGGATAACCCATCGGCTTGTAATAGCACCGGTTCCAGCTCGCCCCGCCGACGAGCGTCGGCGTCACCGCAGCCTCGGTATACCGCTTTATGGCGGCGAAGCGCGCCTTGTCGCGGTGAACTTCCAGCGCAAACTCATTGCCCGCGAGCAGCAGTCGGCGCCAATCGGCCTCGACCGATGTCATCAGCTCACGGAATATCGCCTCGCGTTCCTCTTGACCGAAGTTTTTTTCGATCGGGCCAAGCTGCCGTTCGATCCGCGCGACATGATCGCCGACAAAGGCGATGACGTCGGCGCAATGAGCGCGGTATTCGGTTGGAACTTCCGTCCGCGCAACCGGCTCTGACCGCCGTCGCGCAATCGACCGCGCATTCAGCCGGCGCAGTTCGTCGAGATCGAACTGGTCATTGTCGAGCGCGAAGCCGGCGAAGGCGCGTCCCGGCGAGAGCGACGCGCGCGCAAACCGGGCCGGGCCGCGGAAGAGTTCGTCGCCCAGTTGGACCAGCCGCAACACGCCGATCCGATGGACGTCAGCGAGCGGCTCGTCATCCGCGAGGTTGCGGACGCTGGCGCCGGCCCCTGATCCGGACAGATTCTTAAGGTCGAACGGACGATCGTCGAAATAAAGCACAGGCGGTTCCCCCGCGAACAAGGCTGACGCGTCATGCCGTTCGCGACGAAACCGCTGGGCGCGACCAACTGCGCCGGCCAGTTCCTCATAAGTCTTGACCATGACGCACCTGTACTTTGGCGACAACCGGTTTCCGCGGCCCCCCCGCACAGTGATTATTATTAACAATTCCTTAATTTCAACAGATTTTTCTTAAAGGCGGCGCCATTGGAGGAATTATTTCCGAGGGGTTTCGCCAAAGCAACGGCGCAATTTAGAATGTGTTAACGCACGACGCCTTTTGTCGCGGTCGCCGACAACCCGCCCTTCGAAATCAGGAATTCCAATGCAAAAAATCCAAAGGACGACAGCGGCGCTCGCTGGCGGTGCGGCGATCGGCCTGTTCGCCGCGCCGGCCGATGCCGGCGGTTTTGCGATCGAGCAGCAAAACGCCAAGGCGATGGGATCGGCCTTCGCCGGTGCGCAGGCGCGACGCGCCGATCCGGGATTCGCAGCATACAATCCGGCGGCGATCGCCGGCGTCGAGGGGCTTGAATTCAGCGGGAACGTCACCGGGATCTGGCCGGTTTCCTCCTATGAGGGCGCGCAAGGCTCCCTCCTCAGCGCTGCGCCGATCGCCGGTTCGGCGAGCGGCGAAGGGTTCGGCGGCGACGCCGTCGTGCCGAATGTCTCGATCGGCGCGCCGCTCGGATCGCGGGCCGCGATCGGCCTTGTCGTTCACGCGCCCTACGGGCTCAAAACCGAATATGACGCCAATTCGGTCCTGCGCTACCAGGCGCAGGAATCCGAAGCGAAATCGATCGCCCTGTCGCCGATCATCGCCTTCGAATTGACCGACACGCTGTCGATCGGCGGCAGCCTGCGCATCCAGTATTTCGACTTGTCCGTGTCGGCGGCGATCGACGCGGCGGGGATCGCGGCGGCGTCGATGATCCCGGGGTTCATTCCCGGTACGGATGATGTCGCCGCAACTTTTGACGGCGACGATGTCGCGATCGGTTTCACCGCCGGGTTTCTTTGGCGCGCCTCGCCCGCGCTGACGATCGGCGGCTCTTATGCGTCAAGGATCACCCACGACATCGAAGGCGAGGCTGCGTTCGACATCGCGCAAAGTCTGGCCGGGCAGACGCTGAACGGCGCAGCCGGCCTGTTCGCGCCGACGCGATTCTCGTCCGATTTCAATACGCCTGCTCTTGCCGGTCTTGGCCTTTCCTATGACCTGACGGATCGGCTGACGCTGCTCGCCTCGACCACTTATACGAGATGGTCCGTTTTCGAAAACGTCGTACTCAACTTCGACAATCCGGCGCAGCCGCCGGAAATCCTGACCCAGAACTGGGATAATGGCTGGTCGGTCTCGATCGGCGGCGACTACGAGATCAGCGCAGCGACCACTTTGCGCGCTGGCATGATGTATGATTCAACGCCCGTCAACGACGCCTTCGCCAGCCCGCGAATTCCCGACGCCGATCGATACTGGGTCACCGCCGGAGCGTCGCAGGCATTCAACGACAAATTCAGCGCCGATGTTTCAGTTGCAGTCGCCTTTTTCGAGGATCGGCCGATCGCCCTCGACGGGGCGTCGCCGGAGGCGTTTTTCCGCGGCGCCCTTGCAGCGACGCTGGAGACGACTGTCATCGCCGCATCGCTGCGCCTGCGCTATGCTTTTTGACGATCACCAAGACGAACCGTCGCGGCGAACGTAGCGCCAGCCGCCTTCGTCCTTGATCGCCCGGAGGTCGATCGCGGGATCGGCGTATTCGACCGTTTCAGCTTTAGCGCGCGTCCCGACTTCGACAAGGGCGGCGTCGGCGCCGGAGCGATTGACGAGGTGATGCCCGACGCCGTGCGCCGCCGGAAACGCCGCCGCGTCGCCGGCCTTCAGAAGCGTCTCGCCGTTGTCTTCGACCAGCACGAGCTCTCCTGCAAGAATCAGGACGAATTCGTCCTCATGCTGATGATGATGCCGGAGCGCCGAGGCGGCGCCCGGTTTCAGAACCGTCAAATTGACGCCGAACTGCGTCAGCCCGCCAGCGTCGCCAAGCCGCTTGCGGCTGCGCCCGGCGACTGCGGCGGCGTAGACGGCGGGATATCCCGATCCAGTGACGGGTTCGATGCCGTCGATATCGATTTTCGGCATGGGCGGCGCGCTCCTTGATGCTTGTTCGCACTTGGCGGCTAGTCTACCAGATGCGCATGACGAAGATCGATCCTCTCGCGCTGACGACGGCGCTGGTGCGCTGCCCGTCGGTGACGCCGAAAGATGAAGGCACGCTAAACGTTCTTGAAGCGGCGCTTACAGCGATCGGCTTTCGCTGCCGGCGGATGACATTCGCCGAAATCGGCGCCGACCCAGTCGACAATCTCTTCGCGCGATGGGGAACCGGCGCGCCGGCGTTCTGCTTCGCCGGGCACACCGATGTCGTGCCGGCGGGCGACGTTGATGACTGGTCGTCTCCACCCTTCGAGCCGACGATTCGCGACGGCGCGATTTTCGGCCGCGGGGCCGCCGACATGAAGGGCGCAATCGCCGCCTTCGCCGCGGCGGCCGAGCGCCTGATCGGGCGTCGGCAGGCCGGCTCGATCATCATGCTGATCACTGGCGATGAGGAAGGGCCGGCGATCAACGGTACGAAGAAGGTTCTCGGCTGGATGGCCGAACAGGGCGAGACGATATCGCACTGCCTTGTCGGCGAGCCGTCATCGAGCGAGGAGCTCGGCGACATGATGAAGGTCGGGCGGCGCGGCAGCATGAATTGCCGGCTGACCATTTTCGGCGCGCAAGGCCATGTCGCCTATCCTGCGCGCGCGCTCAATCCGATCCCGGCGCTGCTGAAGAAGCTGCTGACCCTGAGCGAGACGCCGCTCGATGAGGGCTATGACCGCTTCCAGCCGTCGAGCCTGCAGGTCACCGACATTCACGTCGGCAACAGCGCCGCCAATGTGATCCCGTCCAAGGCGAGCGCACGCTTCAATGTCCGCTTCAATCCCACCTGGACCGGTGCGACGCTCGAGGCGCATCTTCGCGCCAGGCTTGACGAAGCGGCGCAATGCGCCGGCGTCCGCTACGAGCTTTCAGCGGTCTGTTCGGGCGACGCGTTCCTGACGACCGACGCCGCCTTTCTCGATCTTGTCGCCGGCGCCGTCAGGGATCTGACCGGCAGGGATCCCGAGCGCTCGACGACCGGCGGCACATCCGATGCGCGTTTCATCAAGGATGCGGCGCCGGTCTGCGAATTCGGCCTTGTCGGCAAGACCATCCACAAGATCGACGAGCAGGCCGCAATCCGCGATATCCTGACGCTCGCCGATATCTACGAAGCGATTCTCGATCGCTATTTTGATGCGTTCGGCGGATCGTCATGATCTCGCTCGACGCTGTCGCTCGCCAGATCGCCGGCGCCGTCAAGATGGCGACCGGCGCGACGGACTGGCGCAGCGCGCTCGACCGGTCGCTGGATGACGTCTTCGCTTCCTTCTGGGCGTTCGCGGTGGCGGCGCCGCTGATCGGCCTTGCGGCGATTTC
>JBGSSK010000419.1:0-6185 GCA_041737095.1 Parvularculaceae bacterium | reverse complement strand
CACCGGAAAGACCGGCGCGAACACGGCGCCGGCCCTTGACGCCATGACCGATCCGTCGCCGCCATGGGTGATGACGACGCGCGCCGCGGCGCCGGTCGCGACCAGTTTTTTTGCGAACGCGGCGATTTCATCCGGCCATTTGAGCGGGCCGCCCGCGAGCGACTGATATTCGTGCTCATTATGACGGAGAAGGAAGACGCCTTCCTTCAACGCGGCGTCGAGACCGCTAATCGTGTCAAGAACGAAAAGCGCGCCCGCCGCCGTCGCAAGGCGGGCGCAGTCGGCCCAGAAAATATCTTCCGCGCGCGCGCCGCGCATCGGCGGCAAGCTGCCGGAGCCGACCAGGTAATCGCCTTCGCGCGCTTCTTCCGCGATCGCATCAAGCAGCGCCTGCCGCTCGATCATCGACAACGCCGATCCGGGAAGGTTAAAGCGGTATTCCTCGCCGCTCGACATGTCACGCACATGAAAAGCGAGACGCGTTTCTCCGGATACGGCGACTGGCCGCATCGCCACGCGCTCCTCGGCGACAAGCCCCTTCAGCGCCGCGCCGTAAAGTCCGCCGGTAGTGAATATCGCCATCGTCTCCGCGCCGAGCCGCGTCGCCGCCCGCGCGACATTCAACCCGCCGCCGCCCGGATGGCTTTCGGGATTGACGCAGCGGAGCTTTCGGTTGGGTTCGACTTTCGGCGCGTCGACGGCGAAGTCGTAAGTCGGGTTCGGCGTGATGGTGATGATGCGTGGCATGCTACAGCAACCCCAATCCCTTGAAGCTCGCTTCAGTCTTGTGGCCGATGATCAGATGGTCATGGACGCGGATATTGAGCGCGCTCGCGGCCTTCACGATCTGGTTGGTCATCTCGATGTCGGCTTTGCTAGGGGTCGGATCGCCGGAAGGGTGATTGTGGACGAGGATGATCGCCGATGCGGCGAGCTCCAGCGCGCGCTTGACGACTTCGCGCGGATAGACCGGCGTGTGATCGACCGTGCCGCGCTGCTGCACTTCATCGGCGATCAGGATGTTCTTCTTGTCGAGAAAGAGGATGCGGAAAAGTTCGGTTTTTTCATCCGCCATCGCGGCGCGGCAATAGCTGAGCAGATCGCCCCAGGAGGAGATGACCGGGCGGTCGAGGATGCGCGCCTGCACCAGCTTGATCGAGGCGGCGTGAACAATTTTAAGCTCGATCGCGATGCTCTCGGTGACGCCCTTGATCTCGGTCAGCCGTTCGATCGGCGCCGCTAGCGCCTGCGGCAGGCCGCCGAACGCCTTGATGATCTCCTTGGCCAGCGGCTTGACGTCGCGGCGCAGGATCGCCCGGAACAGGATCAGTTCGAGGAGTTCGTAATCCTGCACCGCCTCGACGCCGGCGCGCCGAAACCGCCCGCGCAGGCGCTCGCGGTGGCCGGCGGCGTGAGCGGATGTATCGTCGGCCTTCGGCGCCATCATTTTCCCGGTTAGGGCGAAGGGTTTGGTTAGACGGTTCGTCGGGGGATTTGAAGCGCCCATTAATTCATTGACCGATCGGTCAGTTAATTGTAGAAACGGACGTTCTCAAGGAGGTCGGCGATGTACGCTCAGGAAGTGAAATCGACGGGGCAGGCGGTCAGGAGCCTCGACGAAATGGGCCCCGACGAACGCGCCTTCCAGATCAGGGTCGACGCTGACATCAAGATCGAGCCGAAAGACTGGATGCCGGAGGGCTACAGGAAGACGCTGATCCGTCAGATCTCGCAGCACGCGCATTCCGAGATCGTCGGCCAGTTGCCGGAAGGGAACTGGATCACCCGAGCGCCGACTCTCGACCGCAAGGCGATCCTCATCGCCAAGGTGCAGGATGAAGCCGGGCACGGGCTTTATCTTTACTGCGCGGCGGAAACCCTCGGCGTCTCGCGCGACCAGATGACCGAGCAGTTGCTGGCGGGAAAAGCGAAATATTCCTCGATCTTCAATTACCCGACGCTGACATGGGCCGACATCGGCGCCATCGGCTGGCTCGTCGACGGTGCGGCGATCATGAACCAGGTGCCGCTGCAGCGCTGTTCGTTCGGTCCCTATAGCCGCGCGATGATCCGTATCTGCAAGGAGGAGAGTTTTCACCAGCGCCAGGGCTATGACATCATGATGACGCTCGCGCGCGGCAGCGACGCGCAGAAGGCGATGGCGCAGGACGCGCTCGATCGCTGGTGGCAGCCGGCGCTGATGATGTTCGGTCCGCCCGATGGCGACAGCGTGCACTCCGCACAGTCAATGGCGTGGAAGATCAAGCAGAACACCAATGACGAACTGCGCCAGAAATTCGTCGACCAGACCGTTCCGCAGGCGGAATTCATCGGCCTCACGGTTCCCGATCCCGACCTCAAATGGAACGAAGAAAAGAACGGCTATGATTATGGCGAGATCGACTGGGCGGAATTCTATGAGGTCCTGAAAGGAAACGGACCCTGCAACAAGGAACGACTCGCGGCGCGTCAGAAAGCGTGGGATGACGGACGCTGGTTCCGTGAAGGATTGATGGCGCACGCCGGCAAAAGCGCCGCGCGCAAGATGGCGGCGGAATAGGAGCGATCATGTCGAACGAATGGCCCCTTTGGGAGGTTTTCATCCGCGGCCAGCATGGTCTTGCGCATCGCCATGTCGGTTCGCTTCACGCGCCGGACGCCGAGATGGCCGTCAAGAATGCGCGTGACGTATACACGCGCCGCAATGAAGGCGTCTCGATATGGGTCGCCAAGGCGTCCGACATCGCGGCTTCGGCGCCGGGCGACAAGGGGCCGCTGTTCGATCCCTCGAATTCGAAAGTTTATCGGCACCCGACCTTCTACGACATTCCGGACGAAGTGGGGCACATGTGACGACCGCCGCCAAAACGGATGATGCTCTTTTCGAGCTGGCGCTGCGGATGGGCGACAATACGCTGATCCTTGCACAGCGCATCGGCGCCTGGTGCGGTCATGCGCCTGCGCTTGAAGAAGATATTGCGCTCGCCAATGTCGCACTTGATTTGATTGGACAGACGAAGCTTTGGCTGGGGCTTGCCGGCGCGGTTGAAGGAAAGGGCCGCAGCGCCGACGACCTCGCATTCCTGCGCGACGGCCGGTCCTTTCGCAACGCGCTCCTCGTCGAACAGCCGAACGGAGATTTTGCGCATACGCTTATGCGCCAATTCCTGTTCGATGCGTGGCACCTGCCGACGCTGACCGCGCTCAAGATATCGTCGGACCGGCGCATCGCCGAGATCGCGGAGAAGGCAGAGAAAGAAGTGCGCTATCATCTCGAACGGTCGGCCGATCTCGTCGTAAGGCTTGGCGACGGCAGCACGGAAAGTCATGACCGCATGCAACAGGCGCTCGATGCGCTTTATCCGTTCGCCGGCGAGCTGACGACGGGCGACGCATTCGACGCTGATCTCGCGGCGCGCGGGATAGCGCCGGATCCTGCCGATATCAGGGCCAGGCATATGGCGTTTCTGGAAGAGACATTCGCCGAGGCGACGTTGAAGGCGCCGGCCGAGGCTGCGATCCGCAAGGGCGGCAGGCAGGGCCTTCATTCCGAGGAAATGGGCTACATCCTCGCGGAAATGCAGTCGCTGCAACGCGCCTATCCGGGGGCGAAATGGTGAGCGCCAGCGCCGGAAAGAACTCCCTCCCTCTCCCGACGGGAGATAGGGCGACGGTGAGCGGCGGTCTTCATCCGTCTACGCATGAAAGCGGCGGGGAGCCCCTCTCCCCCGGATCTTCCGCCGGAGGGGAGAAGGTTTCCGTCGAGCAAATTTGGGCCTGGCTCGGAGACGTGCCGGACCCCGAAATTCCGGTTGTGTCGGTTGTCGATCTCGGCATCGTTCGCGCGGTCGAATGGGCGGACGACGAGCTCGTCATCACCGTGACGCCGACCTATTCCGGCTGCCCGGCGACGGCGGTCATCGCATTCGATATCGCCGAGGCGATGCGCCGGCGTGGCGTCACGCGGGTCAGGACGCAAAGCCGCCTGTCGCCCGCATGGACAACGGACTGGATCACGGCGAGCGCCCGCGAGAAACTCAAAGCCTATGGAATCGCGCCGCCGGTCGGCGGCGCGCCGTGCGTCGGCGCCCTGAAAACGCCGGCCGCCGTCGAATGCCCGCATTGCGGATCGGTGGCGACGGAAGAAGTCAGCCGCTTCGGATCGACGCCTTGCAAGGCGAGCTGGCGGTGCAGCGATTGCCTTGAACCCTTCGATTACTTCAAGAGCTTCTGAGATGGCGCAGTTTCATCCGTTGACCGTCACTGATGTAAAACGCGACACCCGCGATTCGGTCATCGTCACGCTGGCGCCGCCAGCGGACGCCAAAAGCGAATTCGCCTTCATCCAGGGACAGTACCTCACCTTTCGTCGCGTCTTCGACGGCGAGGAAATGCGGCGCTCCTATTCGATCTGCGCCGGCGTCAATGACGGCGTTCTGCGCGTCGGCGTCAAGAAGGTCGACGGCGGCTGGTTTTCAAGCTGGGCGAATGACGAATTGAAAAAAGGCGACATACTCGAGGCAATGCGGCCGATGGGCAATTTCCATAGTCCCCTGAAGCCGGCGCTGGCGCGACGATATCTCGGATTTGCCGGCGGGTCGGGCATCACACCGATGATCAGCCTGATACGGACGATCCTCGAGGCTGAGCCGAAATCGACCTTCACGCTCGTCTACGGCAATCGCTCGACATCGGCGATCATGTTCCGAGAGGAGCTTGAGGACCTCAAGAACATTCATATGGGCCGCTTCAATATCGTGCATATCCTCGAAAGCGAGGCGGCCGATATCGAGCTTTTTTCCGGGCGCCTCGATCGCGAAAAGTGCGCCCAGCTTTTTTCGCGCTGGATCGATGTCAAAAGCGCCGACCTCGCTTTCATCTGCGGGCCCGAACCGATGATGCTCGCGGTGTCGGAAACATTGAAGGCGCATGGCATGGACGAGGGCGCGATCAAGTTCGAACTCTTCGCCAGCGCCCAGCCGGGCCGCGCCAAGAAGAAAGCGGCGAGCGGCGACGTGGCGGTCAAGGGCGCCAAGTGCTCAGCGACAATCATTCTCGACGGCGCAAGCCGTATCATCGAATTCGCCAAGGGCGAGGAGACCGTCCTTGAAGCCGCGCTCGCCGCATCGATCGATGCGCCCTATGCCTGCAAGGCGGGCGTCTGCTCGACCTGCCGCGCCAGGCTCATCGAAGGCGAGGTCGACATGGAAGCCAATTACGCGCTGGAAGACTACGAAGTTGAAAGGGGCTATATCCTGACCTGCCAGTCGCATCCCCGCACCGACCGCGTCGTCGTCGATTACGATCAGTAACATGGCCGAAGAAAACGATATCCTTGAATATTTGTCGCGCGGCGGGAAATTCTCCGCGCCCGGCAATGCGCCAGCCCGCTACCGCGCCGAGCTCTTGCGCGTGATGGCGAGTTTCGTCGATTCGGAAATGGCCGGCGCGGCCGGCTTCGCCGACTGCGTCAATGACGGGCCGGGGGTCAAGGAACGGATCGCCGCGTCGCGCATCGTGCTTGAAAAGCTCGATCACGCCGAACGCGTCCTCAAGCTGATGGGCGAATTCGGCGCCGATACGGAGCGATACCAGAACGTCCATCCCTGGGCGGCGCGGCTCGGCCGCAACGAGGATATCGGCGCCACGCGGCGCAAGGGCGACATGCGCCTCAATGTCTTTCATTATCCGATCGACGGCTGGGTCGATGCGGTCGTCCTCAATGTGATGATGGGCGCGGCGACGCTGCTGCAGATCGGCGATCTCGCCAATTGCTCCTACCAGCCATTCGGCGCGGCATTGCGGGAAATCCTGCCGCGCGAGCGTCGGCACGCCGAGCTTGGCGAGGAGGGATTGCGCAAGCTCGCGGCGCGCGGCGACGCAGAAAAGCGCCAGATTGACGACAGTGTCACCTATTGGTGGCCGCGCGTCGCGGCGACTTTTGGCGCGCCGAAATCGGAACGCACGGCGTTGCTGCGCCGTTTCGGCATTCGTCATCAGGCGAATGAAGACCTCCTTGAGGAATGGCGCGACCGCATGAGCGTCGTGCTGTCGGGGTCGCACAGCGCGTGGGGCGCCAATTGATCCCGCGCGATACGGTGATCGGCGTTTGCGGCGCCGGAGCGATGGGGGCGGGGATCGCGCAGGTTGCGGCGGTCGCCGGCCATGCCGTCATTGTCCTCGAC
>JBGSSK010000401.1:0-4641 GCA_041737095.1 Parvularculaceae bacterium | reverse complement strand
CTGCTGCCGAGCGCCGATCGCGAAAGGCGCACATCAAGGCTCGAGGCGACGCCGCGCTCGTACCGGCGCTCAGTGACGCTGAGGTTGCTTTCGCGCGCCGCGACGTCGCGCTCGGCGAGTTCGCGTTGCTGGCGCGCTTCGATCAGTCCGAACCAGGACTGGGTGACAGCGCCGGCGATCGACAGGCGCGCGCCCTCGAATTCGGCGAGGCTCGCGCCTGCGTCCTTGTAGGCGGCGCGCGTCTCGTCGGTCAGCCGGCCCCACAAGTCGAGCTCCCAATTGATCTGGGCGCCGAGCGAGTAATTGTTGATGTAGACGCGCCGGTTCGGCAGCGGGCTCTCTGCGATGCCGTCCTGGCCGGGCGTGCCGCCGGCGGCCCCGATGAAAAGATCAAGACCGTCGAGATTGCCATCGCCGTCAGCGTCGACGCCGAATTGTTGTTCCAGTTCCTTGGCGCCTGTGCCGCTGCCGACCGGTGCGCCGCCGACCTGCGCAGCGAGCGAAGGATCGGAGACGATTGCGTTGCGGCTGGCGCCGCCTTGCGCATTCAAGGTCGGGAGGAGATTGGCGCGAGTGATTTTGGCGCCGGCTCTCGCAGCATCGAGATTGGCTGCCGCGACCAGCAGCGTGTTGTTGTGGACCATCGCTTCGTTGACGAGGCCGTAAAGCGCTTCATCGCCGAATGGCGCGAGCCAATCGCCGACGGGCGGGTCCGCGACTTCGTCGGACGCCGCCCAGCTTTCCGGCGGCGCCGGCAGCTGCGTGTCGAGTAGCTCCTCGTCGATGCTTGCGCAGCCGACCGCGAGCAACGCCAGAAGCGATACGCCCCCTCTCAAAATCCAGTCCTCCGTTACTCAAGCCGCTTTACTTACGACCTTGCCCACGGAAAGAGATCTTTCCGCGGTCGGCCACAAGTCCTTATCGGCGGGATGTGGCGCAGTTGCGACAAGCCGGGCGAAAGCGACGGCCCCCACACTTACCTATAGCGTGATGGTTAACCTTTTTTCGCTTTCACAAACGTCCGGCGCCCGGAATTCCGTCAATTGTGTGGACAAAAGGCCACGCCGACAGCAAGACGCCCGCCCCGGCGAGGGCGGGCGCCATCCCTGAATTCGTGTGGGGCGGCCTGAATTCAGCCTATTCGACCGGTTTCAAATTGGGGTTTTCGACCCATCCGACATTGCCATTCTCGTCTTCGACCTCCCACCAGAGGTCTTCCTTGGCGCCGGTCGGGTAAACGACGTCGCCCTTTTCGAGAGAACGCACCGTGCTCGACGATGAGGCGGGCGAGCGCTTCATGTCGACCGACTTGGCGCTGACCTTGAAGGTCTCCTTCGGCGCGGCCGCCGCCGCGTTGTCCGGCAGACCGCCAAGTTCGGTGACGATCTGGCGATAGGCGTCGAGAAAGGCGAAGGTTACGACCTTGCCGATCTCGGTGTCTTCGTAGCCGCCGCCGACCGCGCCGCCGAACCCATAGCCGCCGCCGACCGCGAATCCGACATCCTTCTTGGATGCCGAGCCTTCGGCGGTCGCTTCGATCTCGGAGGTCCTGACATTCATCAGGGTAAGGACGGTCTGCGCTTCGACGCGCTTGGTCTTGACGCCGCCAAGGACGCCGCCAAGCCGGCCGCCGATAACAGCGCCGGCGACGCCGCCGACCGCGCTGCCGCCGGCGTTCGAGTCGGTATTGGCGATATCCGCGACGAGCACATAATCGGCGGCCTTCACTTGGCCGCCGCCCATGTTCGACCCTTTTTGCAATTGTCCGCCGCCGGCGAGCGCGCGTTCGCGTTCGAGCGCCGACATGCCGGCGCCGCGGTCGACCAGCTTGAAGCACTTCGATTTGCTGACGAAGGCCTTGAGCAGGACGGAGGGGGCGCCAAGCTGGTAATAGGTCCAACCTTGGCCTTCACCGTCGATGATCGCGACCGAGCCAAGGCTCTTGTCGCAAATCGGCAGTTCGGCGTTCTTGGTCGAGCCGCGCACGTTGTCGACGCCGTCATCGGTGCCCTTGCGCTTGGCAAGGGCGGGACCCGCCAACGCGATGGACGCAGCAGCGCACACAAGGAATGTTTTGAACATCTAAAGGACCCCCTCTTGGATTTCGCAAAAGACGACTCAACCATGCCATTTTGGGGCTTGGCCTGCAATCGAGCCGGAGATTTTTGAGACGGAGCGGCGCGGCGGCGCTGGGGAAAAACGCGAGAACGGGCCAACTGGAGGCCACGGCCGGAATCGAACCGGCGTGCACGGCTTTGCAGGCCGCTGCGTCACCACTCCGCCACGTGGCCTCTTTGACGCCCCTAAGGGAGGCGACCTCTTAGCCTGCAAGGCGGTTTCGGTCAAAAGGGAAAAGGGCAGGTTGCAGGCGCTCTCGGCGCGGGGTAATTCCGCGGGTGTGGCGGCAACCATTCACGAAAAGCGCAGGCATGGATTTCGAACTCGCCCGAAAGCACATGGTCGACAGCCAGGTGCGCCCCAATGACGTCGTCGATTCGCGAATCCAGCGGGCCTTCGAGACGACAGCGCGCGAGCGCTATCTTCCGGCGGAATTGCGGGGACAGGCCTATATCGACCGGGAGGTCGTTTATGCGCCGGGCCGGTCGCTGGCGACCGCCCGCGACCTTGCGAAGCTTTTTGCGGCGATTTCGATTTCGCCGCGGGATCTCGTCCTCGATGTCGCGTGCGGATCGGGCTATTCGACAGCAATCGCGGCGCAGCTCGGCGACATGGTGGTGGCGCTGGAAAGCGACCGGAAGCTCGCCGAGCGGGCGCAGGAAGTGTGGAACGAGACTGGGGTCGTCAACGCCGCAATGATCGCCGGCGACCCGGCGGCCGGCGCCGCAAAGCAAGGACCGTTCGATGTCATCCTCGTCGGCGGCGTCATCGAGACTGAGCCGACAGCGCTTCTGAAACAGCTGAAAGATGGCGGCCGGCTCGGCGCGCTCTTCCTGAAGAATGGGCTGTCGAGAGGCGTCGTCTGGCGCCGATCCGGCGCAGCGACCGCAATGAAAGAAGTGTTCGACGCGTCGGCCAAGACGGTGCTTCCCGGCTTCGCGCGTCCGAAATCCTTTGTATTCTAGGGCGTCGCGCAGGCGCTCGCGACTTGTGTGCACGAGGTAGTCATGCGTAGCAACCGTCTGATCCTGATCGCCGCGACCGCTTTATTCGCGCCTGGCGCAGCGTACTCGCAAACACTCGATGAAGCGCTCGCTCGCGCCTACGAATCGAACCCGACGATCGCCGCGGAACGCGCCCGCCAGAAGGCGACCAAACAGCTGAAAGCGCAGGCGATCGCGCAATCGCTGCCGCAGATCGAAGCGAGCGGGAGCTATTCGAAAACCGACCAGGATCAATCCTTCAACCAGACGGTCTTCGGCCAGACCGTCGTCACGGATCGAAACTTCAATTTCGAATCGAAGTCGGTCCAGGTCGCCGGCCAGCAATCGATTTTTACGGGCCTCCGGAATTTCAACGCCTTTAGAGCCGCCAAGGCGCGCGTCAAGGCGGGCGACGCGCAGCTCGCGCTTGTTGAACAGGACGTGCTGCAACGCGCATCGGCCGCCTATTTCGATGTCATTCGGGATCTGAAGGTCTACGAAGTCACCGCGAGCAATGTCGAAGTGCTGCTGCGCCAGAAACGCGAGGCCGAGCTTCGCTTCGAGGTGGGCGAGGTCACCAAGACGGACGTCGCGCAGGCCGAAGCGCGCCTTGCGCAATCCCGCGCGCAATTGACGACGGCGCAGGCGCAGCTTGCAGTAAGCCGCGCGACCTTTTCCGAAATCATTGGCGACGCGCCCGCCGACCTTGAACCGGCGCCCGCCATGCCGCCCACGCCGAATTCGCTTGATGAGGCGAAAGAGATCGCGCGGATTGCGGCGCCGCTGGTCCTTCGCGCGAAACAGAATGAGGAGGCCTCGCGCCGCGATGTCGCAGTCGCCAAGGGCGCTTTTGCGCCGACAGTCTCGGTCACCGCGAGCTACCAATATTCCGACCAGCCTTCTTCCTTCGTCCTGCAGGACGAGCAATTCTCATACGGCGTGCGGGCGAGCGTCCCGTTGTTCCTCGGCGGTCTCAATATAAGCCGCACAAGAGAGGCGAAGGCGCTCAACGAGGCCGACCGGCGCCGTGTCGAGGAATCCGAGCGGAGGGCGACCTCGGCGGTCACCAGCGCCTTTGAACAATTGATGGCGGCGCGCGCCAACATCGTCTCGGCGACGTCGCAGGTCGCGGCGAACGAACTGGCGCTCACCGGCGTCCGCCGCGAAGCGCAAATTGGGGTCCGCACCACCCTCGACGTTCTCGACGCCGAGCAGGAATTCCTCAACGCACAAGTCGCCCTCGCCAACGCCGAACGCGATGCGCGCACCTCGACGTTCACGCTCCTCGCCGCGATGGGCGTTCTCGGCCCGGACTTCGCCGAAGGCGGCGCCGATCAATAAGGCGCAGACTCTCGGATCGGGTGAAAAAACGCGGGGTTGCGCGTTTGCGCGAACCGGCGGACAAAAGGGCAAACTGGGAATCGGCCCATCTCCAACCACAGGGCGTAAGGTCCATGAGCAACGCACAGCCAGAACCGAGCATGGAGGAAATCCTCGCCTCGATCCGGCGCATCATTTCGGAAGACGAAGAAGAACAACC
>JBGSSK010000331.1:0-5009 GCA_041737095.1 Parvularculaceae bacterium | reverse complement strand
GGCGGCGGGCGCGAACCGGCCAGCGCGCCAATGCGGCTCGGCGCGGCGGTCGAGACTTTGATCGGCGATGTCGAGAATGCCGCGCGCCTCGTCGAGCCGACTGTAAGCGTCCGCCCAGCTGATCGGCCAGCCCGGCATGCCCCAGATGTCGCGCGCCGCGAAATCGAATTCGTCGAAAACGCCGCATCTTCCTGACCAGTGGTTCGAGGTGCCGCCGAACATCCTGAGGCGGCAGCCATTCGCGCCCCAATAGGTCAAGGGGCCGGTCGAGGCGGCCTCATAGATATCCTGCGACTCCGCCGTCAGGTCGACGCCGCCGGCTTCAAGCAGCAGCACGCGAAAGCCGTGCGCCGCCAGTTCCCGGGCGGTCGTGACGCCGGCCGGACCCGACCCGCAAACGCAGACGTCATAGGAATTGGCGAATGGCGAAGCCTCGGCCGAGTTCAGATCGTAAAACGCCACGCGCGCCAGCTCCCGCTGCAGAGGTTCCCGTCACTCGGCCTTTTGCGGCGGTCGGCCGCCCAGCTTTCGGATATCCTCGGCGGTGAGGATCCAGCCGTCGACCTCAAAAAATCCGTCGCCGAGATCCTTCGCCGCCGCGAGGTTGACGCCGCTGAGCGCCTTCAGACGCGAATCGCCTGACCGTGACGTCGCCAGCGCGATCGCTATCGCGGCGACGCCGCCGCCGGCCAATACGGCGCGGCGGCGCGTGACGAGAAATTTCAATCGGTCTGACGATCCTTGCATCGCGCAGATCTTATGCTGGGCTTCTCCTGCGGCATCAAGTCCGCCGCGCCCGCCAGTCGCTTCCGTCATTTGGGCCGTCATTTGGGGAAGAATCGCCGCCCCGCAGCGATTGGCGCCGCGCGCGAACCGGTCCATTCATGAGGGTCCAATCCGCATCGATCGCTGACCCCTCGAGGAGACCGCATGCCCGACGCTTCCGCCGCTCCCAATCGTTCGCCGTCCGCCGGTCTCCTGACGCCGTCCTTCGCCTACAAGCCGTTTCGGTATCCCTGGGCCTATGATTTCTGGAAGCGCCAGCAGCAGATCCACTGGATGCCGGAAGAAGTCCCGCTCGGCGAGGACTGCAAGGACTGGGCGAACAAGCTTTCGGATTCCGAGCGCAATCTCCTGACCCAGATCTTCCGCTTCTTCACCCAGTCGGATGTCGAGGTGAACGACAATTACATGGAGCGCTACGGCCGCGTCTTCAAACCGACCGAAGTCAAGATGATGCTGTCGGCGTTCTCGAACATGGAGACCGTCCACATCGCCGCCTATGCGCTGCTGCTTGAAACGATCGGCATGCCGGAGGCGGAATTCACCGCCTTCCTCAACTACAAGGAAATGCGCGACAAGCACGATTTCATGCAGAAATTCGGCGTCGAGACGAACGAGGACATCGCCCGCACGCTCGCCATGTTCGGCGCCTTCACTGAAGGGCTGCAACTCTTTGCGTCCTTCGCGATGCTGATGAACTTCCCGCGCTTCAACAAGATGAAGGGCATGGGCCAGATCGTTTCGTGGTCGGTGCGCGACGAAAGCCTGCACTGCGAGGGCATGATCAAGATGTACCACGCCTTCGCGCGCGAGACCGGCTGCGTGACGAAAGCGGTCGCCGACGACATCGTCGAATGCTGCCGCACCGTCGTAGGTCTCGAAGACAAGTTCATCGATCTCGCCTTCGAAATGGGGCCGGTCGAGGGCATGACGCCCGACGACATCAAGCAATATATCCGCTACATCGCCGACTGGCGGCTCGGCCAGCTCGACCTGCCGAAGCTTTTCGGCGTCGAGAAACACCCGTTGCCCTGGCTGACCGAGATATTGAACGGCGTCGAGCACGCGAATTTCTTCGAAGCGCGCGCCACCGAATATTCAAAGGCGGCGACCAGGGGCGAGTGGCACGGCGACGACGGCGTCTGGGCGAATTTCGACCGCATGAAAGCAAGGCGGAAAGAAACCGAGCTTAACGTGTAAATCGCGAAACGCCTGTTTGGCGTTATTTGCCGAACAGCCGGAACAGGACGGTGACGATCACGGATACGATGATCATCGTCGTCAGCGGGAAATAGAATGCAAAGCCGTCGCCCCTGATCGCGATGTCGCCGGGCAGGCGGCCCAGTCCCAGCCGCGACAGCACCGGCCATAAAAGACCGGCGATGATGAACAGCGCGCCGATGACCAGCAGCGTTTTCTGCATGGCTGCAATCTACAGCGGCGTGCGGAAATGTCTAACCGGCCGAGCGCCCGCACGCAGCCCGGGGAAATGGACTTTTGACCCGGGCGCCATCATAGTGCGGGCCAGCAAGCCGGACCCGGCGAGACGCCCTCAATACGGAAAGAACACTCATGGCGACCGATCCTGAACGCATCACCATACTCGCGCGCGAATTCACCGCGGCGGCGCTCGAATTCCATCGCGGCAAGATGGCGGAAAAAGGCTATCGGATGGAAGGGTCGATCACCCCGCGGTCGTTCAAGATGATCGAGGGGATGGCGCCGCCGAAGGACATGTTCGACGGCGAGCCGCTGTTCGCCGTGACTTTCGTCAAGCGCGATACGTCCAGCTGAAGCGGCCTTTGATCATCGGGCGCAATTCTTGAATCGCGCCTGATGTTCAACTCATTATTCCAGCGCGCCTTTTCGCGCAAAACCGGTTTCCACTTTTGCGCACGGCGCGCAAGGCGCGTCTCCGACGCAAGCCGCCGAACGCCTGACGATCGTCAGACCGGCCAAAACTGACAAACCGACGCAATCATCCTGACGACAGCCGCCGCGATGGTTGCGCAAATCGTTTCAGGTCCGGATCGTTGCGATTTCCGGCGCCTTGTCTTCGCCGTTTATTTCGGGCCGTTCTGGGAGTCCGGATCGTCGGCGACCGTCTCGCCGTCCAAGTCGAAGCGCAGCGCGTACCGGTAGAGAATCTCGTCGTCATTCCTGTTGGTCAGCGAGAGCTGCTTTCCATCCTCGCTGACCTCAAAGCCGAAGAACTGGTCGCCTCGGAACGGCCCGGACGGGCTGCCGGTTTTCGGATCGGCGTTGTTCTTTTCGACGATCCACATGGCCTCCTCGCCCGGCCGCTTGAACGTCAGTCCGGGAACGGAGCCGTCGGCGATCGAAAAACTAAGATTGATCGTATTGAATCGCGCGCCTTCCTGCGAGAAATCGAAATTGCCTTTCTCATCGGCGAACGGCGCGTCGTAGGTGAAGCTGAAACCGCCGGCGTCGTTCCTGGCGATCGTCACGGCCGCCTTGACCTCGATCGTCTTTCGCGCCGCGGCGTAAGTCTCCTTATGGGCGCAGCCGGCCGCGAACATTGCTGCGCTGACAGTAAACATAAGGGCGCTATTGCGCATATCCAAGTCTCCCCTGAAAATTGCTGGTGCAGAGACAATGCAAGGTATGTCGATCCGGCGGGGCGTGCAATCCGCAGGCCTCGCTCGCGCCGCGCCCCGCGCAGGGCAAATGGGCCGGGCAACCTGCCTATCGCGCGGCGAATTTCCGGTAATCCCGCATCAGCGCCGAATAGCCGGGGCTGGCGCCGCCGAGCGCGGCGATCGCCGACAAGAGCGGCTCGGCCTTTTCCGGGGCGCCCGCGGCGAGGTAGAGTGCGGCCAAATCGACCTTGGCGTCGAAGGGCATCTTGTCGTTCACGCTTTCAAGCGCCGCGATCGCTCGCTGAATGGCGGCCTGCGATCCCGCCTTTTCGCCGACGCGAGTGCGATGGGCGACGAGGGCGAGCGAACCCGCGCCGATGAAATGGGCGCTGTCGATAATGTCGCCGGCGATTGATTTCGCCAGAATATCCTCGATGCGCGCCGCATCGATCGCATTGCGGTCGTGATCGTCGTTGACCGACAAACGCTGTGCGATCGACAGACCAAGCGCGGCGTCGTACCAACGCGTTCCGCCTTCGGACATTGACGATTCCGCGAAGGCGACTGCCGTGTCGGCTGCGCCGATCGCCGCAGTCCTGTCGCCGTCCCGAGACGCCAGAACGGATTTGAACCGCGCGACATGGGCGGCGTTGATCGCCCAGTTGGCGTTGCTGCGGTCGCGCGCGACAAGCCTGTCCGCCGTCTTCCCGGCCGCGTAGATCGCCGCGGTCGCGTCCTCGACGCGGCCAAGCCACAACAGCGCCTCGGCGAGGCGACGCTCGGCGGTCACGACGGCGTCGAGGACGGAAAAATCCGCAGCGTCGGCCCGCATCAGCGCCTGATAGATCGCGAGCTGGCTTTCGAGGAGCCGCAGCGCTTCTTCAAAGCCCCCGCGCTGCAATTCAGCGTAAGCTAGCCATGAGATTGCGTAGGCGTAAGCCGCCTTCAGTTTTCGGTCCTCGGGGGCGGCGTCTGAAAGCTTTCGCCGCGCCTCGACCGATTGCTCGAAATACGGGACGGCGGCGTCGTACTCGCCGCGGCCGAATTTCAAGACGCCGAGATTGCTGGTCGCATAGGCGAGCTCAAGTCGCCAAGCCGAATTCTCGGCGTCGATTGCGACAAGACGCTCGGCGAGACGGAGATAGTCCTGAAAGCGGCGCTCGCCCTCGGCTCGATCGCCGCCGCGCGTCTCCGCCTCGCCGACATAAAAGACCGTCTGGGCGTGATCGAATATACGATCGGGGTCGTTCGGCGCCCGGCGCAGTAACTCGCCCGTCGCAGTCTCGGCGGCGCGATATGCCGTAATGGCCGCGCCGATATCGTTGCGCCGGAAATCGATCGTGCCGAGCTGCATCATCGCCTTGGCGCGGCGCGCAAGCGCATCATCGTCAAGGGATTTCGGGTTCTGGTCCCTGTAATAGTCGAGCGCCCGGCTGCTCACCGCCTCAAGCACGTCGAGACGCCCGACCGGCTCAAGCCGATCCTTAAGGTCGGTCAGCATGAACTCGATAAGGTTCTCGGCCTTGCCGCGCATCAGCTCCGCCTCGCGGCCCTTGATGACAGCGACGAAGGCGAGACCGCCCGTCAGCACCATGCCGGCGCTCGCCGCCGCCGTCCACGACCAGG
>JBGSSK010000288.1:0-11146 GCA_041737095.1 Parvularculaceae bacterium | reverse complement strand
CGGCGCGGTCGAGAAGACCGGTCGCGAAGGCGTCCCTCGACAGCGCACTCTGCTCGATCGGCGCAAGCGGCGCGGTCTGAGCCAGCGCCGGGGCTGCGGCGGCGGCCAAAATCGCGGCCATTCTCTTAAGCATTGGCGGCCCCCACGGCGTCCTGTTCAATGGTTCGGGTGTCAGGTTCCAGCGTCAGCCCATAGACAAACAACCCCGCAACGGCGAGCAGCGCAACCAGAATCACAGCAATAACAAAGCGCACGGTTTTCAGAACTCCTGAGGCCAGCGAATCGGCCTGTTACTTCTAGACCAACTTCGCGGCGGCGCGAAACCGCCCGCCTCTGGCGCTTGATGCGCGGCTTGATTAGAGATTTCGACTTATGCCTGCCGTCCGCCGGAAATCCGCGACCGATCTTAATGTCGACCGTCCGATCGCCCTTGTCGGGATGATGGGCGCCGGCAAGACAACCGTGGGGCGAAGACTGGCGCTCGCGCTCGGCTTGCCGTTTCATGACGCCGACGCCGAAATCGAGCAGGCCGCTGGCATGAGCGTCTCTGAGCTTTTCACCCGGCATGGCGAAGCGAGCTTTCGTCGCGGGGAGGCGCAAATCATCGAAAGGCTGTTGTCGAACGGACCGATCGTGCTCGCGACCGGCGGCGGGGCGCTGCTCGACGCCGGCACGCGCAAGCTCATCGCCGAACGCGCCATATCGATCTGGATCCGGGCCGATATCGATACGCTGGTCAAAAGGGCGACGCGGCGCGCGACGCGGCCGTTGCTCAAGTCCGGCGACCCGAAAGAAACGATCGCCCGCCTCCTCGAAGCGCGGACGCCCCATTACAATGCGGCCGACCTCAAGATCGACAGCCGGGCGGGCGGCCATGCGCGGACCGTCAACGCCATCATCGCGGCGCTTAAAGACCGATGCGCGGGGGAGTCAGCCGAATGACGATCGACATAGTCCCCGTCAAAACCGGCGCGGCTGGGTATGACATCCATATCGGCGAGGCGTTGCTTGAACAGGCTGGCGCGCTCGTCACGCCACATCTGCGCCGTCCCTGGACAGTCATCGTCACCGACGCAAATGTCGATCGGGCGCAGGCGCCGCGCCTGGAGCGGGGTCTCGCCAGCGCCGGCGTCGGCTTCGACAAGATCGTCCTCGAGCCCGGGGAAAACGCGAAGTCGATGCGCGGACTTGAAGCGCTGCTCGACCAGATGATCGCGCTCGGCGTCGAACGCAACGATCTTGTCATCGCGCTCGGCGGCGGCGTCATCGGCGACCTAGTCGGATTTGCATCGTCGATCCTCCGCCGCGGCTGCCGCTTCGCGCAAGTCCCGACCACCCTGCTGGCGCAGGTGGACAGTTCCGTCGGCGGCAAGACCGGAATCAACGCGCGGCAGGGAAAGAACCTCATCGGCGCTTTTCACCAGCCGGCGATCGTGATTTCCGACATCGGCGCGCTCTCAACCCTCCCCGACCGCGAGTTGAAGGCCGGCTATGCCGAGATTGTCAAATATGGCGCGCTCGGCGACGAGGCGTTCTTCGCCTGGCTCGAAAATCGGGGCAAGGATCTCCTCATTGGCGATAAGGCGGCTCGGCGGATCGCCGTCAAGCGATCCTGTGAGGCGAAGGCTGAGATCGTCGGCGCCGATGAGCGGGAAACCGGCGTTCGCGCGCTCCTCAATCTTGGTCACACATTCGGACATGCGCTCGAGGCGGCGCTCGGCTTTTCCGACCGGCTGCTGCATGGCGAGTCCGTCGCGGCCGGCATGGCGCTAGCCTTCGATTTTTCCGTGTCGAAGCGCAATTGTCCGGCGGCCGATGCCGCGCGGCTCAAATCCCATCTGGCGGCGGCCGGACTGCCGGTCGATCTCAAGACAATTTTCGACGGGGCGATTTCCGCCGACGCGCTGCTCAAGCACATGATGCAGGACAAGAAGGTCGAACAATGCCTCCCGACGCTCATTTTGGTGCGCCGGCTTGGCGAGGCCTACATCGAAAAAGGCGTGTCGTCTGAGACGATTGTCGACTTCCTGAAATCAGCCGGCGCGGCCTAGGCGCATCCGCCCATACTGACGGAGACCAATCCAACCATGAATTCAATTGACCAGCATACGCTTGCCATCGCTGGGGCAATCGTCCTTCTCCTGATGATCTCAGCGTTCTTCTCAGGTTCTGAGACTGCGCTCACGGCGACGTCGCGGGCGCGCATGCACAAGCTCGAAAGCGATGGCGACCGGCGCGCCGCGCGCGTCAACGCCCTTATTCGCGATAGGGAGAGGCTGATCGGCGCGATCCTGCTCGGCAACAATCTCGTGAACATACTGGCGTCGGCGCTGGCGACAACCCTATTTTTAAGCCTGTTCGGTCAGTCCGGAGTCGCTTGGGCGACGATCGTCATGACGCTTCTTGTCGTCATTTTCAGCGAAGTCGCACCAAAAACCGCAGCAATTGCGAGACCCGATTCGATCGCGATGTTTGTCGCGCCGATCATGCGCTGGATCGTTTTCGCCTTTGCACCGGTGACGCGTGTGTTGCAGCTGGTCGTGAGAGGTGCGCTGGCGGTGATCGGCATCAGGTTGTCGGCGGACGAGCATATTTTCTCGGCGGCGGACGAATTGCGTGGCGCAGTCGAGCTCCATCACGTCGAGGGCGGTCTCGAAAAGGAAGTGCGCGATATTTTCCGCGGCGCGCTCGACCTCGATGAAATACGTATCGACGAGATCATGGTGCACCGCAAATCGATCGACATGCTCGATATCGACGACAAGCCGGCGACGATGATCGCCAGGGCGCTGAAAAGCGGTCATACGCGCCTGCCGCTTTACAAAGGCACCAGCGAGAACATCGTCGGCGTCCTCCACGCCAAAGATCTCTTGAGCGCGCTTTGGGAAGCCGACGGCGACGCAACGAAAATCAGGATCGCCGACCTGGTGAGGCCGCCGTACTTCGCGCCGGAATCAACGACGCTCGCCGAGCAGCTCGACAATTTCAAGCGGCGCCGCGAGCATTTTGCGCTGGTTGTCGATGAATATGGCTCGATCATGGGTCTCGTAACCCTTGAAGACATCATCGAGGAGATTGTCGGCGAAATCGAGGATGAACATGACAGTCCGGTCGAGGGCGTCCGGTCGCAATCCGACGGCTCGATCGTCGTCGACGGCGATGTGACGATCCGCGATCTCAACCGGTCGATGGACTGGTCGCTGCCCGACGAGGAGGCGGTAACGATCGCCGGACTCGTCATCCATGAAGCGCAATCGATACCGGATGTCGGCCAGACCTTTTCATTCCATGGCTATCGTTTCCGGATCTTGCGGCGACGTCGCAATCAAATCACCGCGATCAAGGTGATGCCTATCGAGTCCGTGAGCGGACCTGACTACAAGGACATCTAGTCAAGGATACTCCCCCGATATGGCGGCGCGAGCGCCTGGGCCGAACGCCCTCCTTTTCATTTTCATCACCGTCATGATCAACATGATCGGATTCGGGATCATCATGCCGGTGATGCCGCAACTGGTCATGGATGTGACCGGCGGCGATCTCGCGCAGGCGGCGCGCTGGGGCGGAATTTTGTCATTCTCTTACGCGGTCATGCAGTTCTTCATGATGCCCGTGATCGGGTCGCTGTCGGATCATTACGGGCGGCGGCCGGTCCTGCTGATATCGCTCGCCGCCTATTCCCTGGATTTCCTGCTGATGGCGCTGGCGCCTTCGCTGACTCTGCTGTTCGTCGCGCGTATCCTCGCGGGAACCTTTGCGGCGACCTTCTCGACCGCCAACGCCTATATTGCGGATATCTCGCCGCCCGAAAAACGCGCTGCGAATTTCGGGCTGATGGGGGCGGCGTTTGGTCTTGGCTTTATCATCGGTCCGGCGCTTGGCGGGCTCATCGGCGATGCGTTCGGCCACCGCGCGCCGTTTTTCGCGGTTGGCTGCCTTGGCATGATCAATTTCGTCTACGGATGGTTCGCTCTCCCCGAAACTCTCGGCGCCAAAAACCGGCGGCGGTTCCAGTGGAGCCGCGCCAATGCGCTCGGCAGCTTCATTCATTTCCGTCAGTACCCGGTGATTCTGCCGATCGCGCTGGCGATTTTTCTATACCAGTTGGCGCATTGGTGCTTTCCCTCGGTATGGGCGTATTTCGCTGGCGAGCGATTCGGATGGACCGTTCGCGAGATCGGTTTTTCACTGATGGCTGTGGGTGTCGGATCAGCAGTCGTACAGGGCGGCCTGACCCGCATCGTCGTGCCGAGATTTGGAGAGCGGGCTATCGCGTTTTTCGGCGCAGGCGTAGCGATAATCGCCTATGTTCTATACGGCTTCGCCTCCAAGGGCTGGATGATCTATGCGATCATTCCCTTCAGCGCGCTCGCCGGCCTGACCGCGCCCGCCTTGCAGGGGATCATGTCGCGAACCGTTCCCGCCGACGCCCAGGGACAATTGCAGGGCGCTGTCGCTTCCATCAACGGATTGTCGATGATGATCGGCCCCGTCCTGATGACGCAAACATTCTCGGCGTTCTCAAAAGACGGCGCGTCGCTATACTTTCCGGGCGCGCCGTTCTTGCTAGCCTCGCTACTGACTCTGACCGCCGTCATTCCGCTGTTCGCCGCAATCGGTCGGATTGAGCGGCCGCGCGCGACAAACCCCGCCGCCGCGGAATGAAACTCGCCGCCGCCCATTAATTGGAGCGTGTTCCGCCGAGCCGCAGGCGCGACGCAGTCTCAAAGAGGAGCGCCGCTGAGAGCCTGAACATCAGGAAACCGTTCGCGGCGACGGCGCCGCCCAGCAAGCGCCATTACTGCGGGAGGAGCACATCGCCGCTGTCGCCGCGATGACCACCGCATGGAAAAAAGACCGTGCCGGCGAGCATCGCCGCCGATATCAGCAATTCTTCGATGAAGTGGCTTGCGTCGAACATCCCGCGCCTCGGATTGGACAGCGATGCTCCAATACGGAACAACCGAAGGCGAGCCCGATCCTGCAATGGCGCAACCCGCGATTTGCGACGATCGGCGTTATCGGTTGGCGGCGCGTTTGACAGCGGCGAGGATCGTCTTCAACCGGCCGTTCGCGCGTTTGACTGTCTCATCAAGCGCGGAGAGTTGTTCGCCGAGGGCTTCTTCCTGTGCGTCACGCTGGTCGAGAAGCGAGCGGGCGGAGTTCAGTTCAGCCTTGATCACGACGATTTCCTTAGGCACTGCGATCGCGCCCTCGGCCGTATCCAGATCCGCGGCGTCGCCATTGCGATCGCTCCGGGCGCCCCAGATCACCCAGCCAAAGGCGACGCCGAACAAGAACGCGAACGCCATGGGTCCCCAGGGCGACCGTCCGAATTCCGCCAGATATCCCTCTCCCATCGGACCCCTAGCCGCGCGGTTACGCCCGGTATTCGCATAGCAACCATCCATGAGAGAGCAAGCGCTGCGCCAGCGCAGTTGCGCAAAAAACAACGGCGCCCCTCGGGAGCGCCGCTCAATTCTCCCTATGCGGGAAAACCGGGTGCGAGTTCGCTCTTGCGGCGCTCAGCGCGGGGCCAGCACCATCATCATCTGCTTTCCTTCGAGCTTCGGCATCTGCTCGATTTTCGCGACTTCTTCAAAGTCCGCCTTCACACGCTCGAGCAGCGCCATCCCGCGATCCTGAAACGCCATTTCCCGGCCGCGGAAACGCAAGGTGACCTTGACCTTGTCGCCCTCATCGAAGAACCGCCGCATCGCCTTGGCTTTCACCTCGTAGTCGTGATCGTCTATATTCGGCCGCATCTTGATTTCTTTCAGCTCGACGATCTTCTGCTTCTTCTTGGCTTCGGCCTTTTTCTTCTGCTGCTGGAACTTGAATTTGCCGTAGTCGAGAATCTTGCAGACCGGCGGCTGGGTCTGGGGAGACACTTCAACAAGGTCGAGGCCGTTTTCGGCCGCCATCTCGATGGCGCGCGCCGTCGGAACGACGCCGCGCTTTTCGCCTAGATGGTCGATCAGGAGAACAGTCGGAACGGAAATCTCTTCATTGATTCTCGGTCCGTCTCCTTTGGGCGGCGCGGGGGCGAAAGGTCTGCGGGATATGGGCTCTTCTCCTTCAGTTGCTTCAGGGGTGAAAGACGACGATGCCGGCAAGGGCGTTAAAATCGGTTAACGCCCACCTGCCGGCCCACGCGGTATATAGGGTATCAAGCGGCAAGATCAACGGACCGCCGCGCGCGGACTGGCGGACCCCTTCGGGATGAGGCCCATATTCTCCAGCGCCCGCCAGACGAATTCCGATTTCGCCTCGCCCATGTCGGCGCGGGTCGTCAGGGTAATGATATTGCGGCCCTTCGGCGCAAGGTGCTCCTCGCCCGCCTTTCGGATAAGCACGCCGCTGCAGCCGACGCTGACGGCGAGGTGCACCTCCTCGGCGGCGTCGCTGACGAAAAATGCGGCCGACTGGGCGAGCGCGACCAGCTGGAGGTGGTCGGCCTTGCCGGTGATATCGACCAGCTCGGGCGCGACATGCGCAACCTCATCGGCGAAGACATGCAGCTCCTTGGGACCGACCATGACCGGCATGACGCCCTTCTTGGCCATCATGCGCGCCAGTTCCGCGTAACAGGCGGCCGGCCAGCGTCGTGTTTCGTCGGTGCCCGGCATCAGCAATCCGTAGACGCCGGAAACGCCAAACCACGAGGGTTGCATGCTCGCGGTGTCCTTGCGGCTGGCGAGCGCCCAGCCGAAATCGGGCAGCCGCGCCGGCGCATCAAGGCCGACGGAAGCGGAAAATTTCGTCGTGTTGGGGAGGCCCTGTTCGGGCGTCCCGCGTTTGCGCGCAGATCGCGACGCCGGCGCCACCGAGCGCCATTTCGGGCGGAACGGGCCAAGCGCCGCATAAAGCCGTTTTGCGTCCTCGTTCGCGGCAAGATCGTAAATGCAAGCGAAGCGCGTCGATCGCACTTGCTGGACGAAGGCCTTCTTCGCTTCGGGATCGCGAAAATCCGGCATCGCAGCGACCTGATCGAAATAGGGCGAGGCGCGCGCGACGCGTTGCAAATGGGTCTGTGTCAGAAGCGAAATGCGCGCGCCCGGATGCGCTTCGCGGATCGCCTCGAACAGCGGCTCAGCCGTAACGAAGGCGGCGAGGCCGTCAGTCTTGATGACGAGAATGTTCTGGTGACGCCCGACCACTAGAGCGACCCCTCCCTGTTCGTTCGGCGTGCAAGGAGATCATCATAGGCGGCAAGCGTCGCGGTCGTCATCGCCTGCGTCGAAAACAGTTTTTCAATCCGCGAGCGGGCGGCGGCGCCCATCGCGGCGCGCGTTTCGTCGTCCATCGCTGCGACCGTGTCGATCGCGATGGCGAGCGCGTCCGGCGCGCCCGGCTTCACGAGCAAACCGGTCTCGCGATCGATGATCGTCTCCCTGGCGCCGCCATGATCGGCGGCAATGACGATCTTGCGCATGGCCCCGGCTTCGACGGCGACGCGACCGAACGCTTCTGGACGGGTCGACGGCGCCAGAACGGCGTCGCACAGCGCATACGCCGCCGGCATGTCGTCGCAATGGCCGACCATGCTAATCATTCGTTGAAGTCCAAACTCATTTACCCACCGTGTCAGAGACGCAGCGTAATCGCCTCGCCCCTGCTCGCCCCCGGCGAAAATTAACTGGAAATTGTCGTAAACGCCAGTCGGCGTCGCCGGGCCGCCATTGATGCGCCCGAGGCGCGCCATGGCCTCAATCGCAATTCGATGACCTTTCCAGTCGGTGAGGCGGCCGGGAAGAAGGAAAACAAGCCCTTGCGGGTTTTCCACAAGGCCCCAGGCGCGGCGCAGCCCGGCAAGTCGCGCTTTGGAAATCCCCTCGGGGTTGAATTGCTCAAGGTCGGCGCCCCTTGGAATGATCGCCAGGCGATCGGCGACTTCATAATTCGCGCGGATCGAATCGGCGGTGAAAGAAGAATTGGCGATCACCAGATCGCCGCGCGCCATCGACGAATTCAAAAAGCGCTTCAGCGGCGAATTCGCGGCATAGGCGCCGTGATAAGTGGTGACGAACGCCGCGCCGGTCGCGCGCGCCGCCATCAGCGCGCTCCATGCCGGCGCCCGACTGCGCGCATGAATGATCGCCGCCCGTTCCTCACCAATGATCGTCGCCAGGCGCCCGCGGTTCAGGAAAATCGTCAGTGGGTCCTTGGCGGCGACCGGCAGAACGAAAACGCGGCCGCCGACGCGCTCGACCTCCCCGCACAGGCGTCCGCCCGATGTCGCAACCAGCGCCCGACCGCCCGCCTCGACGATCGCGCGCGTCATTTCAATCGTCGTTCGCTCGGCGCCGCCGGCGTCGAGCGCCGGGATGACCTGCAGGACGGTCTTGTCAAATCGCATGGACGGCGGAATCGCTTTCAACGACTGGTCGCGGCATCATAAGCCCTGACGCGAGATTGAAGATCAAGAGAATGAACGAAGAAGAAAGCGGCGGACTGGCCGGCCCGAATGGCGAGATCGCCTATCGAAGGATATCCGGCGACGGGCCGGCAATCGTATGGCTCGGCGGGTTCAGGTCGGACATGACCGGAACCAAGGCTGAAGCTCTAGCCGGCTTCGCCAGGGCCAAACGGCGCGCTTTCCTGCGGTTTGATTATTCCGGACACGGCGCATCGTCTGGACGGTTCGAAGACGGAACGATTTCTTCATGGCTCGCCGACGCCCTGACGGCGATCGACGCGCTCACCGATGGCCCGCTCATTCTCATCGGCTCGTCGATGGGCGGCTGGATCGCCGCACTCGCGGCGCTGAAGTTGCGACGACGTCTCGCCGGTCTTGTCTTCATTGCGCCGGCGCCTGATTTTACGGAGGACCTGATATGGGCCGCGATGACCGGCCCAGAACGCGATCAGATCCTGCGCGACGGTCTTCTCCTCGAAAAATCGGAATACTCCGATGAACCGACGATCATCACGCGGGCGCTGATCGAGGATGGCCGCCAGCATCTGCTCCTCGGCGGCCCGATCGACATCGCCTGCCCTGTGCGCATCTTGCAAGGGATGGCCGATCCCGACGTGCCATGGCGTCATGCGCTGCGATTTGCGGAACGCCTAACTTCAGAGGATGTCGAAGTGACGCTTTTCAAATCCGGCGATCACAGACTGTCGAGCCCGCAACAGATCGCGACCATCATCCGCGCGGTTTCAGCGATGCGACTGTCTAAGACGGCTTCCTGATGAACATTGCGCCAGCGAGCGTCGTCGACCGCCAAACGATTTCGGCGCGTTGCGCCGGCTTGTCGCGATCGATCAGAATGTCGACGATGTCGGGAATCAAACCGGCGTTCTCGACCTTCAAAAGGCATCCGCTTTCACTGACATTGCGGACGACGCAGGCGATCGCGCCGCCGTCGAACCGGACTTCTCCTGACTTGAATGTCGGGCGGCGAAGATCGGCGCGCCGTTCCTCGACGCCGCTGAAATCGACGATGTCGCGATCCGGGTCCTGCCCGCGGCCTTTCAGGCCCGGCTTGTCTTGGCGGCTCATGGCGTTCTCGCGGGTCGCTGGCCAGATCTGAAGGCTGCGCCTGCTGTTTGAAGATCGCGTTAACCGGCAGCCATTCGCCGATGGGCGGCTTCGGCTCGCCGCAAGCGGGGTGGACCCGGCCGCGAGTTCCGGCGATTCCCCGATCCGGCGGCGCAGCCCGCTTGTGACAACTGTAGCGTCGTGTTACAGATGTCGCCAACCGCTCGCTGCGCAAAGGAGCCGTCATGGCCGTCGATCCCGCCCTGCACCCGACCAAACCGGAACTCGCCGTGCTGAAGCTCCTGTGGCGCCGAAAGGGACTGTCGGCGCGCGAGATCACCGACGCCGTCGCGCCGTCATTCAACTGGACCTATTCGACGATGCGGACGGTGATCGAACGAATGCACGAAAAAGGCTTCCTGAAGAAAAAGAATGTCGACGGGGTCAACGTCTATTCGGCGGCGGTCGGGAAAGTCGCATTGCTCTCGCGCATGATCCTCGATTTTTCGGATCGCGTTTTGGAACTCGATGCGGCGCCCTCGGCGGTGATGTTCGCCGATTCAAAGCTGTTGACGGACGACGAGATCAAAGAGCTTGAGAAAATCCTGAAGGCGGAGACGCGAAAATGACTGGTCTCTTTGAATTCACGCAATATCAGGCTGAAGCGTTGCTGATCTGTCTTGGCGTCTCGCTGCTGTGGGCCGCCCTGCTGCTTTTCCTCGCCCGGGCGGTCGAGCGATCCGGATCGATGAGCTCCGCGGAGCGCCTGTGGACGGCGACGCTGCTCTTCGCCGTGTTGCCTTCAATCGTCGCGCCGACCCTGGCGACTTTCGGCGTTTCCCTGAGACCGACGGCCCCGGCGATCGATTTCATCCCGGCCGCAGGATTTCCGCAAGCATCGTCGAGCCTTGCAGCGGCTCCCGCAGAGCGCCAGTCGATACTCACCCTGGAGCAGGCGATCGGCGGGACGGCGATCCTTTATGTTTATGGCGTCTTGCTGACCTTCTTTCTTTGGGTCGGCAGACAGGCGTGTCTCTATTACGCTGTCGCCCGGGCGGAAATTGTGACGGATGAACGGCTGCTTCGCCGGCTTGAAGACTGGGCGGGGCGTCTTGGCGTAGGCATGCCGGCGATCAAACGCTCGCGTCATGTCGCCAGCGTCTGCATTGTCGGCGTCGCTCGTCAGACGATCCTGATCCCGCGAGGCATCAGCGCGCATGTTTCGAGCGATGATCTTGTCCTGATGTGCGCCCATGAGTTGGCGCATGTGCGCCGCGGCGACACGCGGCTGTTCACCGCAACCCAGCTCGCGCGCGTCCTCTTCTGGTTTAATCCGCTTGTCGCGCGGATCGCTGCGAGCGCCGAACTCGCCGCCGAAGAGAGCGCCGATGCGCTCGTCCTCGCCAAGGGCGTCGACCGCCGCGTCTATGCGACGTGTTTTGTCGAAGGCCTGAAATTTGCCGCCACGCAGAATAACGCAACGCCGGCGCTGACGCCGACCTTCACGCCGTCGGACCGGCATGGCCGCCGTCGTCGGCTGAACGCGATCCTGTCGCCGGAAACGCGGCGATCGACACCATTGGCGACCCGCATCATTTTGTCCGCCGCCGCGTCGACGATCGTCCTCGTCGCCGTCGGACAGGCGGCGCTGGCGGTCGATCC
>JBGSSK010000241.1:0-3614 GCA_041737095.1 Parvularculaceae bacterium | reverse complement strand
ATCGAGGTCGCGCGGCGCGGCGGCGGCGCGCTTTATGGCGCCGACCCGGTCGCCGGTCACCATGAATTCATGCAGGCCCGCGCGCTGGCGCCGCAAAACCTGACGATCGCCTATGAATGCGCGCTGCGCCTCATCGCCGATGGGCGCCCCGAATGGCGCGCCGAGGGCCTCGCTGCACTCGACATGGCGATCGCCGCAACGCCGGAGACGAAATTCGAGGCGGCTATCCAGGGACTCGCCCGTGACTTCAAGGCGGCGATCGCCAAAGGGGCGATGCAAGAAACCGCGTTCATCGCCGCGCAACCCTGATCCGCCTTGCCGTCGGCGCCGCTTCGCGATAGGCGGGCTCAAATGGCCGTCATTTACAAAATCATCAGTCTCGATGACTGGCGCACTGCACGCGTATCCGGGCGTGTCGCGCCGGCGCCGATCGATCGTCAGGACGGCTTTATTCATCTGTCAGCGGATGACCAGGTTCTGGAGACCGCACGCCTGCATTTTGGCGGCCGCGACGATCTCGTCGCCGTCGCCTTCGAGGCAGCGGCGCTCGCCCCCGCGCTCAGATGGGAAGCCTCGCGCGGCGGCGCGCTGTTCCCGCATCTTTACGCCGACCTCGACGCTGCAAAGGCGCTATCGGCGCGTCGGCTCGACCGCCGCGACGACGGGTCTTTCGCGTTTGGGGAGCAGGCGTCATGACCGCACGGCTCGCCGCTGCTTTCGGGTCGAAAGCGGTCCAAATGCTCGATCCCGAAGCCGCGCACCGCGCGACGATCCGGATGATGGCCTCGCCCTTCGCGCCGCGCTTTTTTGTCCGCAGCGATCCGATCCTCAAGAGCCGCGTCGCCGGCATCGACTTCAAGAATCCGCTCGGCCTCGCCGCCGGCTTCGACAAGAACGCCGAGGCGCCGAACGGCATGCTGCGGCTCGGCTTCGGGTTTGTCGAGGTCGGCGCGGTGACGCCGCGCCCGCAACCCGGGAATGATCGCCCGCGCGTCTTCCGCCTGCGCGAGGATGCCGCAGTCATCAACCGTTACGGCTTCAACAATCACGGTCTTGAGGTTATCGCCGGCCGGCTCAGCCGCCGCCGCAGGATAGGGATCGTCGGGATCAATCTCGGCGCCAATAAGGACAGCGCCGACCGGATCGAGGATTATGTCGCGGGCGTTCGAGGTCTCGAAGGGCTGGTCGATTTCTACACGGTGAACATTTCATCGCCAAACACGCCGGGCCTACGGGCGCTGCAGGACGCCGCCTCGCTCACCGACTTGCTGGCGCGCGTCATCGCCGCACGCGATGCGCTGACAACGAAGGCGCCGGTGTTCCTGAAGGTCGCGCCGGACCTCGCCGACGCCGACAAGACCGACATCGCAGCGATCGCCGTCCGTGAAAGGATCGACGCGCTGATCATTTCAAACACCACGACCGCGCGTCCCGAAAGTCTTAAAAGTCCGTATGCGTCGGAGAAAGGCGGGCTCTCCGGACGGCCGCTCTTTGGGCCGTCGACGGCGCTGCTCGCCGAGTTCCAACAGAGCCTGAAGGGCCGCCTGCCGCTGATCGGCGTCGGCGGCGTTTCCTCGCTTGAAGACGCCTATGCGAAGATCCGCGCAGGCGCGAGCCTCGTCCAGCTTTATACGGCATTGATTTACAAAGGGCCGGGGCTCGTCGCCTCGATCGTCGAAGGACTCCCCGAAAGGTTGCGTGCGGACGGCTTTCGCTCGCTCGCCGAGGCGGTCGGCGCCTGATTCGCCAGCCATGCGCTTTCCGGCTAGAATGCCGCCGTTGCTTTGAAGGTGATCGCCATGGCGCGTCTCTGGTCGCTCGGTGGAACAATCATTTCATTCGCCCTGACGGCGGTCGCAGCCGGATGCGCAACGAGCGCGGCGCCTGAAAAGCCTGAAGCAGCAAAAGCCGAACCTCAATCGAAACCGGCGGCGAATTCGGCGACGAAATCGTCAGCCTATTTTGACGCCGGGCGCATTGATCTCTGTCCAACTGCCATCAGCAACTCGCCGCGCCTCGACGCCGACGGCAAGGCGTTCGGCGGACCGGTTGTTGAAATCAAGGGCGCCGCGTTGATGCTGGCGCCGGCGACCAATTCCTGCCTTTCATCCGGCTACGGACCAAGAAGCGGCAAGCTGCATCGCGGCGTCGACTATTATTCGAAAACCGGCGGCGCCGTCCTCGCCGCCGGCGACGGCGTCATCAAGGAAGCAATAATGCGCAGCGATTTCGGCAACATGATCGTCATCGATCATGGCGGCGGCGTCTTTACGCGCTACGCGCATCTTGCGTCCTTCCGGAAAGGCGTCGTCGAGGGCGGATCCGTCAGCCGCGGCGACGAACTCGGCCCAATCGGCCAGACCGGCGCCACCAGCGTCCGCCACCTTCACTACGAAATCCTGACCGGCGCCTATGTCGGCGCCGTCGGCTCTTTTGGTCTTTCAGCGCACAACCCCTTCGACCTGCCGACCGTCATTGGCGGCAAGCATTCCGGATCCTAGAGAAAGCTGCGATCGATACGCGGCATGAAGACCGCAAGCGTCGCGCCGCGCAGGATGAAATAGAGAATGAACGCCGCCCACAATCCGTGATTGCCGAAGGCCTTTGCGAGCGCGAGCGTCATGGGAAAGAACAGAACCGCCGTTGCGATCATCGCGTCGCGCATCTCCCTGGCGCGCGTCGCGCCGATGAAAATCCCGTCGAGCTGGAACCCGACCGAGACAATCAGCGGGCTGATGATGACCCAGGGAAGATAGAGAAGCGCAGCGGTGCGGATCGGCCCCTCCGGCGCCAGCAACGCGACAAAAAGATCGCCGAAAAGTGCGTAAGCGAGCGAAAAGACCGCGGCGCTTGCAATCGCCACCAGAAAGGTCGCCCGGACCGCCGCCCTGTAGTCGGCGCGGCCTTTGAGCCGGTCGCCGGCGCCGACGGCGCGCCCGACCAGTGTTTCCGCGGCGATCGCCGTTCCGTCGAGCGCGAGGCCGGTGAACAGGAAAAGCTGCATCAAGGTCTGGTTGGCGGCGAGCGTCACATCGCCGAAGGCGCCGCCGCGCTGCACAAACCACGCATAGGCGCCAGCGAGGATCAGCGTACGGATGAAGATGTCGCGATTGACGGATAGCGTGCGGCGTATCATCCTCGGATCGAGGACCGCCGCCAGGTCAAGACCAAGCGCCAGTCCGCCATGCGCCGTCATGATGCGTGCGGCGAACGCCGCCGTGACGAAGAAGCCGGCGATCTCGGCGATCAGGGTGCCGAGCGCGACGCCGTCGGCGCCCCGGCCCTCCTGAATGACGAAATGCCAGTCGAGAAAGGCGTTGATCGCGGTGATGAAAAGGCTCGCCGCCATCAGGAAATCGGTGCGCCCGCGCGCTGTCAGCCAGCCAAAGGCGGCATATGACGCCAGCGCAAAGGGCGCGCCCCAGATCCTGATGTCAAAATAGGTTCGCCCATTGGCCAGGGTCTCAGCGCTCGCTTCCGATCCGGTTCCGAGCAAATGAAAAGACAGGACGCCAATCGGCCATTGCAGCAGCACAAGCGCGACGCCAACCCCGGCGCCGATGACGGCGCCGCGTACCAGCGCTGCGCGCGCTTCGCTTTCATCTTCGGCTCCG
>JBGSSK010000203.1:0-1670 GCA_041737095.1 Parvularculaceae bacterium | reverse complement strand
CCGTCGGTATCGCCTCGGCGCCGACCGGAGTCGCCGAGTCACCCATCGTGAACGCATCCGCGTCAGCCGGCGGCGAATATGCGGCGCTGACCGGCGACGCTGCGGCCGGCCGCCGGGTGTTTGTGAAGTGCATGGCCTGCCACGTGGTGACGGAAGGACAAAACAAGGTCGGCCCGTCGCTCTACGGCATTGTCGGGCGCGCAGCGGGATCGATCCCAGGCTTCGCCTATTCGGACGCCAACAAGAATTCCGGCATCGTCTGGACCGAAGAGGTCATGTTCGAATACCTGAAAAATCCGCAGGCCTATATTCCGGGCACGAAGATGGTCTTCCCGGGATTGCCGAGCGGGCAGGATCGCGCAGACGTCATCGCCTACCTGAAGTCGGCCGTGAAATAGCGACCGATCGGAAATCTAACTTAGCCCGTCAGCGCAGGGTCGGATGGAGGCCCTGCTTTGACGGGCGTCGATGGGCGGGCGACACCTCGATATTGATGGCGTAACGAGGCTGCCCTATCCTCCGCCCTCCCGTTGGTTTTCTGAAACAGGACATCCGTGATCGCAGCTTTCCCTTTTTCGGCGATAGTCGGTCAGGATGAAATGAAACGCGCGGTGCTGATCGCCGCGACGGATTCCAGAATAGGCGGCGTGCTGGTATTCGGCGATCGCGGGACCGGCAAGTCGACCGCCATTCGCGCACTCGCCGCCCTGCTGCCGAAGATCGACGTGGTCGCCGGCTGCCCGTTGCGCTGCGATCCCGAAGCGCCTTCGTCGTCGTGCGCCTACTGCGCCGCGACGCCGAAGGCGAAACGCAAGAGCGTTTCGGAACCGGCGCGCGTCGTCGACCTGCCGCTCGGAGTCACCGAAGATCGCGTCGTCGGCGCGCTTGATCTTGAAAGCGCGCTCGCCCGCGGCGAGAAACGCTTTGAGCCGGGCCTTCTAGCTGAGGCGCATCGCGGATTTCTGTATATCGATGAGGTGAATCTTCTCGAGGATCATATCGTCGACGTCCTTCTCGACGTCGCCGCCTCCGGCGAAAACGTCGTCGAACGCGAAGGCTTGTCGATGCGCCATCCGTCGCGATTCGTGCTCGTCGGCAGCGGCAATCCCGAAGAGGGCGAATTGCGCCCGCAACTGCTTGACCGTTTCGGTCTGTCGGTCGATGTCAGGACGCCGAGCGATCTCGCCGAACGTATTGAAGTGGTGAAGCGACGGGACGCCTTCGACCGCAATCCGGGCGCATTCATCGAACAATGGCGACGCAAGGACAAAGCCGTACAGAAGAAAATTCTGTCTGCGCGCGAGCGGCTTCATGCGGTCGACGTCCCCGACGCCATTCTTGAGCTCGCATCGCGTCTGTGCATGACGCTCGGCTCGGATGGATTGCGCGGGGAGCTGACGTTGATGCGGGCGGCGCGCGCGCTTGCGGCGCTGGACGGCAAAAATTTCGTTGAGATCGACGATCTGAAAAAAGTTGCGCCCGCGGCGCTCCGCCATCGATTGCGCAAGAATCCGCTGGATGAATCCGATGGCGGCGTGCGCGTCGAGCGCGCGCTCGCGGAAGTGTTTCCGCAATGACGATGAGCGCCCCCCCTGCTGACGAAGGCGCCGCGAACGGGGGAGACGGCGCGGGGAAATGGGCGAGGGCCGCCTGCGCCGCTGCGCTGCTGA
>JBGSSK010000011.1:0-8269 GCA_041737095.1 Parvularculaceae bacterium | reverse complement strand
CGGATGCGCCAGCGCGTCGGACGCCGCGGCGAGCGGATCAAGCACCGGCTCGGCGAGCGCGGCGATGCGCGGCTGGATGTCAGGCAAGGTTCCGCCGGCGCCTGCAGCGGCGATCGATGCTATCCGCTGGTTTGCGCCGCCGCGCTCAATATCAGCGGCGAGTCGTCCGGCCAATCCGCCATTGGTCAGGCGGCTGCGGTAAATCTGGCTGTTTTCCAGAACCCGCTGAACATAATTGCGCGTTTCCTCGAACGGTATCTGCTCGATCCAGTCGAGCGGATCGACGCCGGGGCTGCGCGGATCGCCATAGGCGTCTTTCCACTGGGTGACACGGTTCGGGCCCGCGTTGTAAGCGGCGAACGTCATAATCCACGAGCCGCCATAGTCCTTCAGGAGATGCGACAGGTGCGCTGCGCCAAGCGTCATGTTGTAATTCGGATCGTCAAGCAGCGACGATTGTTTGTAAGCGAGGCGCTCCTTGCGGGCGGTCAGCTGCGCGGTTGACGGGATCAGCTGCATCATGCCGCGCGCACCGGCGCGCGAATAAGCGCGCGGGTTGAACTCGCTCTCCTGGCGAGAAATGCCGAGGATCATTTCGATCGGAGCAAACGCGGCGGCCGATGACGGCACGGCGATTTCCGGATAGGCGACCTCCGGCGAGAAGGCCCCGGCGCGAACCGCGACCTTGCCGGCGCGAACCGCGACGTGCGGCGCGTTCATGCGCATCGCGAGATCGGCGAGTTCGCGGAACTCGCCGCGTGATGTCAGCGCATCGTCGATCGCATAGGCGAAGATGAGAAACGCGCGATCGTCCCTTATGTCCGTCAGCATCCGGAGCGCTGCGACCGCCGGCCTTGACCCGAAGCGGGCCTTTTCATCAGCTGTCGCCGGCGGCGTCTTCTCGAAGCTGCGGTTGAGGGCAGGCCCGCCGATTTTCTCGGCGGCGAGCTGCCCGTAAAAAGTGTAGATGTGCTCCGCCGCTTTCTTGTAGCGGTTCTCGGCGATTGCGGTCTCGCCTTTCGCTTCGGCGGCCCGGGCGAGCCAATACCAGCCGCGCGACAGCGAAATCGGCGCGCCGACATTGCCGGTAAGCGCCCCGAAATGCTGCTCTGCGCGCGCCGGAAGATCGAGAAACCGCAGCGCGATCCAGCCGGCGTTGAATTCGGCTTCGGCGAATTCCGCGGACCCCGCCTCAAGCGCATGGTGCGAGGCCATCGCATAGGCGTCAGCGTATTGGCGATTTTTCAGCGCCCAGCGCATCAGCAGTTTCTGTTCGTCCCAGAAACGCCCCGGATTGCGCAAGACCACGGGATCGGTCGGCGCCCCGCGGGCAAGGGCGATCGCCCGCGGCTCTTCTTCCTTGCGGCGAAAATAGCGAATGGACGCGAGCATGACGCCGGGATCGGCGCGGTCTTCTTCGCTCAGCTGGTTAACGAGACGTTCGCCGTCGGCGCCGCCAAGGAGAAGCGCGGCGCGCGCTTCAGCACGGCGACGGTCGTCAGCGCGCAGTCTCGAGAAGGCGCGTTTGGCGGTCGACGCCTCGCGCGCCCAGAGCAGCCGATCGACGCGCGCCTGATGGTCGTCAGCCGAAAGCACGCCGCCGTAATTCGCCAGCACGCGTTGTTCGTCGGCGAGAACGAAATTGTGATTGATCCAGGCGTCCTTTACGTGCAGCACGCCGGCGTCCCTCGCGCCGGTCGCGAATTGCGCGCGGGCGAGCTGGATCTTGCCTTCGCCGGTCAGTGGGTCGCGGGAGTCGTAAAAGTCGAGGATGACGCTCGGCGCCGTCGTCCACAGAAGGCGCTTTTCGACATGCGACTGGATCTTGGCGACGGACGGCCATTCCGGATGACGATCGAGATAGGCGTCCGCCTCGGCGATCGAAACGAGGGGGTCTTCCGCTTCGAAATAATACCAGTCCGCAAGGCTACGGGCGGTTTGGTCGCCGATCTCGGCGGCGAGGGTTCTTGCCTGTGAATATTGGCGGCGGGAGACGGCTTCCCTGACGGCTTTAAGCCGGCCAAGGTCGGTTTGATCGATGAAGGCGGGACCTGGCGCCGGCGGCTTGAGGCGCGGTGCAGCCGGCGTCGCCATCGCAAGGGCCGAATGCGAGGCCAAAAGACAAACAGCGAGCCCGCTGAAGAGCCAGCCGATTTTCCCCATCCGAGCCATCAGTCCCTTAACGCCCCCAGCACTTTTCTCTTCGACACCCGGTCATGGTAGCCGATTTGCCGGCGATTGCATTCATTTCCCATAAAAGACCGCAAACTTGCCGGCTTTTCCGGTTAGCTGTATCGCAACGGTCATAATGGGAACCGTCAGGATCATGAAAACTCTGAATGGCTCGATGACGGCGCTGGTGACGCCGTTCCTGAACGGCGAGGTCGCCGAAGACGTGTTCCAGCGCCTCGTCGATCGTCAGATCAGGGCTGGAACGGACGCGATCGTGCCGGCCGGGACGACCGGCGAATCGGCGACGCTGACCCATGAAGAGCATCGGCGCGTCATCGCTCTTGCTGTCGAGGCGTCGTCGGGCAGGGTTCCCGTCATTGCCGGCGCGGGGTCGAACGCCACCGCCGAAGCGATCGAACTGGCGCGGTTCGCCGAGCAGGCCGGCGCCGACGCGTTGCTGAGCGTCACCGGCTATTACAACAAGCCGACACAGGCGGGTCTTATCGCGCATTTCACCGCGCTGCATGAGGCGACGCGGCTGCCGATCATTCTTTACAATGTGCCCGGCCGTACTGTCGCCAACCTGTCTGTCGAAACGGTCAGCGTTTTGTCGCGCCTGCCGCGTATTGTCGGCGTAAAGGACGCGACGGGCGATCTTGCTCGCGTCGCGCTGCAGCGGCTGGCGAGCGGCGCCGATTTCATCCAGCTCTCCGGCGAGGACATGACAGCGGTCGGCTTCAATGCGATGGGCGGCAAGGGCTGCATCAGCGTAACGTCAAATGTCGCGCCTGATCTCTGCGCGCGCATGCAGGCGGCAAGCCTTGCCGGCGACCTTGCGGAAGCCGTGCGATTGCAGGACCTGCTCGCACCGCTGCATGACGTTCTATTCGCCGAGACATCGCCGGGTCCCGCGAAATACGCGATGTCGCTGATGGGCCTCCTCCGCGACGAGGTACGCTTGCCGCTCGTGCCGCCCGGTGATGCGACGAAAGCGCGGATCCGCGCGGTGCTGCAACGGCTGGGACTGATCGACTGATGGCCGATAAGAAAGACGGCGCCTACAAGCTGATCGCCGACAACAAGCGCGCCCGTTTCGATTATTTCATCGAAGACGTGATGGAGGCCGGGATCATGCTGACCGGCACGGAAGTCAAGGCGCTGCGCGAAGGCAAGGCGACAATCAAAGAGGCCTACGCATCGCCCGAGCGCGGCGCGATCTGGCTCATCAACGCCAATATTCCCGAATATTCCGCCGGCAACCGCCTTAATCATGAGCCAAAGCGCCCGCGCAAATTGCTGCTGCATGCACGCGAGATCGCAAAACTGACACAAGCCGTTGAAAGAAAAGGCTACACGATTGCGCCCCTGAAGCTTTACTTCAACCATCGCGGTATCGCCAAGCTTGAGATCGGCCTTGCCCAGGGCAAGAAGGCGCCGGACAAGCGCGACACCGAAAAGAAGCGAGACTGGGCGCGAGAGAAGGGGCGATTGCTGCGCGCCAGAGGGTGACTATGGGGGCATGGAATTCTGACAGGAGACCTTATGGTTGATGAATTCGCACCTGATCCGATGGATGCGCCCGAAGAGGCCGCGGACAAACCGGCGGTTAAATTACATCCGCCGACGGTTCTGTTTTTCGCGCTCGTCAGCGGCTACCTGGTCCGCCTCTTCGCAGGCGGCCGCCTGCCGCTGCCGCGCGCGTTCGCGGAGGGCGTCGGGGGCCTGCTCATTATCGTCTCGCTCGCCCTGGTCCTCGCGGCGATTTCGATCTTCGCTGAGAAGGGGCAGGGGCTTCGGCCGGCGACCCCGGCGGGCGAACTCTTCCAGAAGGGCGTCTATAAGTTCTCGCGCAATCCGATCTATCTCGCGATGGTGCTGTTCGGGACAGGCTTTGGCGTTGCAACGTCGAATGTCTGGATCATCATCATGACGGCGATCGCCGGCGTCATCTTCCATTTTTTCGTGATCAGGCCGGAGGAAGATTATCTCGCCCGCAAATTCGGCGATGAGTACGCGGCCTATAAATCGCGCGTACGGCGCTGGGTTTGAGAGCTAGTCGAGCGTTCGCCTGAACCGCGCCAGCGAGGCCAGCGCCAGCATCGTCACGATGATGCATATCGGCCAGATATCATCGGCGATCCCGGCGAACCCGGCGCCTTTCAGCATGACTTCCCGAACGATCCGCAGGAAATGCGTGATCGGCAAGCCTTCACCGAGCGCCTGCGCCCAGCCCGGCATCGCTGCAAACGGAAACATGAAACCGGAAAGGAGGATCGATGGCAGGAAAATGAAAAATGTCATCTGCATCGCCTGCATCTGGGTGCGTGCGACCGTCGAGATGAGATAACCGAGCATCAGGTTCGCGAAAATGAACAGCAGCATTGCGAGCATGAAGGGCGCGAAAGCGCCGGCGAAGGGAATATCGAAAATCAACCTTGCGGTAACCAGCACGATTAGCGCCTGCACCAGCCCGAAAAGGATGTAGGGCGTCGTCTTCCCGATCATGATTTCGCTGGCGCGGACGGGCGTCGACAACAGCACCTCGATGGTGCCGCGTTCAACCTCGCGCGTCAGGGCGATCGAGGTGATCATGATGAGGGTCATCGTCAGAATGATGCCGAGCAGACCCGGCACAATGTTCATCGATGTTTCGCCGGCCGGATTATACTGGCGATGAACGACGATCTCATAGGGCGGCGCGACGCCGCGCAATTGCTGCGGCAATCGCTCGAGTTCAGGCGCGAAGGCGCGGCGCGCGATCTCGTTCGCGGCGGCGATCGGACCCGAGGCGGCGACAGGATCGCTGGCGTCGGCGGCGATCAGGATCTGCGGCCGTTCGCCGCGCACGAATTCGCGTTCGAAATTCTCCGGGATGACAATCAGATGCGCGATCTTTCCCGATTGAAGCAGACTCTCGCCCTCCACTGCATTCTGGACTTGCTTGATGATCCGGAAATATCCGGATTGCCGCATCGAGGCGAGGAGGCTGCGGGTCAACGGTCCATCGTCGCGCAATTCGACGGCGGTCGGCAGGTTTCGCGGATCAGTGTCGATGGCGAAACCGAACAAGGTCAGTTGCAGGATCGGGATCATGATCATGATTGCAAGTGTCGGCCGATCGCGCCGCATCTGCACGAGCTCTTTGAGGAACACCGCAGAGATGCGCTTCGGCGACATCAGTGCGCCCCGCCATTGGCGAAATTGTCCTGCGCGCCGGTCATCAGATAGATGAACGCCTCTTCGAGGCCCGCCTCGATCTGTTCGGCGTCAACGCCGGCAAGACCACGCAGGGAATGCACCGCGCCGCCGAGCGATACGGCGTTCGTTCCGGCGATGTGTATCGCCGCGCCGAAACGCGCCAATACGTCAAAGCCGCCGGCGCGCTTCAGTCGGCGCGTCGCCTCGTCGAGACTGTCGGCTACGATTCGCCATGCCGTCAGGCCGACCTTGCGCGGGATGTCGCCCGTTGGCGCGTCGATCAGTTTCTTGCCATAGGCGATGAAGGCGATGCGGTCGCATTGAACCGCTTCGTCCATGTAGTGGGTCGAGACGAGCGTTGTCACGCCCTCTGCGGCGTAGTCGCGGATGGCGTCCCAGAAATCGCGGCGCGCTTTCGGGTCGACGCCGGCGGTCGGCTCGTCGAGAAGCAACAACTCGGGATCGTGAATCATGCAGGCGGCGAGGGCGAGGCGCTGCTTCCAGCCGCCGGAAAGCGTTCCGGCGCGCTGCTTGGCGCGATCGGCAAGGCCGAGCGATTTCAGCGACGCCATTACGCGGTCGCCGACATTGTCGAGGCTGTAAAGCCGCGCGATGAATTCGAGGTTCTCCCGGATCGACAGGTCTTCGTAGAGCGAGAATCGTTGCGTCATGTAGCCGACCCGTTCCTTGATGCGGTCGCTGTCCTTAATGACATCGAGGCCGAGAACAGCGCCGGCGCCCGCATCCGCCTTCAGTAGGCCGCAAACGAGACGGATCGTCGTCGTCTTGCCAGAGCCGTTGGGCCCCAGAAATCCGTAAATGGCGCCGCGCGGCACGGCGAGATCGAAATGATCGACGACAGTCTTATCGCCGAACTTCTTGGTCAGCCCGCGAACGTCGATGACGAGGTCGTCGCTCATCGACGCTCGACCGTCACAGGGAGGCCCGGCCGCAGCGACGCCGCTTCATCGGCGCGCGCTTCAACGAGGAAGACCAGCCTGTCGCGCTGATCCAGCGAATAGATCACCGGCGGCGCAAATTGCGGTTCCGCGGCGATGAAACTGATCTTCGCGGATTTGGGGTTGTTGCAGCCATCGCAGGTGAAGCGGACTGCGCCGCCGACCTCTAGCGAAGAAAGCAGGTCCTGCGGCGCAAAGAAACGGATTTTGAGGTTTTCCGGCGCAAGCAGCGCGACGACCGGATCGCCGATAGCGACAAACTCGCCGGGTCGCCGGTATATCCGCTCGATCGATCCCGAGACTGGTGCGAGGACTTGCATGTCGGCAAGGCGCTTTTCGGCGAAAAGCGCTGACGCGCCGGCCGCCTCGGCGTCCCGCAGCATCGCGTCGCGCTCAGCGCGCAACGCTTCAAGCCGGGATTTCGCCGCGGCGAGGGCGGCGGCGTCGACATCGAATTTCTCGCGCGTGACGGCGCCGCCTCTGACCAGCGATTGCGAACGGTTGAACGTTTTTTCCGCCAGCGCGACAGTCGTTTCCGCCTCAGCGACCTGTTTCGCCATCGCGCCTTCGACGTCGGCGCGCAACGTCGCGCCTTCAGCTTTCTTGCGGGCTTCGGCGGCGCTCAGCTCGGCGCGCGCCGGGTCGAGCGTGAATAAGACATCTCCGGCCTTCACCTGGTCGCCCTCGCGAAATTGGAGCGTTTGGAGGACGCCCGGATCCTGCGCCGCGAGATAGAGAAGATCCGCTTCGACATAGCCGGCAAGGGCGCTGTCTTCCGCCTTCGAACAGGCGGCGAGGGCGATAGCGGCCAGAACTGTGAGCAACCCCCTCATCGCGCCAGCAACCCGACAAACAACACGTCAAGATGCGCCGCGGCGCGTTCCATCGGCTGCGATTTGTCGGGGGCGCCGAGAACGTGCTTGCGCATCGCATAGACAAGCAATGGACCCATCACCATGCGCGCCACCGTATCGGAATCGGCTTCACGGAACTGTCCGGCGGCGACGCCTTTCTTGTGCAAACTCGCGATGGCGTCGATCGCCTCGTCGATAACGCGCCTTCGATAGAACTCGGCGATTTCGCGAAAGCGCGGCGCAACCGAAAGGACGAGCTTCGGCGTTGCGAACATGCGCGCGTCGTTCATCAGCTGCGTTGCAAGCGTCACGAGGAGCTTTAGCGCCGCTTTCGGGTCCTCGCCGCTCGCCTCGGAGAGGGCGCGCAGCCGCTGCGCCGCCGGCGCCACTTCTCGCTCGATAAGCCCTTTCAGCAGCGCTTCCTTGCTTTCGAAATAAAGATAGACGGCGCCCTTCGAGATGTCGGCGCGCGCGGCGATGTCATCGACCCGCGCCGCATCGAAGCCCCTTTCCGTGAAAACGGCGAGGGCGGCGTCAAGGATCTCGTCCGGGCGATCCACGGCGCGACGACGGAATTTAGGCTTGGCGACGGGCATCCGCAATATATAACTGACTGGTCAGTTAGTTGCAAGGAGGTGACGAGCCCGGGTTTTCGCCCGGATTTCGAGCCTATTTCAGGGTTGAAAGGCGAAGCTCGTCGGCGACCCGGGGGCGCTGACGACCAATCACTCGGCGGCTTCCCGACCAGCCGAAAACTGCAGGTCGGCAAGGCGGGCGTAGAGACCGCCGCGGGCGAGAAGTTCGCTGTGGGTTCCCTGATCGACGACCTCGCCCTGATTCATGACGATGATCCGATCGGCCTTGAGGACGGTCGCCAGGCGATGCGCGATGACGATCGATGTCCGGCCGGTCGAAATACGCTCGAACGCAATCTGGATAAGGCGCTCGCTTTCAGAATCAAGGGCGCTCGTCGCTTCGTCGAGAAGCACTATCGGCGCATCGCGAAGGATGGCGCGGGCGATGGCGAGGCGCTGGCGCTGGCCGCCTGAAAGGGTCGTCGCGCCCTGGCCGAGCGGCGTGTCGTAG
>JBGSSK010000069.1:0-6082 GCA_041737095.1 Parvularculaceae bacterium | reverse complement strand
AGATCGCGCCGCCTCGCCAAGGATTGGGAGCGCACCATCGAAAGCGCTCTCGCCTGGGTCTTCATCGCGCAGATCAGAACTCTCACACGAAGGCTTGCAAGACCTTGATCGGGCGTGCTCCTTTATGATTCAGACTCTGAGATTGCGGAACGGCGCCGTCGCGCAGGGTCGCTGCGACAGATGGCGGGCAGCCGAGCAGCCCCGGCGCATTCAGCCACAATTGCGTCCCGCTATCGATCGCGGCGCGAACGATGATGTCATCGGGGACGCGCCCGCTATTGTAGAAGGGCCGGTTCGCCTGCGGCCTGTCGGCGGCGGTCAGTTCGTAATCGCCATTGACGCCGGTCCAGTCCATTGGCCGGATGATGTCGAAGCGCGCCATGTCGGCGATCCATCGCGGATCAAACACCTCTCCCGCGGCGAGGAGGGGCTCATGCTGGACGCGGTAGAAGCGAATATTTGAAACGCCGGCCGGTCCGATCCGATCGATCCAGATATTCGGCGCCGCTAGGCCGTGTAGCGCCGGATCATAATCTTCCTCAATGCGCGTCGGGGAAACCCGCGTCGTCGTACCGACGCCGCCCCGAATCGACAGATCGCCATCGCCTTCCCAATCGAGAATCCAGCGGCCCTTGTAGAAGTCGCCCGAGTCAGGAACGCCGCCGCCGCGGACTGCGCCGATCTTGATGCGGCCGGTCGCCGGCGTCTTCACGAAACGCGCCGTCACGGGATCGATGAGGCCGGCATCCACCCACGCGCCGTAGTTCTGCCCGGCAAGTAGGGCGTGATTGATGAACGCATCCTCTCGCGCCCAATAAGCGGAGTGGTTCGGGTTGACGAGCGTCAACGGCGATCGTGTCGCGACATCGTTATTGAGGATCGTAGCGGCGGCGGGAGTGGAATCGATCGTCGCGTTCTTTGGCGCGGAGAGCATGATCTCGAACGCCTCGTCTGGCTCGACAATGGCGTCATCGACGGTTGAAATCCAGAAGCCCTTTTGCGCCTGGCCGACCTTGAAGGTGATCCTCCCGCTCGGCAGCGCGCCGCCGACGAAATCAGCGCCGTCGACCGCGCCCGTGAATGTCCATGCGACGGACGAGATCGCCGAAACGTCTCCTGTGCGCGTGAAGGTGAAAAGGAACCGGGCGCCTTCCGGCCCCGACGCCGGCGTGACTTTGACCGCGATCACGGGAAGCGGCAAGGCCGCCGCGGACGCAATCGGCGCAAGACCGGCCAGTAACCCAATGACAGCCCTATAATCGATTTTCATCGCAGGAGCTTACACCACATTCGCCAGAACGGATCGGGCAAAGTGGCGCATGTCGAATTCTCGCCCGCTCGTAGTATTTTCTCTAGAAGTCATGAAGCTGACGCCCGGCTGTCGCCGGCGTCCAGCGCGTTGCAGAGGCCAAACTGTTGAAATCGATCACCCTATGAGTAGTTATACCGGCGCCAGCGCCGATCCACGCCTGCGCGGCCAGCATCAATCGCAGTGTCACGCGCAGTTGGAGCGAGCCTTTTGACACAGAGCATTTCGGCTGAACGGTTTCGATGGCGCCGATCTGTCATGACGAAATCGCAACCCTGACCATTACCGCACCAGCGTCAGATTCTCCGCGGCGCGGGTGACGCCGGTATAGAGCCAGCGCGCGCTATGTTCGCGAAAGGCGAAGCTCTCGTCGAAGAGGACGACTTTGTCCCATTGCGAGCCCTGCGCCTTGTGGACGGTGAGCGCGTAGCCATAGTCGAACTCGTCAGAATTCTTGCGAACCGTCCAGGGGACGCTTTCCGGTCCGTCAATGAACATACCCTTTGGAACGGAGATCGAGACCTGCTTGCCGCCGTCTTCCGGCGCAACCATCATCCGCGCCTTTTCGCCGCGCGGCGCGCGGCGCAGGGTGACGCTCCAGATGCCGCCGTTCAACAGTCCCTTCGCCTTGTTGTTCCTCAGGCAGACGAGCTTTTCCATCGCCTCGGGCAGGGGGTCGCTATGCCCTCTCAACTCGCGGATGCGGTCATTGAAACGCTTGCGGGTGCGGTTGACGCCGACCAGCACCTGATCGGCGCCGAGGATATCTTCCGAGGTCACTTCGTCGCGGCGAATGATGCGGCAGGCGTGATCGCCGCCGAAATCATCCGAGCCGGTTTGCGGGCGGCCTTCGCGAATCTGCATCGACAGGCGGATAATCGGATTGCCCTGCGCCTGACGGTGAATTTCCGTCAGCATGAAATCCGGCTCGGCCTCGGTGAAGAAGCCGCCGCCCTTGACCGGCGGCAATTGCGCCGGATCGCCGAGCACCAGCACCGGCTTGCCGAAGGTGAGGAGGTCGCGGCCGAGATCTTCGTCGACCATCGAGCATTCGTCGATGATGATGAGGTCGGCGGTCGAGGCGGGCGCGTCGCGCCGGATCGTGAAAAGGAGTTCGCCCTCGGCCGATTCCTCGTCGCGCGCCGGGCGATAGATGAGCGCGTGGATTGTCGTAGCGCCCTCGCAGCCCTTCGATCGCATGACATGCGCCGCCTTGCCGGTGAATGCGGCGAACGCGACCTCGCCGGCGCTTTCGGCGAAATGCCGGGCGAGCGTCGTCTTGCCGGCGCCCGCATAGCCGAACAGGCGGAAAACCTGCTTGTCGCCCGCCTTCAGCCAGCGGTCGACGGCCTTGAGGGCGCGGTCCTGTTCGGGGGTCCAGAGCATGGCGCCTGTATTTCATCGCCGCCGCAAGGTGGCAAGCGCGCCGACGATCGCGCCCTATCTCAGCGTCACCCAGACCGGAACATGGTCAGACGGCTTGGCGTCGCTATTGCCGGGGCCCCGCTCTGAACGATCAACGCCGGCGTCTTTGAGCCGGTCGGCGGCTTGCGGCGACAGCAGCAGATGATCGATGCGAATGCCGTGGTCTTTCTCCCACGCGCCGCGCTGATAGTCCCAGAACGTATATATCGTCTTCGCGGGATGGATATGGCGGATCGCGTCGGTCAGGCCGAGATTGACAATCTCGCGGTAGGCGGCGCGGCTTTCCGGCATGAAGAGCGCGTCGCCGAGCCAGGCTTTCGGATCGTGGACATCGTCCGCCTGCGGAATAACGTTGTAATCCCCTGCGATGACCAGCGTCTCCTCAAAGGAGAGCAACTCCGCCGCGTGCTTCTTAAGCCGCTTTAGCCAGTCGAGCTTGTAGTCGAATTTCGGGCCGGGGGCCGGATTGCCATTCGGAGCGTAGACGCCGATCACGCGGACCGGTCTTGTGTCCGCAGGCGTCACGAACGCCTCGATATAGCGGGCGTGATCATCGTCATCGGCGCCGGGCAGGCCCTTGCGCGGTTCGTCGAATGGGTGCTTCGACAACAGGGCGACGCCGTTATAGGTCTTCTGCCCGTGGACGCAGACATTATAGCCGCGTTCCTCGAACTCGGCCGCCGGGAATTTTTCATCGACGCATTTGATTTCCTGCAACACCGCCACATCGGGCTTTGCGCGATCGACCCAGCCGAGAATGCGCGGCAAGCGGGCATTGATCGAATTGACGTTGAACGTCGCGATTTTCATGATGCTTCCGCTTCGTCCTTGATGCGTTCGAGCGCCGCGTCCATCCACTGGATCCATGGCGCGCCGGCGATAAACGAAACGACCGGCGCCGCAAACGGCGATGTCGGTGCGAATTCATAAGACCAGCGCAGGATCGACCCCTCTCCCTGCCGCTCGACCACGAATGACGCCTGCGCTTCCTTGACAAGAAACCGGAACGGTCCGGAGAAGCCGGAGACCCGGTACCGGTAGGATTGCGCGCCAAGATCGAGCAGCGTTTCTTCAACGCCCGATCCATCGGTGAGGGTAAGCCGCCGACGGTCGCCGACGTCGCCCCAGCGGTCCGGTCCGTCAACGGACCTGACGCCGGGCAGAAGCCCCTTACGCCTCACGATCCGCGGCGCGTCAAACGAGCGCGCGGTCGCAAAGGTTTTCTCAACAGGCGCGCTGATGAAGATTGACGCATCGGCGCAGATAGCGGCGGTCATGGGAAATTCCTTCGGCCCCCCCCGATAGTCTCGTCATTGCGCACGCCGTGCAAGTCCGCCGACGGGTTACGCCTCGTGAAAGGCGACGAATTCGTCGAGCGGCGCCCTGGTCGAGCGCAAGCGATTGACGGGCGCCGAAGGGTCTGCGCGGCCGATCGCCATGCCGCAATAGAGTTGCTCGGTTTCCGGAACGCCGAGAAATTCGCTAACGGTTCGCGCCCGCGTCGCCCAGGCTTCCTGCATGCAGCTTGCAAGACCCTTTTCCTCGGCGACAAGGGCGATCGACTGCATCAGCATGCCGAGATGCGCCCACTGGCCCCTGTCGAAGCGCCGGTCGAGGGTGAAGAACAGGCCGACCGGCGCGCCGAAGAACTCGAAATTGTTCAGCATCCATTGCAGGCGCGCCATTTTGTCCTCACGCGGAATGCCGAGGAGCGAATACATCGACTCGCCGATTTCGAAGCGTCGCGAACGGTGCGGCTCCCACAGCGCCTCGGGGTAAATTTTGAGTTCGGCCTCATCGGCGAACGGATTTTCCGCGACCGCCTTCTTGACCAATGCAACCAGCCGGTCGCGGGCGGGACCGAGGACTACATGAATTTTCCAGGGCTGGAGATTACCGCCGGACGGCGCGAATCTTGCGATGTCGAGAATCTCGCGGATCGTCGATGCGGCGACCGCCTCGGGCAGGAAAGCCCGCGTTGAGATGCGAGAACGAAGGAGATCGGCGACAGGCGTCTCGGTCTTGCGGGTTTCGGTCATGAGCGGCATCTTTCGCAAAAGCCGGAAGCGGTCAATGATGCTATGCATATGAACCGGGCAGGCATGCGCTTTCGATTTATGGCGACAGCGGCGCTATTCGTGCTGCTCGCAGCATTTGCGTGGAAAAGCGGGCGACGGGTCTACGAGACCGGACCGGCGCTCGACATTGCGCGTGAGGGCGAGACGGTGATCCTCAGATGGAGCGCCGCGATCGATGCGCCGATGGCCAGGCGCTTCGAGGACGCCTTTGAAGTCCACAAGGACAATGCGAAGCGGTTCCTGATCGACCTTAATTCGCCGGGCGGGTCGATCGTCGAGGGAAGGCTCGTCATCGCCGCGATCGAGGATATCAGCCGCAACCGCACGGTCGATACTTATGTCGGGGCTGACGCCTATTGCCTGTCGATGTGCGTGCCGATCTTCCTCAAAGGCGAGGCCCGTGCTGCGGCCCCATCGGCGAAATTCATGTTCCATGAGCCGACGACACGCGATCTTTTCACTGATGAAGAAGTCGACAAGCCGGGTTTCGAAAAGCGCCTGACAAGCGCTCGCTTCTTCGAGCGATATTTCGAAAGCGCTCCGCTTGATCCCGACTGGCGGCGGGCGCTGCAGCAATCCTGGGGCGGCCGCGATCTGTGGTTCACGGCGCAACAACTCGTCGACCAGAATTCAGGCGTCGTCACGGAACTCGCGGAATGATCAGACCGAAAAACTAGTGCCGCAGCCGCAGGACGCCGTGGCGTTCGGATTGCGGATCTTGAACGCGGCGCCGATCAGCTCTTCGGAATAATCTATTTCCGAGCCGCTCAGATATTGCAGCGACACCTCGTCGACGAGGACAGCGACGCCGTTCTTCTCAATGACGAGATCGTCCGCGTTCTGCGCGGCGGTGATCACGAATTCATACTGGAAACCCGAGCACCCACCGCCATTGACTGCAACGCGCAACTTCGAGCCGGCGGGCTCGGTTTCAAGGATTTTCGCGATCCGCCGCGCGGCACGGTCGGACAGGATTACTGACGGGGCGTCGATCGTCTCTGACATGCCTCCAAGATAGGCGTCGCTGCGCCGCCGCGAAAGGGTGGCAAGGTTAATTTGAGCCGATATCCCGAGGAGGTGAAGTATCTGATTCCTAGGGAGAATTGAGAATGGTGCGGGAGGCAATGAATGGCGGAGGGAGTGAGTCAGGCACCCAACTCTCTCGTCGGGGCCCAGCGCGGCGGAGTGTAGAACGCGCGAAACCAGGCGAAAACAATGCGATACGCAGGTTTTCGCCGTTTCGATACCCCTCGCAGGCGCTCAGTCTTCG
>JBGSSK010000033.1:0-3809 GCA_041737095.1 Parvularculaceae bacterium | reverse complement strand
GGCCCGCGTTACGCCGACCGCCACAAGCAGCGAGGCAAATTGCTGGCGCGCGAGCGCATCGAGCGGCTGGTCGATCCGGGCGCGCCGTTTCTCGAGATCGGCGGCTTCGCGGCGTGGGGGATGTATTCGGGCGACGTCAACGGCGCCGGCATTGTCGCCGGCATCGCGCGGATATCCGGCGCAGAGTGCATGATCGTCGCCAATGACCCGACGGTCAAAGGCGGCACCTATCACCCGATGACGGTCAAAAAGCACTTGCGCGCGCAGGAAATCGCCGCGGAGAACCGCCTTCCTTGCGTCTATCTTGTCGAGTCGGGCGGCGCGTTCCTGGCGATGCAGGACGAGGTCTTTCCGGACAAGGATGATTTCGGCCGAATCTTCTACAATCAGGCGAATATGTCCGCGGCCGCCATTCCGCAGATCGCGGTCGTTCACGGCAGTTGCACCGCCGGCGGCGCCTATGTGCCGGCGATGTCGGACGAAGCGATCATCGTCCGCCGGCAGGGAACGATCGTTCTCGGCGGCCCGCCGCTGGTCAAAGCCGCAACCGGCGAGATCGTGACGGCGGAAGACCTCGGCGGCGGCGACGTTCACACGCGCGAGAGCGGCGTCGCCGATCATCTCGCGGAGGACGACGATCACGCGCTCGGCCTCGCCCGCCAGATCGTCTCGCGCTTGAACTGGGTGAAGCAGGGATCGCTCGTTTGCGTCGATTCGCGTCCGCCCGCTTACGACCCGAAAGAAATTTACGGCGTCGTCGAACGCGACATCAGAAAGCCCTATGACGCCCGCGAGATCATCGCGCGGATTGTCGACAGCTCAGTCTTCGACGAATTCAAGCCGCTCTTCGGATCAACGCTTGTCGCCGGCTTTGCGCATATCCACGGCTTTCCGGTCGGCATCCTCGCCAATAACGGCATCCTGTTTTCGCCAAGCGCGCAGAAGGGCGCGCATTTCATCGAACTGTGCTGTCAGCGAAAGATCCCGCTGGTCTTCCTGCAGAACATCACCGGCTTCATGGTCGGTCGCTCGGCGGAAGCGGGCGGCATCGCCAAGGACGGCGCCAAGCTCGTCACCGCAGTCGCGACGGCGCGCGTGCCGAAATTCACGATCGTTGTCGGCGGCTCCTACGGCGCCGGCAATTACGGCATGTGCGGCCGCGCCTATTCGCCCCGCTTTCTTTTCATGTGGCCGAACGCCCGCATCTCCGTCATGGGCGGCGAACAGGCGGCGAGCGTTCTGGCGACCGTCCGCCGTGAGGGCTTGCGCCCCGGCGAGGAATGGAGCACCGCGGACGAGGAAACTTTCAAGAACAAGATCCGCGCCGATTACGACGTGCAGGGATCGCCCTATTATTCATCGGCGCGCCTCTGGGACGACGGGATCATCGATCCGGCGCAGACGCGCGATGTTCTGGGCCTTTGCATTTCGGCGAGCTTGAACGCCCCGGTCGAACCGACGAAGTTCGGCGTTTTCAGGATGTAAGGAGCGACGATCATGACCCATCAGCACCTCACCGTCTCCACCGACCCTCGCGGCGTCGCGCGCGTCGTCTTCAATCGTCCGGAGGTCAAGAACGCCTTCAACGAAACGCTGATCGCCGAGATCGCCGAGGCGATGAAAACGTTGTCGCAGGATGCGAGCGTGCGCGTCGTCGTTCTTGCCGGAGCAGGCGACGCGTTTTCCGCTGGCGCGGACCTCGCCTGGATGAAGCGCGCAGCGGCGTTCTCGGCGGCGGAGAACAAGCAGGATGCACGCCGCCTCGCGGCGATGCTGAACGCGATCTATGAATGCGAGAAACCAGTCATTGCGTTGGTGCACGGCGCCTGCATGGGCGGCGGTGTCGGCCTCGCCGCGGCGTGCGATATCGTCATTGCAGCGGAAGATGCGTTCTTCGCGCTGTCCGAAGTCCGGCTCGGCATCATTCCGGCGGTGATTTCGCCTTTCGTCCTGCACGCCATCGGCGCGCGGCAGGCGCGGCGGTTCTTCCTCACCGGCGAGCGATTCGACGCAGCGAAGGCGAAGGAGATCGGCCTTGCGCACATGGTCTGCCTCAAGGCGCAAATGGAGGCGACACTGGACGGCGTCGTCAGGAACCTGCTCGCCTGCGGCCCCGCCGCGCAGAAGGAAGCGAAAGCCTTGATCCGCCTCGTCGCCGGACGGCCGATCGACGACGCGGTGATGGAAGAAACAGCGGGCCTTATCGCGCGCGTTCGCTCGACGCCGGAAGGCAAGGAAGGCGTCGGCGCGTTTCTCGAAAAGCGCAGGGCCAACTGGGTGAAGTAATGACCATTCTTGCAGGCGGCGCGCACGATCGGAATGACCAGTGATGTTCAAGAAAATCCTTATCGCCAATCGCGGCGAAATCGCCGTCCGCGTTGCGAGAACCGCGCGACGCATGGGCGTCGCGACGGTCGCTGTCTATTCCGACGCTGACGCCGGCGCGCCGCATGTGAAGGTCTGCGACGAGGCGGTGCATATCGGCCCGCCGCAACCTGCCGAAAGCTATTTGCGAATCGACAAGATCATCGATGCGGCCAAGCGCACCGGCGCGCAAGGCGTCCATCCCGGCTACGGCTTTCTTTCCGAAAACGAAAGATTCGCAACCGCGCTCGCCGAGGCGGATATCGTTTTCATTGGGCCGACTGCCGCGACGATCCGCGCCATGGGTTCGAAATCGGCGGCGAAAGATTTGATGGAAAAGGCAGGCGTGCCGACGACGCCGGGCTATCAGGGGACGGATCAATCGCTTGACACCTTCCGCCGCGAATGCGCTCGCATTGGTTATCCCGTCCTCCTGAAAGCGACGGCGGGCGGCGGCGGAAAGGGCATGAAGATCGTCGAGCGCGAGGTCGATCTCGCCGAGCAGCTCGCCTCGGCGCAGCGCGAAGGGAAGAATTCCTTCGGCGACGACCGCATTCTCGTCGAGAAATACATTGCGCGGGCGCGTCACCTTGAAGTGCAGATCGTCGGCGACGGCAAGGGCGATGTCGTGCACTTCTTCGAGCGCGACTGCTCGGTGCAGCGCCGCCACCAGAAGATCATTGAGGAAGCGCCCGCTCCGCGCCTGCCGGCCGAGACCCGCGCGCGCCTGCATGCGATCGGCGTCAACGCTGGCAAGGCCGTCGATTATCGCGGCGCCGGCACCGTCGAGTGCCTTTATGATGGCGCAGACGGCGTCTATTTCATGGAGATGAACACGCGCCTGCAGGTCGAGCACCCCGTTTCGGAGGAGATCACCGGCGTCGATCTCGTCGAATGGCAGCTGCGCGTCGCGGCGGGCGAAGGCTTGCCGATGCGCCAGGAAGAAATCCGGGAACAGGGGTGGGCTTTCGAGGCGCGCCTTTACGCTGAAAACCCCGACGCCAATTTCGCGCCGTCGGTTGGTACGCTGACGACATTGCGTTTGCCGCAGGGCGAGCGGACGGATTCCGGCGTCGAAGAAGGGCAGGCGATTACGCCCTTTTATGACCCGATGATCGCCAAGATCATCCGCCACGGAAGCACGCGCGAAGAGGCGCTGGCGCGGCTGCACGGCGCGCTCGCCGAGATCCGCGTCGCCGGCCTTGAGACCAATGCGCGCTTCCTACACAGGCTTGCTGGCGACCGCGACTTCATCGCCGGCGACGTCTCGACGCGATACATCGACGAACACGCGCAAACGCTGTTCGCGCCGGCGCCCGACGGCGACCGCGCCATCGCCGCGGCGCTCCTGAAACGCCATCGAGTTCCTTGCTCGAATAGGCGCCGATCTGAACGCTCCACTGGCCGGGATCCTCGAAGTCGCCTTCGCCCCGCAATTCGCTCGA
>JBGSSK010000411.1:0-2846 GCA_041737095.1 Parvularculaceae bacterium | reverse complement strand
CGGGCCGTCCGCCGGTCCGATGTCCGGTCCATCCCTGTCCACCATCACGCGGCGCGGCCGATCCATGCGGCCGCCGCCGCCCTGTCCCCGGAGAAGCCGCCGCGAAAGCGGCCCGCCGGAAAAGGATTAGAACAAAGAGAGAACAAAAGAGTCAAGACGGATTCATCGCCCGGCTTTTTCCGGCCTCCCTCGCCGCCGGTTTCAGCCGGTTTTCAGAAATCGCTGGCAGTGTTACAGCCACGCGCGCAAGCGGTAAGGACAGAAATGACGAATTACCTCCACCACGGCGACCTGCCCGCCGGGCTCGATCTCGGTCCGTCGGTCGCGATCGACAGCGAGACCATGGGATTGAACCCCCATCGCGACCGGCTCTGCGTGGTGCAGCTGTCCGTCGGCGACGGCGACGCGCATGTCGTGAAACTGGACGGACGGACCTACGACGCGCCCAATCTGAAGCGCCTGCTCGCCGACCCGAAAACGCTGAAGATCTTTCACTTCGCGCGCTTCGACATCGCCGCCTTCCAGCACTGGCTGAAGGTCGAGACGCGCCCGGTTTACTGCACCAAGATCGCCTCCCGCCTGACGCGCACCTTCACCGACCGTCACGGCCTGAAAGACCTCGCAAAGGACCTGATCGGCGTCGATCTGTCGAAGCAGCAGCAATCCTCCGACTGGGGGGCCGACACGCTGACCGAGGCGCAGATCGACTATGCCGCCTCCGACGTCCTTTACCTGCACGCCCTCAAGGCGAAACTCGACGGCATGCTGGCGCGCGAAGGGCGGACGGGCCTTGCCGAGGCCTGTTTCCATTTCCTGCCGGCGCGCGCCGCCCTCGACCTCGCCGGCTGGCCGGATATCGACATTCTCGCCCATTCGTGACCGTCGGCCGCGCCGCGGACCGCCAGAACCCATGGAAACCCGCCATTAAAAAACCGCAGCCCTTGCGTGAATATCGCTGCGGGACAACTATGTTGAAAACACGGGAGAACCGGGACGTTCCCGCCGACGCCCCGCCGGAAAAACGATGACCGCGACCGCAGCCGAAACGACCGCTCCCGCTCCTTCCCAGAGGACAAATCGCGGCGCGCTCGATTCCCTCACCATCCGCCAGCGAACGACCGGCGAACAGGCCGCGGCGCGCGCGCAATTCACCCGCCGGCTGCGCATCGCCCTGCCGGTTGTCGCCATCTTCCTCATCGGCGCCTTTTTCCTGAATACGCGCCAGGGCGGCGGCGATGACGCATTCCTCGAAGATTTCGCCGATGTCGATGCGATGCCGCAGAGCCTGAAGACCGCCAAGCCGGAATTCACCGGCGTCGATGCGCGCGGCAATCCCTATGAAATCACCGCCGACACAGCGAGCCGCGCGCCCGACCAGCAGACGATCATCGACCTCGATCATCCGCGCGCCGTCACCGCGAGCGCCGACGAGCAATCCGTCGTCACCGCCGAGGCGGGCGTTTTCAACACCGATGAAAAGAAGCTGCTGCTGAAAGACGGCGTCACGTTCGAACGCGCGATCGGCCGCAATATCTATGTGCTGAGAACGCCGGCCGCGACCGTGTCGATCGACGACCAGACGCTGGTCAGCGAAACCGGCGTCGACGGCGAGGGTCCGGACGGGGCGAAGCTGAAGGCGGACCGCATCAACGCCAACAATCGCGACGGGCAGGTGGTTTTCGAGGGCAATGTCAGCATGCGCCTTTATCCTGCGCAGCCGGTCGGGCAAGAAAATTCAGCAGTGTCGGCGGGGACGCTGCGCGAAGAGGGAGACATCGATGACTAAAGCGGGGACGGCCATTCTGGCGGCGGGGATTTACGCCGCCTTGAGCCTTGGCGCGGCGGCGCAGTTGGCGCCGAAGGCGTCCGACGGGCCGATCGACATCACCGGCGATCGCCTTGAAGTCGTCGACGACGTTGCGACCTGGACGGGCAATGTGCGCGCCATTCAGGGCGAGGCGATCCTGACGTCGGAAAAGCTGGTCGCCGATCTCGACGATTCCGGCGCATTCACGAAGATCCGGGCGATCGGAACGGTTCGCTACTCAAACGGCAAGGAAGCGATCACCGGAAAGACCGGGGTTTACGATGCGACGGCGCGGACGATCACCATTTCCGAAGAGGTCGTCGTCACGCAGGGTGAACAAGTGATGACCGGCGGCGAGCTCGTATACTGGATCGACACCGGCCGCATGCTGTTCACCGCGCCGAGCGGGCGTCGGATCCGAGGCATTTTTTATGCCAAAGAAGGACAGGGCCAGTCGTGACTTCATCAAACTTTAAAGAGAGGCGCCGCTAATGGCAGACGAGATGAACACCGAACCCGCCATCGTCGGCGCCTCGCCCGAAGCAGCGAGACGCGCCCCCCCCCGTCCGACCGTGGTCGAAGGCGGCGGCGGCATGTTTGCGGAAAATCTCGGCAAGACGTTCAAGCGCCGGCCGGTCGTGCGCGGCGTTTCGATGAGCGTGAAGCGGGGCGAGGTCGTCGGGCTCCTTGGCCCGAACGGCGCCGGAAAGACCACCTGCTTTTACATGATCACCGGGCTTATCCCCGTCGATTACGGCACGATCTCGATCGACGGGCATGATGTGACGCGGCTGCCGATGTATCAGCGCGCCCGCCTCGGCCTCGGCTACCTGCCGCAGGAAGCCTCGATATTCCGTGGGCTGACGGTTGAACAGAACCTCCGCGCGGTCATCGAGCTTGTCGAGCGCAACAAGGACAAGCAGCAGGCGCTGATCGACGATCTTCTGAACGAGTTCAACATCACCCATATCAGGAGCGCGCCGGCGCTGGCGCTTTCGGGCGGCGAGCGGCGGCGCGTCGAGATCGCGCGGGCGCTCGC
>JBGSSK010000352.1:0-5239 GCA_041737095.1 Parvularculaceae bacterium | reverse complement strand
GGCCCTTGAGCGCGCCGCGCGCGCTTGTCGGTCGCCGACCAAACTGGAAAGCGCGCGCGCCAGCGCATCTAGATCGCCGACCGGCGCGACATGGCCGACCGCTTCGTCGACGAGTTCGCTGACGCCGCCGGTATTGGTTGCAATGACGGGGAGACCGGCGCGAAACGCCTCGACGATCGTGATCGGCAGGGATTCCCACCGCGACGGCAAAAAGAAAATATCCGAAGCGGCGAGATATAGATGCGCCGTCTTGCTGGCGCCGGCGAGCGTAACGACGCCGCCAAGTCCCGCCTCGCTGATCCATTTTTCAGCAAGATTGCGCTGCGGCCCGTCGCCGACGATGACGAACCTTGCGCCGCTGTGCTGGTCATGAACGCGCCTGGCGACTGCGATCAGGTGATCGATCGCCTTTTGATGCGCAAGGCGGGCGATCGAAACGACAAGCGTGTCGCCACCGCCAAGCAGCCGGTCGCGAATTGCTTTTACTTCCGCGTTGTTAATCGATTGCGGCTGATGAACGCCAAGACCGATAACCCGGATCGTCGCGCGGTCGATGCCGCTCGCGGCGGCCAGCTCGTCGGCGCTCATCTTGCTGGGCGTCAATACATGGTTGGCGCATCGTTTGGCGATCATGCCGAATTGCCTCACGCGCTCCGGCGCGGCGCCATGAAAGGTCAATGCAATCGGGATTTTCATGCCGAAGGACGCAAGCCTTGAAACGATCGCCGGCGCTGACTCATGCGCATGAATAAGGTCGAACCGCTCGCGCTTCAAGATGCGTCGCAGCGTTCGCGCGCCCGCATACGCCGCCAGCAAGCGCGTCCGCATTGCGCCGCCCGCTTCCGCGACACGCACGACATCGATTGCATGGAAAGCGGGATCGATCCCTTCGTTCATCCAGTCGCCGGGCGTGCCGGCGAATGCGACCGACCAGCCCCTGTCGCGAAGCCAATGCGAAACGTCGAGAATATGACGTTGAATGCCGCCCGGAGCGAAATTGGTTGATATCTGCAGTATCCGGTATCCCGTCACGGCGACTTGCTCACATAGATGAAGACGCCGCCGCCGCCGAGCGTGCCGGCGAGCCTTCTTTCAAGTGTAAATTTCTCGTCAAACGCCGCCCATGTTTCGGGATCGGCCCCGGCGACCTGGTCACGAAACGCCACCAGAACCCAGACGCGCCGCTCGCCGTTCATCGCGGCGATCATCTCCGGGGTCAATTCAGTCCAGTCCGGCGCGAGATACCCTATCACCGGCGCTGCGGAAACGCCGTAAACCGTGCGCAAGTCGCCGCTCGCCGCGTCGCGATTGATGGCGGCGACGCCGCCGGCGAGATCCTGCTTCGGCGCGGCGTAATTGCGCGCCAGCAACGGCAATGAGCCGAGGATCATCGCAGCCGCGGCAGCCGTCGTGAGCCCTTTCGTCACCCACGAGAGTTTCCAGCGACGCTCGACGAAGTCGCCGACGATCGCCGCCGCGGCCATCACGCCGGCGACCAAGGCGAGATAGAGGAACGAAATCTCCACAAAGAAATAACGCGGCCAGATCCTCATTCCGACGATACTGAGCGTCGCCACCGTAATCGGTATTTGAAGGACGTAGATCGCCGCAACCAGCCGGTCCCTCCGCCAGATAATGTAGACGCCGTAGGCCGCAAGGATGATCGCCGGGGGAAGCGCAAACGCCATCAGCGGACCAAGGCCCGTAAATTGTTCGATAAGATTTTGAAGAACGAAGAAGGGATCATTCCACTTGGCGAGCGGCGCATCGGGCGCGGTATCGCGCACGCCGCCGAACGTCGACCCTATTGAACCCAACATGGGCGCGTAGGCGAGCAGCGTCAGGGCGACGCCGAGCGCCATGCCGAAAAACGGCCCATGTCCGGCAAGGGGCTGCGTCGACCCATTCTTGAGCACCATGCGATTGAACAGAAATCCTGCGTAAATGAAACCATGGGCGGCAAAATAGAACGCCGCCGAAAGATGCGTGTACATCGCGGCGGCGAAGACGCCGCCATACGCCGCCCACATGACAGCGCGGTTGCGTCTGGCGCCTTCGAGAAACAGGAATGTCGCGAGCGTCGTCCAGAAAAGCAGCAAAGTATAGCCGCGCGCATTCTGCGAGAACCAGACCTGGTGGTAGGAAATCGCCAGTAGAAGCAGCGTCAGGAGCGCCGGCCAAAGACCCACCGCCCGCCGCGCGATCGGCAGAAATGAGGCGATCGCAGCGACGCCGAACGCCGCCGCCGGCAGCCTCAGCGTCGCGGCGGATTCGCCGAATGCCGACACCGACCCCTTCGCGATCAGCGAATAGAGCGGGTGATTGTTGAGCGAGGAATAGGTCGCGAGAAGGTCGGCGACCGGCAACCGGACGAATTCCAGCAGCGTGGTGATTTCGTCATGCCAGAGCCCTGACCTGAGCCCCGCCGCCCGCGCCGCGATTGCGATCAACAGGATGGCGCCGAAGGCCACGGTCGGCAATCCGACCCAGCGCCGGGCTTTATCGCTGAACATTTCCGGTTTCCGCTCTCGCATGGACGGATCAATCGGTGTGCATTCGCCATGCCGGTTAACCTTTTGCGGCAAATGAACGCCTCGCGGCAATCGGGCCCTTTTTTCCGACGAATGAACTCATTAGACCTGTTTCATCGATGATGGAAAGCGCCGCGCATGATCGCCGGTTCGTCACAAGCCCGGTCCCGTTCAGGGAAAATTCCGCCGGCCGGATCAAAGCCCGGCGAAGCCGGCGCGCTATTGGTATGGGACGCGCCGGTGCGAATCATTCATTGGTTAAACGTCGTCGCCGTCATCCTTCTCATTTTTTCAGGCGGCATGATCATGTATGGCCACCTGATCGAGATGGACTTGCAACCGACCAAGGTTGCGCTGAAGACGCTGCACGCCGCCATCGGCTATTTGGTCGTCGCGAATTTGGTTTTTCGCGTCTTCTGGGGATTCATCGGTTCGCCTGGCGCGCGGTGGTCTGCGCTCCTTCCAGGCCGATCGGTTCGCCGCCTGTTCGTCAATGACCTGATCGGTCTGATCGCGCGAAGGCCCAATGCTTCATTGGCGCGGCTCTTGATGAGCCGCGTCATCACTACGGCGATCCTCGTGATCTTTCTTTCGATGGCGGCGACCGGGCTGTTTCGGACCGGGAGCGACCTTTATCATCCGCCTTTCGGCGCGGCGTTCCAGAGTTTCGTCGCGGCGCCCGGCGTCGATCCGGCCAGCCTGAAGCCGTCGGATCCGGCCGGAACTGATCCGAAGCGCTGGGGCATGATGATGAAATTCACCGGCGAAGTGATCGGCCGGATTCACCGATGGGGGGCATATCTGTTGCTTGTTCTCGGGCCGCTTCACATCGCCGGCGTCATCATGACGGAGGCGCGCGGGCGGAGCGCGGTCATTGCGCCGATGTTTACCGGGCGGCGAAAGACGGAGTCACGAGGACGATCGGGCGACGGTTCCGGGAGTTGACCGCCGGAGAGCATCCTGAAGGGCGCCCCTTTTCCGGCGGGGATCCTCTGGTTTTTCCGCTTTCCGCGGGCGTTCCAGCGGCGAAAGGCGCCCTTTCGCGGAACTGAAAAGGCATGTCTTTTCTTCGCGACGACACGGTTCATGCGCTCAAGGCGCTCGCACATTCGACAGCGATCAGTCCCTTTCGACCGAGACGCTGCGCTGCCGGCGATGTCAAAGAGCCGCGAGACGGACTTGCGCCAATCTCGCTCACAACGCAACGCAAATGGGCGCGCGCGCCGCGATTCCAAGCCTTCCAAAAAATGTATTTGCGACTGAGCGATCGCGCGCCCGGGGAAAATTAACCAGACCCGCAATGAAAAAATGAGTGAGCGCTCACGCTGCCGCCGCGGCGCGCCGCTTCACACAGGCGCGTCGGCGGCGATGCGGTGCGCGTTCGCCATCACCGTGAAGGTGATCGTCGTCGCCGGAACCGACGGGAATACGGACGCATCGACGACATGAACGCGTTTCAAACCGCTCGGCCGGCCGTAGATGTCGGTTTCCCCAGCGCCCGGATCATCGGACATCGGGAGGCTGCCGCCGACGTGAAAGCTCGATCCGACGGCGCCGAAACGCGCATGGAAAGGCAGGGCGAAAACGCCGCTGGGCGCCAGAGCGCGCGCCAGCTTGCTCGCCGCCTTTTTCAGGAGCGCCCGCGTCCCCGCGCCTTCCGAAGCGGCGCAGCCGAGACGGGCGTCGCCGGCGTCGCCGTCAAGCCGCACTGCAATCCTTCCGCAATGATCGGAATGCAGGAAGAGTTGCGCCACAAACAGCCGCCGACTGACATTGTCGATGACCGGATCGAGAACGCCGGCGAGCCCGCCGAATTTCAACTGCAGATCGGATTTGAGGAAGTCATTATAGGCGTAGATCTGCGCATGAATGGTCGAGGGCGAAAGCGCATCGTCATTGATCGCGATGAAGGCCTGCGCGAGTGTGTTCTGCGGCGTCGCTGCAAGATCGGCGGGCGGCGCCCATTGATGCAACATCGGCATCAGGACATGCTGGCTGTCGACCAGGGTCAGCGTCGATACGGCTTCCGGAACTGAGTTGAGAATGATGCGGGCAGTCGGCAACACGCCCGCCGCAACAAACAGGCGACGCGCCTCGATTGCAATGCGGCCGCCGGCATCGAGATCTTCGGCGATCAATCGAACGCCGTCGCCGTGTTCCTCGAAGCGAACGGCGCGCAAGCGCGGTTGGTAGGAAAAGCATCCACTCCTTGAAAGCCTGTCGACTTCCGCGGACGCATTGAAAATGAGGCCATAGGGACAACCATAAAGGCAAAGCCCGCACGTCCGGCAATCGCCGCCGGAAAACGCCAGCCGCGCCCGTCCGGCGACGAGCCCTTCAGACGCGAGCGCGCTTTTGCGCTTTTCAAGCCGCGCCAGCAGCTGAGCGCCCTGCGGTCCGGCGGGATAAGCGTGCGAACGGTCGATCGGCCACATCGGAAAATGCGCCGCAAGGCCGTCGCGAGACGCGGCGACCGGCATGAAGTCCGAGACGGCACTGTAATGCCTTTCAAGACGGGTCGACGCCGTCGGCCAGGCGCCGAGATCCTCGATTCGATAGGGAAGCACGGCGGCGCCCCAGCCGTTCGACAATCCGCCGCGCGCGAAAGACGGTCGCAATCCGGGCGAAAGCGGCGGGCCGCCGTCGAAGAATCCGACCGCGTCGCGGATCGGGAAGTCCGACCCATAGGGGCGCATGACATCGCTGCG
>JBGSSK010000346.1:0-13202 GCA_041737095.1 Parvularculaceae bacterium | reverse complement strand
GGCGGTCCTGACGTACGGCGCCACGCCTGAGGCGCTCGCGGCGGCGTGCTTCGGCTGGACGCTGATCGCGCTCGCCTTCATCGATCTTGAAACCGGCTATCTGCCTGACGCGCTCACCTTGCCGCTCATCGCCGGCGGGCTCGCGGTCAACGCGGCCGCCTTCTATGTCCCATTGTCGGATGCTTTGATCGGGGGCGGCGTCGGCTTTGTCGCCTTCTGGGGCATCGGATCAGCTTTTGAGAGACTGCGCGGCAAGGAAGGGCTCGGTCAGGGCGACAAGAAATTGCTGGCAGCGATCGGCGCCTGGGGCGGATGGACGATCCTGCCGATCGTCATATTCCTTGCCGCGGTGGCGACGCTGGGCGCAGTAGCGGTGAAATCGATGCGGGGGCGCGACATGAACATGGACGAGCCGATCCCGTTCGGTCCCGGTCTCTGCGTCGCCGGATTCCTGATCCTGTTGTTCAGCGTACGCTTTTTCAGCGCCCTTTGAACACCGGCTTGCGCTTTTCCATCAGCGCCATAACGCCTTCGCGGCAATCCTCGGTGGCGAGTGCGGTTCTCTGCAGCATCGCTTCCATCGCCATGGCGTTTCTAAGGCCCTGCTGCGCAGCAGCGCGAAAAGCGCGCTTCGTGAGGTTCATCGCGACCGGCGCGCGTTCGGCGATCGACTGCGCCCAATCGACCGCGTTCGTAACGACATCCGCATTCGCGACGACCCGATTGACCAATCCGAGCGCGAGGCAGTGCGCGGCCGGGATTTTTTCCGCTTCGATCGCAAGCTGGTAGGCGCGCGCATAACCGACTTCCTGGGTCAGCAGCCATGAAAGGCCGCCGTCCGGGACGAGCCCGATATTAGCGAAAGCGCTCATCAAATAAGCGTCCTCGGCCATCACGCGAAGGTCGCAGGTAAGCGCCAGCGTCATACCGATCCCGGCGGCTGGTCCGTTAATGGCGGCGATCGCCGGCTTGTCGCATCCCTGGATGATCGACAGGAAGCCGGCATATTCGGCGTTAAGCTGGTCCTCGACGCTGCGCGAGCCTGCAACATCGGTGACGTCGGCGCCGGCGGAAAATCCCCTACCCTCGCCAGTAATCACGAAGGCGCGTACCGCGGCGTCGGATGAGGCCCGGCTGACCGCATCGATCATGTCCCGGCGCATTTCCGTGGTGAAGGCGTTGAGCGCCTTCGGCCGGTTGAGGGTGATCAGCGCCACGGCGTCGCCGCGCATTTCATAATTGACGGTCATTGGTCGACTGTTCCTTGAAAGCCTCGCCGATTGTTGCCGCCTGGTCGGCCGGGCGCAACAATCCTGCACAGATGACAGGGCCGCGGGTTGCAGCTATCTGACGGGCGGTCGATCAAAAGGAGCGCCCCATGACCGAGAGCCGGTTTTTCCGCGAAGACTGCTACATCAACGGCAAATGGGTCGGCGGCGCGGAGCGGATCAAGGTCAACAATCCCGCGACCGGCGAAATCATCGGCTCGGTGCCGAAATTCGGCCGGGCCGAGACCGCAGCCGCCATCGACGCCGCGCATGACGCTTTCCTCGCCTGGCGCGAAAGGCCCGCCGCCGAACGGGCCGATCTCTGCCGAAAATTCTACCAGGCGCTGATGGACAATCAAAAGGAGCTTGGCCGGATCCTGACGATTGAGATGGGCAAGAGCCTGAAGGAAGCGATGGGCGAAGTCGCCTACGCGGCGGCGTTCTTCAAATGGTTCGGCGAAGAGGCGCGGCGCATATACGGCGACGTCATCCCGTCGCCATGGGCCGACAAGCGAATCATCGTCACTAAGGAGCCAGTCGGCGTCGTCGGCTCGATCACGCCGTGGAATTTTCCGACGGCGATGATCGCGCGCAAAGCGGCCGCGGCGCTCGGCGCCGGCTGCACGATCGTGGCGAAACCGGCGAGCCAGACGCCGTTCTCGGCGACCGCCTATGGCGTTCTCGCCGGCGATGTCGGCATTCCAAACGGCGTCATCAACATCATCACCGGGTCGGCGGCGCAGATCGCCGATGAGATGTGCGAGAATCCGAAGGTGAAAAAAATCACCTTCACTGGCTCGACCGAGATCGGCAAAACCCTCGCCTCGAAAGCGATGCAGTATATGAAGCGCGTCTCAATGGAGCTCGGCGGCAATGCGCCGGTGATCATTTTCGACGACGCTGATCTTGATCGCGCGGTCGAGGGCGCGATGATTTCGAAATACCGCAATTCAGGGCAGACCTGCGTTTGCGCGAACCGCATCCTCGTACAGGCGGGCGTCTATGACCGTTTCGCTGAAAAATTCGCGGCTGCCGCAAATGGACTGAAAGTCGGCGACGGTCTCGAAGAAGGCGTCGATCAAGGTCCGCTGATCGATGACGCAGCGGTGATGAAGGTCGAACAGCATATCGAGGATGCGACCTTGAAAGGCGCGACCGTCATCGCCGGCGGCAAGCGTCATGCGAAAGGGTTGTCGTTCTTTGAGCCGACGGTATTGCGAGACGTGACGCCGACGATGTTGATCGCGAAGGATGAAACCTTTGGCCCGGTGGCGCCGCTCTTCAAATTCGAAACGGAAGAAGAAGCGATCAGCATGGCGAACGATACCGAATACGGTCTCGCCTCCTATTTCTTCACCAAGGATCTCGGCCGGGCGTTCCGCGTGATGGAGAAACTCGAATACGGCATGGTCGCGATCAATGAGGGGATCCTGTCGACCGAGGTTGCGCCCTTCGGCGGCGTAAAGGAATCCGGTCTCGGCCGCGAAGGCTCGAAATACGGGATGGAAGACTACATTCATACGAAATACGCGCTTTTCGGCGGCCTCTCGAAGTAGCCGTTAACGATTCGTTAACCGCCGCGAATCAACCTTGGAGAGGTAAAGACGTAAGGCGGGGGCCTCGGGCGATGAGCCGCACGACCCAGTTGTCGGTCGAAGACCTGTTCAAGCAACTCGGTGAAACGCCGATGACCCGCCGCGCCCGCGCCGACGGCGTTTTCAGGCGCCTACGCGAGACGGAAGAGGACGAATTTCTCGGCTCTTTCATTCGCTCGGCCAAAAAGACCGGGGCCAGCGCGCCTAGGAAACCGCCTAATCCGAAATAGCGCGATCCGCGGCGTCGCTTTCGCCTCAGGATTGCGCAAAGCCGCGCCACCTTGACCTGATCGATTCCATCGGCGCAGATTTCCTGACGACCGCATCTTTCGGGGGCTGCAATGAATGCGCTGGGCAAAGTCATTTTCATCACCACATTTGGGCTCGCGGCTGGGGCCTGCACAACAACGGCGTCGCGGCCGGACCTGACGGTTCCCGCTCTTCAAGTGAAGCCGTCCGGCACCACCGCCGGGTCGCGCATTGCGGTCACGTCTACCGTGCGCAACGCCGGCGCCGCAGACACAGGGCGGGAAGTCGAGGCGATGATCGATATTTTCGCGAAAGACGGGACGGACATTCCCGCCATTCTCAGCACCTGGCGCCAGGAGGATGGCGAAACGCTGGCGGCCGGGGAGGAAATCAATGACGAAATCGCGGTCAAGGCGCCCGACGGCCTCGCGCCTGGAGCGTACGAGATTTGCGCAGTCGCCGATCCCGGCGACGAGATCGTCGAGGCTTCGGAAGACAACAACCGGCGCTGCACAGCATTAGAAATAGTTCCTGGCCCAGCCGTCCGTGCCGATCTTGTGATCGAGAAAGTGACGCCACTCGACTATGATCAAGCGAGCCGAAAGGTCGCGATCAAGATCAGGAACGCCGGAACGGAAGCCGCCTCGAATTTTCGCATAATGGCGTTCAAGCGCTCGCCGCGTCAGCCGCTGCTGCTCATCGAATGCGCGCTGACCGAAGGCCAATTGAATGCCGGCAGCCCGGCGTCATGCGCCAATCTAACCCAACGCGAACCGCTGGCGCCCGGCGCGTCGATCGAACTGACCGGCTATTTCGCCTTTGTTGTCGCCAATGGCGCAGAATTCCTCAGGCAACCAGTCAACGCCGACACTCGGCGCCAGCCAGTCTCGCGAACGATCGACATCATGGTCGACGGCTGCTTCCCACCGGAGGACCAGAGCCCGGTCTATTGCACGATCGAGGAAATCGATGAGATCAACAATTTCCGGGCAGCGACCTTCAAGGCCCGCTGACCGGCGACGGGGGAACGCCGTAAACGTCTCGGGCGCGTTCGACAAACGCCTCCGACATCCGGAGAAACGCTTTTTCGAATACGGCCTGCGCCGTCGCCTGCAAGACGACATTCCGGAACTCGAATGCGATCGAAAAATCTACAATCGCGCCGCCTTCTGCGCGATCCTTGAATGACCACGAATTATGCAGTGAACGGAAAGGCCCGTCGACATAATCTACGTCGATGCGTCCGGACTTGCGGTCGAGCCGTACGAGGCTGCGGAATTTTTCGCGAAAAACATGGTAAGCGACGACCATGTCCGAAGTGACGAATTCAATATCGCCTTCGACGTTTCGCGATGATATGCGAAGCGCGACGCACCACGGCAGGAATTGCGGATAGCGCTCAATATCCGCGACCAGCGCGAACATCTGTTCCGCCGAATAATCGACGGTCGTTCGGGTGCGCCGGGACGTCACGCGATGTCGGCGCACTTTGCTGACCGGGCGTAGCCGTCATAAAGATCGAGCATCCGGTTGCGCCAATCTTCGACCTGCTTGGGGGCCTCATAAAGCGCCGTCGCCGTCACCGACTGCTGCCACATGAACGGCGCAAAGACAATGTAGTCGGCGAGATTGGGCGCCGCTCCTCCGAGGAATCGATGATTGCCGAGCGGCGCGGCCAGAACAGCGAGCGCCGCCTCGGCCTTCTCCCTGACGCCCGGCGTCGCCGCCACTTCTTCCAGCGATTTGCCGTACCGCGCTTCGCGTGTCGTCCGGAAAAAGTCTCTGTCCTCTTCGACGACCGCTTTCCAGATGCGTGGAATGAGCATTGGCGCAATCGCCGGATAAAACGATTCCCCAAGCCACGCTGTATAAAACGCCGCTGCTGCGCGCTCGCCGTCGGACTTGGTAAGCGGCTGCGTCGGATATTTCTTGTCTAGCCAAGCGACGATGACTGCGCTGTCCTTGACCAATTCGTCCTTGTCTAGGAGCACCGGGACTTTGCCATAGTCAGGGTCCGGATATTTCGACTTGTCGGCGAAGTGAACCGGTGTCGTTTCGAAGCGCAGCCCTTTATGGAGCAGCGCGAATTTCGCAATCCAGCAGAACGGACTCGGGCGCACGTCGGGATCGGCGAGCGCCAGATCATAAAGCATTCGCATTGTTCAGCCTCGCGCCTCCCGCGCTGCTTTCAGTCGCGCGAAATCCTCTCCTGCGTGGTGGGAGGAGCGCGTCAGCGGGCTCGACGAAGCCATGAGAAACCCTTTTGCGCGGGCGATCGTCTCGTAGGATTTGAACTCGTCCGGCGTCACAAAGCGGTCGATCGCCGCGTGCTTGCGCGTCGGCTGCAGGTATTGGCCGATCGTGATGAAATCGACGCCCGCCGAACGCATGTCGTCCATCACCTGCATGACTTCTTCCCGCGTCTCGCCGAGGCCGACCATGATGCCGGATTTCGTAAACATCATCGGATCGCGGTCCTTTACGCGCTCCAGCAGCCGCAGCGAATGGAAATAGCGGGCGCCCGGCCGGATCGAAAGGTACAGTCGCGGCACGGTTTCGAGATTGTGATTGAAGACGTCGGGACGCGAATCGATGACGACTTCCGCCGCGCCGTCCTTTCGCAAGAAATCCGGGGTCAGGATTTCGATCGTCGTCGCCGGCGTCTTGGCGCGGATCGCTCGCACGACTTTCGCAAAATGCGCCGCGCCGCCATCGACGAGATCATCGCGGTCGACCGAGGTGATGACGACGTGGCTGAGGCCCATCTCCGCGACCGCGAGCGCGACATTTTCCGGTTCGTCAGGATCAAGCGCGTTCGGCAGGCCGGTCTTGACGTTGCAAAAGGCGCAGGCCCGCGTGCAGGTGTCGCCCATGATCATCATGGTTGCGTGCTTTTTCGACCAACACTCGCCGATATTAGGACAGGCGGCCTCCTCGCAGACCGTCGTGAGATTTTTCGAGCGTACGATCGCGCGCGTCTCGGCATAGCCCTTCGAATTCGGCGCCTTGACGCGTATCCACTCTGGTTTGCGCAGAAGCGGCGCGTCCGGGCGGCTCTGCTTTTCCGGGTGTCTCGCCTCGCCTGCCTGCCGCTTCAAATCGATGATCGTCGTCATGGCGGTCATGTAGCAGCCGGAATCGTCGATGGGTAGGGCCGCCTGCTCTCCGACCCGGCATTCGGCCTCTTTGCGCGCCAAAACGAAAACGGGCGCCGCAGCGCCCGCATCGCTTTCTCGTGCGATTGAGCGTCAGAGCATCCGCTCGACGCTCTCGACAACCTCGTCGAAGGGGCGATGAATGATCGCACCGTCGAGCGGCTCGCCGAGGCCGACATGGATGGCTTCCCAGGCGTCGATCGAGCGAATGACCTGCGGGTCGGTGTTGACGGTAGGCAGCTTCGACGCCTCGGTCGAGAACTTGACGATTTCACGGCTCACCGGCAGGCGCAGCCAGCGCCAGACGCGTCGGTCGAGCTCGCCATTGATGTAAAGATTCCAGCGTTCGTCCCCGCCGCCGTTTTCGATCGAGAAGAACAGCGTTTTGAAATCGCCGGCGTCGGCGAAAACCAGCACGCCATGCTGATGCTCGAAATAGCGAGGAGCGCGAGAGAGATTGAGAAACGACAATTCGCTGAAGCCGCATTTGAGATCAGCGGCGGCGCGGCGCTTCTGCAAGCTGCGCGCTTCGAATTCGTTGACGAGGCCTGGCCATGCCTGACGGCCGACAAGGTAAAGGCCGCCGCCGCCGACGATCAGATAACTCGCGGTGACCTGCAATAGATGCGCAAGGCCGCCGGCCTGATAAACGAACGCCATAACGAGCGGCGCCGTGAACGCGAACGTCGCCGCAAGCGGGCGTTTGAATCCGATCAGATCCTCGCGAGCGAAATCCATGATGTTATCGACAAATTGCGCCGATTTCTTGAGCCGGACTTCCACCGGCCCGGGAATGGCGACACGATCAGTATTGAGCATCCGCGGATGGCTCCCTTCCAGTGGGGATGAATTCCAGCGCGCACTTTCACACCAGCGCCTTACAACCGCGTTTACCCGCCGCCGTCAATTTGCGAAGAAACTGCTTAGAATGCCGCGCGCCACCGCGCCTCAAGGTCTGTCAATTTGAAACAAATGCAATCAAGGCGCGCGTTCAGGCGGCCTCGTTCCAGCGCAGGATCGAAACGCCGACCTCGCCATCAATCTGCCAGACCTTTCGAACGATCCCGATGAAGCGCAGGGTCGGAATGGTCAGCGCGAATTCGTCCGGGCACGCTGCAACGCCGTTGAATGCGAGGCGAAGCCCCGAAAAGCTCTGATCGACGATGCGGCAGCTCGTTTCGTGTTCAGGCGAAAACATCGCCGAGCCAACGCGGTAAACGCGCGCCCGATCGCACTGGCGGGCGCTTTCTCGGATGAATGTCGCCTTGATCGGCCGGCGCGACTTGTCGATCGATCGCATGCGTTCGGCGAGCCGGGCCTTCAACGCCGCTTCCAGCGCCGGGTCGATGTCGGTTGCGGCAGGTTTCGATTTCAGCGTCAGGCCAAAGATCGGCATCAATGTCATCCTTTTTGGCGGTCGCTAACCGGCCAATTCTCCAGTTGCGGGAATTTCGTGCAAAGGGCGGGCCAGTGAAGCGGAAGTAAGGTTAGCGTCGCAGACGACACGCCCGCCGCGAATTCAATTTTGCTTGGCGCAATAATCTGCTAGACGGGCGCAAAATCGTTAACGGGAGAAGATCATGCGCGTCGGGGTCCCAAAGGAAATCAAGAACAACGAGTTTCGGGTCGGCATGACGCCGGGTTCGGTTCGGGAATACGTCGCGCACGGCCACAAGGTAATGGTCGAGACGAACGCCGGCGTCGGCATCAAGGCTTCGGACGACGATTACCGCGCCGCCGGCGCCGCGATCGCTCCGGACGCCAGGACGGTATTCGCCGAAAACGACATGATAGTTAAGGTCAAGGAACCGCAGGCGTCTGAATATGTGCAATTGCGGGACGGACAAATTCTTTACACCTACCTTCACCTCGCGCCCGACCCGGACCAGACACAGGGGCTGCTGAAGTCCGGCGTTACCGGCGTTGCTTACGAAACCGTGACGGACGATCATGGCGGCCTGCCGCTGCTCGCCCCGATGAGCGAAGTCGCCGGACGCCTCGCGATCCAGGCGGCGGCTTATTCGCTGACCGCGCCGCAGGGCGGACGCGGGCTCCTGATGGGAGGCGTTCCCGGCGTGTTGCCGGCGAAGGTGCTGGTGATCGGCGGCGGGGTCGTCGGAACCCATGCGGCGAAGATGGCGATCGGTCTTGGCGCCGAAGTGACAATTCTTGACCGCAACCTGCGCCGCCTCGCCTATCTCGACGATATTTTCGGCGGCCGGGTGAAGACCCGCTATTCAACCTTCGAGGCGCTCGGCGAGGAAACCGATCTCGCCGACGTGATTGTCGGGGCGGTCCTTATCCCCGGCGCTTCGGCCCCGAAGCTGGTGACCCGGCAGATGCTGAAAGGCATGAAAAAGGGCGCGGTCCTCGTCGACGTGTCGATCGACCAGGGCGGCTGCTTCGAGACGTCGAGGCCGACGACGCACGCGGAGCCGACCTATGCGGTCGAGGGCATTGTTCACTATTGCGTCGCCAACATGCCGGGCGCGGTGCCGATGACCTCGTCCCACGCCCTCAACAATGCGACGCTCGCCTTCGGTCTCCAGCTCGCCGATTCGGGTCTCGAGGCGCTGAAAACCAATAAACACCTCAGGAACGGTCTTAATGTCCATCGCGGAAAGGTCACCCACCGGGCGGTCGCGGAGGCGCTGGGCCTCGACTATGTCGACCCCTTGAAAGCCCTAGATTAACGGCTGGTTTGGCCCGTTCTCATTGGCGTGAGCGCGCCTCTTCGCCCGATTTCGGGCGAATTCCTGCTTGCCATCACGCCAGGGCCGGGAGCATAACACCTGCGGGAGAGACCTTATGCGCCACTTCACTATCGCCTTCGCAGTCTCGGCCGCTCTGTCGGTCGGTGTCAGCCATGCCGCGCCTGGTTTCGGCGCGTCCTCTCACCGGCTCGGCGGCGATGGAGCCGGGTCGAAAGCGTCGGCGTCGAAGAATGAAAACGCGCCGTGGGATCTTCTGACCTCGCTGGCGGCGTTGGCCGGATTTGATCTGAGCGGTTCGGTTGAGCCGGTCGCGGTCCAACGGATCAGCCGAAAAGCTGCGGACCGCAAGGAATGTGAGAACGCCAAAGGGACCGAAGTCGCGAAGGCGGAGCCGAAGCAAGGCGGCGGAAATACGCCGACAAAGCCGCGTGGCCCTTCGGGCGAACCGATTTACCTAGCGTTCTAGGGATATTAAACGCGCGGGCCAACGCCCGGCTGCCGGCTGACAAAATTCAATGCAAAGTGCTGGAGCGGGTAGCGGGAATCGAACCCGCGTCTTTAGCTTGGAAGGCTGCTCCAATACTTTATCCGTTTACTGAGCAATTCCGCCAAAGATTCCATTTTACCAATATAAATTAAAGGGTTATGAGGGGATTCTACTAAGACCAAGTAGGATGATATTTTCCCAAATGCGCCTCGATTTCGCTCCAACTGCTAGCGATTTGCTAGCGGGAATTTTTCCGCTAGCATGCAGCAGGTAGCTCGCTTTTCGTTCTCAATCGCCCCTTTTTCCGTTTCCGATGAAGCTGAAATCCAGAATAACAAAACGCTCGGTGGACGCGCTAGATGCGTCTGTGGGTAAAGAAGTGCGGCTATGGGATGCGGAACTCAACGGGTTTTGCGTCCGTTGCTATCCGTCGGGCCGAAAGGTTTACGCCGTCACCTATCGCATAAAGAGACGGTTCCGCTGGTTCATGATTGGCAAACATGGGGACCCATGGACCGCCGAAGAGGCCCGCAATGAGGCGAAGGTCCTTTTGGGTGAGGTCGCAAAGGGAAACGACCCGGGAACCGAGAAGATGGCATCGAACGTCAAAGCCATCACCGTTTCGAAGCTCATCGATATGTATCTTGAAGAAGGCCCGCGCGATCGGCCGGATAAGCGGAATTCAAGCTGGGCGAATGACAAGTGCTATCTCGACAACCACGCTCGGATTCTTATCGGGCGGCGCGTGATCGAGGATTTGAAGCCAAAGGACATCGCGCAATTCCAGAGCGATGTGGCGACCGGAAAATCGGCCAGAGCGAAACCGAAAGGTCGCGGGAAACCGGTCACCGGCGGGAGGGGCGCTGCCACGCACGCCGTTCGGTCCCTTTCCGCTGCGCTGGGCTGGGCCGTCGAACACGAGCTTATTCGGGAGAATCCATGCAACCGGATTCGAAAAATGCAGGACGGCGTCCGCGAACGTTACTTGAGCTTAGAAGAGGCAAAGCGCCTGTTCCAGGCGATTAAAGACTTACAGTCGGAAGGAAAGATTTTCGAGGATCAGGTCGATTGCATCGAACTTATCTCGTACACCGCCGCGCGACGCAGCGAGATTCAGGGGCTGCGCTGGAAAGAAGTTGATTTCGAGAGGCGGTTCCTGATTCTGCCGCCCCTTCGGCACAAGACTGGCGGCGTCAACAAGCCGAAAGTCCTGCCCTTGCCTGCTCGCTGCATCGCCGTCCTGAACCGGCGCCGCAAGGCGGCGGCGGAAGACGCCGAATTCGTGTTTCCGTCTTCACAAAGCGAGCCTGGCCACATCACCAACATTCGGCATTCTTGGGGGCAAATCCAGAAGCGCGCAAAGCTCGAAGATTTCAGAGTGCACGATTTCAGGCATGCCTATGCGTCCTTCGCCATCAACTCAGGACAATCGCTGAAGCTCATTGGCGCCAATCTCGGCCACAAAAAAGCGTCAACTACCGAACGCTACGCCCACCTGCTTGTCGAAGCGCGCCGGCCGGTGGCCGACCATATTGAAAGCATCTACGAAGATTTGCGCCGTTAGGCTTTCGTCGCTGCGCGAAGTCGCGTCAGCCGTCCTTTTCACAAGAGGTCGGGCAGATAGGCATTGATCCATTTTTTTATAAATTCGACACAGCGTTCTATGTCGCCTATTTTTTAATACGCTGTTATCATTATATTTTTGTCGTTTTTAGGCCTTTTTGGCGAGATTATGTTTGCATGTTTTTTTAATAAATATCCTTGCATATCTGCGGCTCGATGCCTATAAGAGCTCTAAAGCGGACGGACATGCCCAAGCTCGACGACCTCAAAAAACGACTTCGCCCCGGCCAAGTCTATCGGCGCGCCGATCTGGCGCGATGGACAACTGCGGTCGATCGCCATTTACGGCAGCTGGTTGATGCCGGCGATCTCGTGAAGCTCTCGGGCGGGCTCTATAGGACGCCCCGCAAAACCCGATTTGGCGACGCGCCGGCTGAACCTGCCAAGCTTGTCGCCTCCTTCTTGAAAGACGACCGATTTCTCATGGTCTCGCCGAACGCCTACAACGCGCTCGGCGTTGGAACGACGCAGCTCTACAATGAGACGGTCGTCTATAATCACAAACGCCATGGCCGATTTGTGCTGGATGGAAGGGTGTTCGACTTTCGTATGAAGCCGGCTTTTCCGAAAGCCGTGACGCGCGAGTTCTTGCTGGTCGATCTTCTGAATAATGTGAAGCGCCTCGCCGAGAACGAGGACGAGCTACTGCGCGGCGTGCAGGCGCGCGCGAATGAGTTGGACCTGAAAGCGCTGCGGAAAGTTGTCCGCAACTTTGGCGGCGTCCGGGCAAAACGCATCTTGGCGCCGTTGCTTGAATCCTCGGATCAGCGTGAGGCTGCGTGAAATTTCTCCATGCCGCACCCGACTTCGCCGACCTGATCGGCGTTGTCGGTCGCGAACTCAGCATCGATCCCGCGCTTGTCGAAAAAGACTACTGGATCATGCATTGCCTCTACGGCCTTCAGCAAATGGGCAGGACGTTTCAATTGAAGGGCGGCACGTCCCTTTCAAAAGGGTTCGGACTGATCCACCGTTTTTCAGAAGACATTGATATTCGTATCGAGCCGTCGCCGACCCTTCCAACAGCCAGGAACCAGAACAAGCCGAACCAAGTCGCGGCAAGACGCAAATTTTTCGACGATCTTGCCGGCGCGATCGAGATTTCTGGCGTCATCGGCGCCGAGCGCGACCATGAGTTCGACGATAAGAATTTCCGAAGCGCCGGCATTCGCCTCAGCTATGACAGCCGAAACCCAATTCCTGCCGGCGTCAAAGAAGGCGTGTTGCTGGAAGCGGGATTCGATCAGGTTACGCCCAATCATCTTTGCGATATCTCATCTTGGGCTTACGACAAGGCTGCGGAAAGCGGCGTCGGCGAACTGATCGACAATCGCGCCAAGGCGGTGCCCTGTTACGATCCAGGTTACACGCTCGTCGAAAAACTACAGACGATTTCGACGAAATACCGTCAACAGCAGGAATCGGGCGTTCCTCCTCGCAATTTCATGCGGCACTATTACGACGTCTATTGCCTTCTGAAGAACGACGCCGTCCGCGCATTCATCGGCTCGATTTCCTATCATGCGCACAAGAAGGAGCGCTTCCGCACTGGCGATGATCCAAATATCGCCGCCAACGAAGCGTTTCGCCTAAGCGATCCGGAAACCCGCAAGACATTTGAGACTGCTTATCGCGCAACACGCTCGCTCTACTATCGTGAAGTGCCGACATTCCCGGAGATACTTGCCGTGATCGCGGCGGCCTCGCCCAATTTGTGAGCGCATCCGTGCGTGCCGTCCGACGGGAATGTCTTAGCATATAGGCCGGCGATTACAGCGCGCGCAGCGGATGAGCCGCGCGAGCAAAATCGGCCGTCCCCTGATCCGAAGTCGAACGCCTCAATCGCCCCATCAAGAAGGCGTCGAGATCTGACCTTCGATAACGAATGAGCCGTCCGACTTTGATGAAGGGCGGACCGTCGCCATGGCACCGCCACTTGTTGAGTGTGGCGGCCTTCAATCCTAGATAATTGTCAATCGGCGTTTAAACGGGACCCCGTTTCGGCGTGCAAAAGGGACCCCTCTTTTTGGTTGATCCGGGTACGACGTAGCAGGCGCCGCCGCGCGGCTTTGCGCGCTGGCGGCGGCGCCTGCGGGCGCAGCGTTCTGATG
>JBGSSK010000314.1:0-21266 GCA_041737095.1 Parvularculaceae bacterium | reverse complement strand
CGGAGCTTGTCGGCTTCCGGGCCGCCAATCGCCGCTTGCGGCAGGCCGGACAGCGCAACATCGACCGGCAGGAGCGTGGCGTCGCGCGCTTCGGGGCTCTCCATCGCCTCCAGCATCGCTATCGAGACGCCGTCTTCGGCGCGGAACGGTCCGACGGACATGCGGCGGAGTTCGCTGACATGGCCTTCCGTGCCGAGGACGCGCGCCATGTCGCGAACGAGTGCGCGTACATAGGCGCCCTTGCCGGTCACCGCTTCGAAGACCGCATGATCTGCGCTCGGCGTGTCGAGGAGGTCTAAGGCGTGGATTTCGATCGACCGCGCGGCAAGCTCGACCGCCTTGCCCTCGCGCGCGAGATCATACGCGCGCTCGCCGCCGACCTTGACCGCCGAGAATTGCGGCGGCGCCTGGTCGATGACGCCGGTGAATTGCGGCAGAACGCGCGCGATTTCGGCGCGCGTCGGGCGCTTGTCCGACTGCGCGATGACCGCGCCTTCCCGATCGTCCGTGGTTGTCGCTTCGCCCCATTTCGCGGTGAAGCGATAGCGTTTGGTCGCATCCATTACATAGGGAACTGTCTTGGTCGCTTCGCCGAAAGCGATCGGCAGAACGCCCGTCGCCAGCGGATCAAGCGTCCCCGCATGCCCGGCCTTTTGCGCCTGCAACAGCCATTTCAGCTTGGAGACCGCCTCGGTCGAGCCGAAATCATAGGGTTTATCGAGGATGATCCAGCCGTTGACCGGCCTGCCCTTCTTGCGACGTTGCTTGCTCATGATGGCCTTGGCTAATCGCTGGAGCCCTCGCGCGGATCGGACACGCAGAAAGCCCGTGACGCGGCGGGGTAAGCCGCCGCGCGCATTCAGTCAACCCTCAATGCTTCAGGTCGCGCGCGACGCGCGGCGACGCCAGCAATTCGTCGATGCGCCGGGCTTCGGCGAAACTCTCGTCAGACTTGAATATCAACGCCGGCGTGAATTTCATATCGATCTTCTGACCCAGCAGGTGACGCAAATGCGACGCCGCTTGGTTGAGCGCCTTGATGATTTCCGGGTGCCGCTCGGTGTCAATCGAAGCCCCGAGCGGCGCGCAGAATACTGAGGCCTGCTTAAGATCGGGCGTCATCCGCACTTCCGTGATGGTGATTGACAGGCCCATCAGCGCCGGATCCCGGAGATCCTCGCGCTGGAAAACCTCGACCAACGCATGACGCACTAGTTCGCCGGCGCGAAGCTGGCGCTGCGAGGGGCCCTTGGCGTTGGAATGACGGCTCTTCATATCAGAAAGTCTAGGACGCGGCGCCGGTCTCATGCAATGCAGCGCAAGACGCGCCCAGCTGGATTAGGCGCGCCATGGCCGCGGATCAGTCCGCAAGATGCCGAGAATAACGCTGTCCCGGACGCCGATATGGGTTTCCCATGTGCCGCGCAGCACGCCCTCGCGCCGAAAGCCGAGCTTTTCGAAGGTGCGGATCGAGGCGATATTATCGACATCGGCGTCGGCGAAAACGCGCCGCGCGCCGCGTATTTCGAACGCTTCCTCAATGACGATAGCGAGGGCCCGCGCGGCGAGGTTCTTGCCGCGCGCCGCCGGAACGATCATGCAGGCGCACTCCCAGATATCGCGCCCGCGCGGGATCAGCGCGATGCGCCCCGATGCACGACAATCTTGGGCCGAACAATCTTTCGCTTCGCAAACGGCCCATGATGTTTCCTCGCAGCCGATCGACCAGTCCTTGAGCGACTTGATCGTCTCGGCGATTGACGCGGCAGCCGGCGCGGCCATGTAAACGCAGCTTTCCTCATGGCCGAAGATCGCATGCAAGGCTTCGCCGTCGCGATCAGGGTTGAGGCGGCGGAGCAAAATCGAACCTGACATCAGATATCAAAAAAGTGACCGGCGCAGATTGCGCATGACACGAATTAGGCGACGGGCGACGGCGGAACTAAAGCGTCCGCTGAATCGTCTCGACCGAGAAGCACTCAATCACGTCGCCCTTTTTGAGGTCGTCATATTTGGCGAAGCTCATACCGCATTCCTGACCGACCGGGACTTCCTGAACGTCGTCCTTGAAACGCTTCAGCTGCGACAGTTCGCCCTCGTGAATGACAGTGCCGTCGCGGATCAGGCGCACCTTGGCGCCGCGGCGGACAAGTCCCTCGGTGACACGACAGCCGGCGACCTTGGTCGATTTGCCGATCGTGAAGACTTCGAGGATTTCGGCATTGCCAAGGAAGGTTTCGCGGATTTCCGGCGCAAGCATTCCGGACAGTACGCCTTTGATGTCATCGATCAGATTGTAGATGATCGAATAATAACGGATCTCGACGCCCGAGCGTTCGGCTTCGGTCCGCGCCTGCGCATTGGCGCGGACATTAAAGCCGATGACGGGCGCGCCCGAGGCGCCGGCGAGAATGACATCTGATTCCGAGATAGCGCCGACGCCGGTGTGAAGCACGCGGACGCGCACCTCGTTCGTCGAGAGTTTTTCCAGGCTGCCGACGATCGCTTCGATTGATCCTTGAACGTCGCCCTTGATAACGAGCGGCAATTCCTTGATTTCGGCGTCCTGCAGCTGCGCCATCATCTGCTCAAGCGAGGTGCCCGAGGATTTGGCGGATGCTTTTTCGCGGCGTTTTCGGGCGCGGAAATCCGCGACTTCGCGCGCGCGCGCTTCCGATTCGACGACCGCGAATTGATCGCCGGGCTCCGGCGCGCCATTGAGGCCGAGCATTTCGACGGGCATCGAAGGACCGGCCTCGGTGATCGTCTCGTTCTTGTCGTTGGCGAGTAGGCGCACGCGCCCCCACTCGGCGCCGACGACGACGATATCGCCGCGCTTCAGCGTTCCGCGTTCGATGAGAAGCGTCGCGACCGGGCCGCGGCCCTTATCGAGGCGCGATTCAACAACCGAGCCTTCCGCCGACCGAGCAGGGTTCGCTTTCAGGTCGAGAACTTCCGCCTGCAACAAGATCGCATCGAGAAGGCCGTCGAGATTGATCTTCTTTAGCGCAGAGACTTCGACATCCTGAACTTCGCCGCCGAGGCTTTCGACCTGGATCTCATGCTGAAGAAGGTCGGTGCGGACCTTCTGCGCATTCGCCGACGGCTTGTCGACCTTGTTGATTGCAACAATGATCGGCACACTCGCGGCTTTCGCGTGATTAATGGCTTCAACCGTCTGCGGCATGATCGAATCGTCGGCCGCGACCACGAGGATGACGATATCGGTCACCTTGGCGCCGCGCGCCCGCATCTGGGTGAAGGCGGCGTGGCCCGGCGTGTCGAGGAACGTGATCTTTCGGCCGTCTTTGACCGTCACCTGATAAGCGCCGATGTGCTGAGTGATGCCGCCTGCTTCGCCTGCGACAACATTCGCTTCGCGTAATGCATCAAGCAACGACGTCTTGCCATGGTCGACATGCCCCATGATGGTGACGACCGGCGGGCGCGGCTCCTGGGCCTCTGCGTCGTCAGCGGCCCCGACGAGTCCCTCTTCGACGTCGGCTTCCGCAACGCGTTTCGGCGTATGGCCGAGATCCGTCACAATTAGTTCTGCGGTGTCGGCATCTAGCGTCGAATTCGCCGTCACCATCTGGCCCTGTTTCATCAGTTCCCGAATCAGGTCGACGGCTCGCATCGCCATGCGTTGCGCCAGTTCCTGGACGGTGATGGTCTCGGGAATGACGACTTCGCGGACGATCGCCGGCGCTGCGCCGCGTTGCTGGCGGGCGAGTTTTTCGCGCTCGCGCGCGCGCTTCACTGATGCGAGAGACCGCTGGCGGTCATCATCGTCAAGCGCGTTGGCGATCGTCAGTCGTCCCGCCCGACGGCGAGGCGCCTCCTTGGCGGCGTTTTCGCGTTCGGCCTTGTCGACGACCGGTTTTCGCTTTGTTTTGAGGCGACCGCCGAGTTTGGCGAGCGGATTATCCGGATCGGTCTCGGCCGCCGGCTTTTCGTCCTCTGGCCGCTTGCCCTTGGATTCCGCCTTCGCCGCCGCACGTTGCTTGCGTTCGCTTTCCTCTTCTTCCAGGGCGCGACGCGCGCGCTCCTCTATTTTGCGGCGCTCGGAGACTTCGCGTTCGCGTTTCTGCTCGTCTTCAGCAATGCGCAGACGTTCGGCTTCAAGTTTGGTTTTTTCTTCGACCTCGCGCGCTTCGCGATCCTTGCGCTCGGCGTCTTCTCTCTTCTTGCGAACTTCGCCTTCCTTGCGCGCCTGGACGAGCGCGGCGGTTCGCGCCTGCTTTTCCTCCTCCGAGAGCGTCCTCAGCACTTGCGGTTGCGCCGGCTTGTCCGCAGGTTTTGGCGCGGACTTTTTCTCCGGGGCTTTGGCGGCCGCAGTTTCACGACCAGTCGACTCGGTCGGCGTCGCCTCCTTCAGGGGCGCCGCGTCGTCGTCCTTGCCAGCGCCGATTACGCGCCGCTTTTTGGTCTCCACCACAACAGTTTTGGACCGCCCATGGCTGAAGCTTTGCTTCACCGCGCCCATTTCCGAGCGGCGGATCGACAAGGGGCGCCGGCCGGGCTTCGCGTCCGCGTCAGTTTTCGTATCGACGTCGTCAGTCATTCATTCTCCGTTCCCGCCGCTTTCTCGCGGCGGACTTTCGTCAGGTCTGCCGGCGACGCCTGCATCCCCATGAAAGCGGATTGGACATAACGCCCAAACCCGCCCCGGTCCACCGTCATCTTGGGACCTGATCGTCTTTAGAGGCCGGACTCTCCGCGCCGGCGCGAAACCCATCCAGCCGCGTCGCTTCGCGAACAAAACGGTCAGCCGCTGCGCCCTTAAAGATCGCGGCGTGCCTAACGCCGTCCTTGCCGAGCGCCGACGAGAGTTCAGCGCTGGAAAACGCGCGATTTTGATATACGCGATCAGGCAGGCGAGCCAGCTTTTCGCGCCCGTCGTCAGCCGCGTCGAGGGCCGAGATCAGCACCGCCGCCCTGCCGCGCGACAGCGCGTCTTTCACCTGATCGAATCCGGCCGCCGCTTCGCCGGTTCGCCTCGCCAGACCGAGCGCATCCAACGTTCGCTTGACAAGCCCGGCTTCGACCGCCTCGGCCAGATCGTCGGGCGCGGTCGCCGGCGCCCTGAAGGCGCGGGCGAATAGGCCCTTCGACACCGCGCGCCGCAACGCTTGACGATCGGCGGATACCCAAGCGCCGCGCCCGCCCAACTTCTCGCTGAGGTCAGGCGTCACAACGCCGTCAGGCGACAAGGCGAAACGAATAAGCCCGGAGGGCGGCGTCGGGCCGCCCCCGGCTATGCAACTCCGCGTCCGATCGTCGGACGCCTCATGGCGCGACTTCGCCAGCGGCCGCCTCCTCTGCTGCTGCCGCAGCTTCCGCCGCTGCTTTGTCGAGGTCTTCCTGCGTCACCCATCCCGCGGCGACGCGCGCGCGCATGATCAGCTTTTCCGCGTCGCCCGCGTTGATTTTGTAGGCTTCGAGAATGCCGTCATAGTGCTTCTTCTCACCGTCGACGCGTTCCGTCCAGCCGGTCAGATCGTCGGTGACGCAGCCAGCGAAATCCTCGACGGTCTTGATGTCGTTTTCGCCAAGCGTGACGATCATCTTGAGGTCAAGGCCTTCAATCTCGACCAGCGCATCCTCAACACCGAGCTCCTTGCGGCGGGCGTCGAGTTTTTTCGCCTGCTCCTCAAGCCAGTCCTTTGCACGCGCCTGGAGTTCGGCGGCCGTTTCCTCGTCCATGCCTTCGATCTCGGTCAGATCATCGAGCGCAACGAAAGCGAGTTCTTCAATCTTTGCAAAGCCTTCCGACACGAGAAGGCCGGCCATCATGTCATCAACATCAAGCGCCTCCATGAAGAGCTCTGAACGCTGACGGAATTCTTCCTGACGCTTCGTCGATTCCTCTTCCTCGGTCATGATGTCGATCTCAAAACCGGTCAGCTGCGAGGCCAGACGCACATTCTGGCCGCGACGCCCGATCGCCAGGCTCAACTGCTCATCGGGCACGACGACTTCGATTCGATCAAGCTCCTCATCGAGCACGACCTTGGCGACTTCCGCCGGCGCCAGCGCGTTGACGACGAAGGTCGCCGGGTCTGGCGACCACGGCACGATATCGATTTTTTCGCCGCCGAGTTCGTTGACGACCGCCTGAACGCGGCTGCCGCGCATGCCGACGCAGGCACCGACCGGGTCAATCGACGAGTCGTTCGACATGACCCCGATTTTGGCGCGGCTTCCCGGGTCGCGGGCGACCGCCTTTATCTCGATAACGCCGTCATAGACTTCAGGGACTTCCTGTTCGAACAATTTCGCCATGAATTGCGGGTGCGAGCGCGACAGGAAGATCTGCGGCCCGCGCGCTTCGCGACGGACATCCATGATGTAGGCCCTTAGCCTGTCGCCATTCCGGTAATTCTCCCGCGGCAATTGCTGGTCGCGGCGAACCACCGCCTCGGCGCGGCCGAGATCGACGATCACATGGCCGTATTCGACACGCTTGATGATGCCGTTGACGATCTCGCCGACGCGATCCTTGTAATCGGCGTATTGCCGGTCGCGCTCGGCGTCGCGCACTTTTTGCGTGATTACCTGTTTGGCCGCCATCGCCGCGACGCGCCCGAATTCGATCGGCGGCAGCGGTTCGGAAATGAAGGCGCCGATTTCCGCTTCCGGATTTTTCTGCAGCGCTTCTTTCAGCGTAATCTGGGTCGAGTCGTTTTCAATAGCCTCGACGACCTCGAGGAGCCGCCAAAGGCGGGTTTCGCCTGTCCCTGGATTGATTTCAGCTTTCACCAGCGTTTCGTGGCCATAGCGCGAGCGCGCTGCTCTGGCGAGCGCGTCTTCCATCGCATCAATGACGAGCGCCTTATCGATCGACTTTTCGCGAGCGACAGCGTCGGCGATCTGGATCAATTCGAGTTTGTTCGCGCTAACGGCGTTCATTGGATGTCTCCATGGTCTTCATGAGGGATTTCCTTCAGCGCGTCCTTGGACGCCTTGAGGCTTTCGCGGATGAGGTCGTCTGTCAGCGTCAGCTTTGCGGTCTTGACCCAGGCGAGCGGGATTAGCGCCGTTTCTTCCTCGCCTTCGATGTCGAGACAGACACTGTCGCCATCGACGCCGGCGAGCACGCCCTTTAACTTCTTGCGGCCTTCGATCAAGCGATCGAGTTCGATCTTGGCGTCGTATCCCTGCCAGTCGACATAATCCTTGAGTCGCACCAGCGGCCGGTCGATCCCGGGCGATGAAACTTCCAGCCGGTAGGGGCCCGCGATAGGGTCGGCTTCCTCGAGAATCGGCGACAGCGTCCGCGACAGCGTAGCGCAATCCTCCGCCGACATGGTGCGATCGGGACGCTCAGCCATGATCTGGAGCGTCAGCATTTCCTTGCCGGTGACTCGAATTCGCACAAGATCGAAGCCGGCCGCCGCGACGGCGGGAACGACCAGTTCTTCGATGCGTTGCTCCAGAACGGACAAGGGCTTGATTCCAGTAACAAAAAAGCGGGCCCGCCGGGCCCGCCTTCGAAAAGATCGATAGCGTTTGGTCGACTTTATAGTTCACCGTCGCCTCTTTGTCACGCCTTTCCGCTAAACGACGAGGCAAGGCTGGATTTTCGTCGCCTGTCGGGCGAAGCTCTCTCCGGGTAAGATCAGAGGGCCCGACCTCGAAAAATCGCGGCGGGCGGCAGGGAGGGGTGGAATATTATGTTCGGTCGACTTTTGGCGCTCATTTTCGGCGCAGCCCTCGCCGTCGGGGCCTCGCAGGGGCCGGCGTTCACCGACCAGTATATGCAGGATTTGACCGCCCGGGTCGCCGAGCTTGAGCCGATCGTTCAGGAGTTCGACGCCAAGATCGCCGAGTACGACTACACCAGAGCGACCGCCATGGCTGAATGCACGACGGCGACGGGCCTGCTGGACGCCCTTTGTTCGACATACGAAACGGTTGTTGAGCGCTATGAAATGTTGAGCGCGCACCTTGCCGAGCTAAATGCGGCGACAATCTGGACCCGTCCCTTGGTGCTCGCGCGCACCTACAAGAAAGACATCGCCGAAAAAGTTTATGCGCTCTACAAGCCTGCGATTCCGGCGACGCCGGAGGGCATGGCGTTTGGCGGAGGGGGCTTCCTTGTCGGGTTCCTGCTGCTGTCGATCGTCTTCGGCGTTTTGGGCGGCATGTTCGGCGGCAGGCGATACGCCTGATTAGTCGGCGCTCGCCGACTGCCGCTTTACCCCGGGCCGTTGCGCGTTAGCGAACCCTGAAGCCTGCGCAGGTTCTCGGCGCATCGATCAGTCGATTGAGTAATTCAAGGTCGCGATCAAATAACTGGATCAGCGACGCCTGCCGCTGTGCCGACAACGACGGCCTCTCCTGCATCTGCAGCTTCGCCTTCACTCGATCCCGCAGGCTTTGCGGGACAAACACGCGCCTCAACGCCTGGGCGACAGGATTGCCGACGATCAGCGAATAGCCTGGAAATTTTCGAATGCGCTCGGCGGAAGCATTCTGCGCTTCCAGATCAGCGCGCCAGCTGACGGCTCCCTCGACGCGAAGGAACGATGCAATGCGTTTCAATTCACTGTCGGGCGATGCAGTCATTCGCTCAAACACAACCGGCAGGATGCGTTCCCTGCCGAAGCGGTCGATCCACGGTTTAAGCTGGAATGCATAGCGAGAATAATCGATAAGCTCGCGGCGCGTCTCGATCGCTTCGTCAATCGGGCAGTCAATGGCGCCCTGCGTCCATTCGTGAATATAGTGCGAAACAAGCCGGTCAATCGGATCGCGCATCACGTAAATGAATTTCGCATCGGGGATGAGCGCTGCGAGGCGGTCGATGGTTTTGGGATAGGTCGGCAGCTTGGTGTAATGAGTTGAGGATTCCCCTTTGATTGCCTCGGCTGGCGCATCCTTGAAGAGCCCGCGATACCAATGCTCGCCTCTCGCATAGATATCATCGTTAGAAAAGAAATTGGGCTCCTTCGGCGCCGACATGAAGAACTGCGGCTGCGCCGCTAGCTGGGCATGCAAGGTCGACGTGCCGCACTTCATCGCACCAATAATGACGAAGTCGGGCAGGTCCTTCATTGCGGCGCTCTCCGGTCGCCGAGAGGCTTACGCCAGTTCGTCCACTGATCCGAACCCTGACGATCGCAGAGAAGCGGGGCCGGCTTCCCGAAGATCGCCCGAGCACGGGCGACGCCGCGGCCAAGGAGCCACATCAGGTTCGCAGCAAAGGGACCGAGCGGCCCGTACGCCTTCCGGAAAAAGCGTGTCCGCGCAGCGTAGTAATAGGCCGGCGGTCGCTTCTTCGCCTCCATCGAGGCTTTGACCGGCGAAGAGCCGCCGCGCAGGTGAACGACCCGCGCCGCCGGTTCCTGAATGATGCGCCAGCCAAGGCGTCGCAGCGCTCGGCAATAATCGGCGTCTTCAAAGTACATGAAATAGCCTTCGTCCATAAGGCCGGCGTCTTCAAGCGCGGCCCGCTTCAGCAGGACGCAGGCGAAGCTCACCCATGGGCATTCCGTCACGGCGTCGCAAACCGGGATCGGCACGACCGCAAAACCGAACAGGCGATCGAGGGGCCCCGTTTCGGCGGCGCTCAGGAACTCCGACAGGGGCGAGTGGAAGCGAAAGCAAGAAATCTGCGGCGTTCCATCTTCATCCTCAAGCCTCGGCGCGACTATCCCGGCGTCAGGCTGCTGCGCGGATGCGGCGATCAGCGCGCCCAGGGCGTCCTTGCGGACAAGCGTGTCGGAATTCAGCAATAAATAATGGCCCGCGTCGAAAATCCGCAAGCCGATATTATTGCCGCCCGCAAATCCCTCGTTGACTGTCGACCGAATAAGGAAGGCGCGCTTTTTCCAAAGCTCGCCCAACGCCAGCCATTTGGCGATTTTTTCTGCTGATCCGTCATTGGAGCAATTATCGACGATCGCGATCTGACCGTCATTCGCCTCAAGCTCCGGACCGAGCGCCGTGAGGCAGTTGATGACCAGCTCTGGCGTGCGGAAATTGATGATGATGATCCCGACTGCGCAAGTGACGCGCGGCGTCTCAGGCGGCAATGGCCAGGTTTCGATCATGTCGGTTCGCGCGCGCGTTCGGCCAATTGGTTCAAGGCCCATTTCCCGGATCTTGGGGATAGCCAGATGTTGGGAAAAGACTGGCGAAATCGTTAAGCGCCGCATCAGCAAGCTGTGTCTTTTTCACGTTCTGAAGCGCCCGCCACATGCTGGCGCGGCGGCCCGGATGACTGGTCTCCCACTCATCCAGCATTTTTTTCATCGCGGCGCGCTGCAGGCCGTCCTGACTGCCGCACAAATTGCAGGGGATAATCGGGAATTTCATTGCTTCGGCGAACTTCTCGAGGTCAGCCTCAGCGCAGTGAATAAGTGGACGCAGGAGGAGGATGTCGCCATCTTCGTTGAGTAGCTTCGGCGGCATCGCGCCAAGCGTCCCGCCGTAAAAAAGATTGAGGAGGAACGTTTCAAGCGCATCGTCACGGTGATGACCAAGGACGATCGCCGAACAGCCTTCCTCACGCGCGACACGGTAGAGATTGCCCCGCCGCAAGCGTGAACACAGCGAACAATAGGTCTTCCCCGGCGGCGATTTGGCGGTCACGACCGAATATGTGTCGCGGTTTTCAATGCGGAAGGAAACGCCGAGCGCGCTCAGAAATTCCGGCAGGACATGCTTTGGAAAGCCGGGCTGGCCCTGATCGAGATTGCATGCAAGGAGATCGACCGGCAGCGCACCCTGCCATTGCAGGTCGAGGAGCGCCGCCAGAAGCGAATAACTGTCCTTGCCGCCGGAGAGGCAAACCAGCCAGCGGGGCCGGGAGGCGGTGTCGATCATCGAGTAGGCGCTGATCGCTTCCTGCGTTAGCCGGAGTATTCTCTTTCTCAGTTTTCGGAATGAAACGCTGTCCGGCGCGCGATCATACAGTCCAGCCAGCGTTGAGAGAGGCGGGATCTCGTCAATCGTCGTCCGATGAGCTGATCCGTCCGCCATCAGTGTCGCCATTGGGCGCAAAATGCGCGTTCAAGAATTCGAGAAACGCCGGCCAATCTTCCTTGACGACGCCATGCGTGCCCGGACGGATCCAGAAGGCGATATCCGCCGACGGGTCGTAGGGTTTAAGCGCCGCCTGATCAAGGCCTTGCGAACCATAGAGGCGATAAATGGGTTCAGCGCCCTGCGCGGCCCGGAAGGCGCCATTCGGATCAGACCAGACGTCACGCCGCGCGTTCCCAAGAAGGACTGGCCGCGGCGCAATCAACGCAAGCAGCAGATGCTGATCGAACCCATCGAGATTGTCTTCGCGATAATTTCTGGCGAACCAGTGTGGATAACTCTTTGTAATCGCTTTGACGCTCTCGCCCTTTTTGTCGACATTAAGCGACGCGCCGCCGGTGCCTGACTGGTGCGCGATGACGCCGTCAATCCGCGGATCGAAGGCTGCCGCGACAAGCGCCGCCTTCGCGTAGCGCGAGTGACCCCAGGCGATCATCGCGTCGCGGTCTAAGCGCGGATCCTGCTCAAGCGCATCAATCATCCGCGAAAACGCCCAGCCCCATGCCCCGATCGCGCCAAGCCGCGCATCATCTTCGGCGCCCCCGGCGGTCAGCCGCCGCAATTCGGCAAGGCCTTCGGTCCGCCTGTCAGGAACTATGTCGCCGGGATAAATCGTGGCGATCGCATAGCCGGCGTCGAGGATATCCTCGACCGGCGGCGTGCAAATATATCGCCCGAAAACATAGGTCTCGAGCCGGAAACCGCCGCGTTTCGCCATTTTGTCCGGCGCGCCGGCGACAAGAATGTCGGGCATGGTTGACCATCGCGGGCAAAAGGTCTCCATCAGAATGACTGGGAAGGGCCCTCCGCCCGCGTTAGGCGAGACGACATTCATCAAGAATCCGGGTTCGCCGTCCGACGACATCACCTCCGCTTCGACATCGCCATAGGCCATCGATGCGCCAAGCCTGTATTCTTCCAGGAGACCGCGCCCGCCGAACGCTTCGGGATTCAGGGTCTCGCGGGCGATGATTCGGCTAACCGAGCGCTCCGGCAGCCTGCCGTATACGGATTGCTGCAATACCTCGCGGGCCGCCGGCGCGCCGGCAGTCTCCCACTCGGCGATACCGTCATACGCTAGCGCCGGCGCAGCGGCCGGACCGTCAGGCTTCAGCGACGTCCAGGCGATGGTCGCCTCGACACAACCTGCAAGAGCGAGTGCGGCGACGATCGCGACGAAGTAACGCAACATGGATCGATTACCTTCGCTGGAAGGAGAGGTAAGCCGGCGCGCGGCCTTCCTTGAGGGTTTTCGCCTCGTAACGGGTCTGCGGCCAATCGTCGGGGCGGACGCGCCAATCATCGGCCTTTTCCGCCATCCATTCTATCCCGACGGCGCTTTGGGCGTGCATCAGCGTCCAGCGCACATAGTCGGGGATATCCGACGCGACGCGCAACTGGCCGCCGGATTTGAGAAGGCGCGCCGATTGCTCAAGGAACCAAGGCGAGATCATCCGGCGCTTGTAATGCCGTTTCTTCGGCCAGGGATCAGGATGCAGAACAAATATCCGTGATAACGCGCCATCCGACAGCGCCTCGATCAGCGGCCGCGCATCGCCATGCAGAATGCGGATGTTCGACAGATTTTCCGCCTCAATCCGTTGCAGCAGTTTTGCGACGCCGTTGACGAACGGCTCTGCGCCGATAAAGCCGGTTCGGGCGTGCCGTGCGGCTTGCCATGCAAGGTGCTCGCCGCCGCCGAAGCCGACCTCGAGCGCGAAATCGATCGCTCCGGGAAAGAGCGCCGCCAGATTGATCGGTCGCGCGTCGACGGGCGGAACAGCGACAACCGGCAGCAATTCCGCCATCAGCCTCGAATGGTTGGCGCGCAGGGCGTGGCCTTTCGAGCGCCCGTAAAGCTGCGGAACATAGCCGAGGGAAGACGTTGCTTGGTTCATGCGTCGGCAAGGCTTTCCTTGAGGAAAGCAATCGTTCTGTCCCAGGCGACCCTAGCCGCGACAGTGTCATAGCGCGCGGGGTTCGCATCATTATTGAAGGCGTGCTGCACGCCGTCGTAAATGAACAACTGGTAGTCGACGCCTGCCGCGTCGAGCGCGCGTTTGTATTCGTCGATACCGGCATTGATCCGTTGGTCTTCGCCAGCATAATGCAAAAGCATTTTCGCGCGGATCTGCGCCGCCTCCTCGGCTGTGGGCTGGGGCCCATAATAGGCGACCCCGGCGGCGAGCGCGTCCGTCGCCGCCGCCAGGCGATTGACCATGCCGCCGCCCCAGCAAAAACCGATTGCGCCGACCTTACGCGGCCGCCCTTTCATCCGGGCGAGTTCGTCGGCGACCAGGCGGAGCTTTTGCACGGTCTTTTCGGGTTTGAGCTTGCCGATCAGGTTGCGCGCCTCGTCCTCGTTATCGGGCGTGCCGCCAAATGGCGACAGCATATCTACCGCGTAGGCGTCAAATCCCTCGACCGCGATCCGCCGTGCAATGTCCTTGATATGGGCGTTGAGCCCGCGGTTTTCGTGTATGACCATGATCGCCGGCGCGGCGCCCTCGTTTTTCCGCAACCGCGCATGATAGGCGGTGACAAAGGGCAAGTGTCTCGTCGGGATGACGCCGGCGTTCGGCGCGCTGTCAGCCGTCAGACGCTCTGGTTCGATCATGTCTATGACGTCGCCGGTGGCGAATTTCGCGGTCGCAATGCGCAGGCGTGCATCTTTTTCATCAATGACCGCCGCCCTTGCGTAATCATTGGCCAGCAGGGGCAGGAGCGCGCTCGCCGCCGCGGAACCGCCGGCGAGGCGGCCTAGACGCTCCAGAAACGAGCGTCGATCGATGGCGCCATGGGTGAACGCATCATAAAGATCGATCATCGGTTGTGAAATTTTTTCAGGCATGACGGTCCTCCGATAACGGCCTTCTAACGCGCGGCCGGGCTTTCGCCAAAGCTCTTTCGAGCAGTGGCGTTTGATGATACGCGGCGGCGTCCCCCGATGGAAACGCCATGATCCGCGTCCAGGAAATCAGATTGCCGCTCGACCATGCGCCCGAGGCGTTGAAGGCGGCGCTGCTGAAGCGGCTTGGCGTCGAAGCCGACGACCTGATCTCCTTCACGATTTTCAAGAGAGCCGCAGATTCCCGCAAGAAATCTGCGATAGAGCTCGTCTATATCGTTGACGCCGAGATAAAGCGGGAAGCCGAAATTCTGGCCCGGCTCGCCGGCGACCGCCATGCGTCGATGACGCCGGACATGACTTTCCGTCATTCCGCCGCCGCCCGGCGCGGGGATGCTAGGCCGCTGGTGGTCGGCTTTGGTCCTTGCGGTATCTTCGCCGCGCTCATACTTGCTGAGATGGGATTTCGTCCGATCGTCCTTGAGCGCGGCAAAATCGTCCGAGAGCGAACTGCAGATACTTTCAAATTCTGGCGCCAGCGCGTGCTCGACCCGACTTCGAACGTGCAGTTCGGCGAGGGCGGCGCGGGGACTTTTTCCGACGGAAAGCTCTACAGTCAGATACGCGATCCCGATCATTTCGGCCGGAAGGTGCTGACGGAATTCGTTGCGGCGGGCGCGCCTGACGAAATTCTCTATGTGTCGCGGCCGCATATCGGCACCTTTCGCCTGGTGTCGATGGTTGAAAATATCCGTGCCAAGATCGAAGCCCTCGGCGGCGAAATCCGTTTTCAGTCACGCGTGAGCGATATCCTTCTGGCCGATCGTGACGGAAAAAAGCACATAGAAGGCGTCGTCCTCGAAAACGGCGAGTTGATCGAGGCGCGGCGCGTCGTCATGGCGCTCGGCCATTCGGCGCGCGACACTTTTGAGATGTTGTATAGACGCGGCGTCTTTTTCGAGCCGAAGCCGTTGTCGATCGGCGTTCGCATCGAGCATCCGCAATCCGTCATCGATCGTGCGCGCTACGGCAAATTCGCCGGCCATAAAATATTGGGCGCCGCCGACTATCGGCTTTCCCATCACGCCTCGAACGGACGAACGGTCTATTCGTTCTGCATGTGTCCGGGCGGCACGGTCGTCGCTGCCGCCTCGGAGGAAGGCCGCCTCGTCACCAACGGCATGAGCCAATATTCAAGAAAAGAACGCAACGCCAATTCCGGCATCGTCGTCGACCTCACGGCGGCGGATTTTCCGGGAGACGTCCAGGCGAACCCTCTCGCAGGCGTCGATTTCCAGCGGTACTGGGAGGAACGCGCCTTTGTTGCGGGCGGCTCAAGCTGGCGGGCGCCTGTCCAGCTGGTCGGCGACTTCCTCGCCGGTCGTCCGTCAACGGAGCTTCGCAGCGCAGTACCTTCCTATCGGCCCGGCGTCACGCCGACGGATCTGTCGCATTGCCTGCCGGATTTCGCTATCGCGGCGATCCGTGAAGCGCTTCCCGCATTTGATCGTCAGATACGGGGTTTCGCCATGGATGACGCTGTGATGACCGGCGTCGAAACCCGCACCTCAAGTCCCGTCCGGATGAGGCGGGGCGAAGATCGCCAAAGCGTCAACGTCGAAGGGCTTTTCCCCGCCGGCGAAGGCGCCGGCTATGCGGGCGGCATTTATTCGGCGGCGATTGATGGCATTCGAACCGCGCAGGCGCTTGCTCTTGATGCTTCGACCCGTCGCGTCTCGTGATGGTGCAGTCGAAGCGGCGCCAATGATGACGAACTCGCCGCATGCGGCGCCGTGGCTGCGCTGGAAACGGCGCCGAAACCCGGTAATGTCGCCGGTGCGCGCCGCCGCCGCGTGATCTGTCAGAGGAACCGTCCGATGCGCTTCCCCATCGTCAAAGCGTTCAGCGCGACGGTCGCCTATCTCGCGCGCCATTGGCCGGATTTGCTGAAAGCATTGTGGTTGCCGGCGCTTCTCCTGGTCGCGCTTCAACTTTATGCGATGCCGCCGCTTTTCGCGGCGATTTCTACGATGATCGGACTTGGAGACAATCCGGAACCGGCGGCGGCGGCGGCGGCGCTCGGCGAACTGGCGAAGTGGTTGCTTGTTCTGTCCGCCGGTTCAGCAATCGCGTTTCCGATGCTTACGGTCGCCAGTCTCGTTCATTTCGTCAGGGGCGACATGAACAACCGCCTGTTCTATTTTCGGTATGGCGGCGATGAATTGCGCGTTCTGGCCGCCTATCTGCTGATGAGCGTGATGATATTCGCCATCAGTCTTGTCGGCGGCCTTGCAGGTGCAGTGATTGCGCTTCTATTGGCGCTTTTCAGCCCGGCGACGAAGGGCGCGACGTCGGGCGTCGGCGATCTTTTTGTCAACCTCGTCACCTTGTGGTTTCGATTGCGGCTCAGCGTTCTTTATCCGGCTTCGGTCGCAACGCGGCGGATCGGCTTCGACTTGGCATGGCGAGCGACCAGAGGGAGCGTTTTGCCGCTTCTCGGGTTCTGGGTCCTTATCGGCCTCCTGCTGGCGCCGGTCGGGATCGTCCTGTTCGCGGTTTTTGGCGGCGACATTGCTGCGCAATTGATGAAAATGGCGGAGATCGGTGATGATCCGGCGGCGTTGCGCGATGCGCTGGCGCCGGTTCTCGACGAATTCGGACGGCTTTTCAGCCGCGAGAATCCCGCCTATGCGCTTTTCGCCGTCGCGCTTTTTCTTTCGACGATCGTCACGACGGCGGTGACGAACATCGCGTCGGGCATCGCCTGGCGCTATCTGACTGACGGATCGCGCAGCGCTGGCGATGCTGAGAGGGCAGCGTGACCCCGACAGACCAGCAAAGCGTCTCCGCCGACGGCGTTCGGGCCGCCGCGAGGCGGATCAAGGATCAGGCTGTCGTCACGCCGCTCCTAGAAAACGAGTGGCTCAATGACCGGGTCGGCGGCCGCGTCCTGATGAAGGCCGAGATTTTTCAGCATAGCGGCTCTTTCAAGTTTCGCGGTGCGATGAATCGACTCTCGCGCCTGTCGGCGGCGGAGCGCGCGCGCGGCGTTCTCGCCTGGTCGTCGGGCAATCATGCGCAGGGCGTCGCCCGCGCAGCGAAGCTGTTCGGGACGCCGGCCGTGATTGTCATGCCGCAGGATGCGCCCGCCTTCAAAATCGCGCAGGTCCGGGCATATGGCGGGGAAATCGTTTTCTTCGATCGCTACACCGAAGATCGCGAAGCGATCGGACGGCGGATCGCGGCGGATCGCGGTCTTGCTCTCGCGCCGTCCTATGACCATGTCGATATCATCGAAGGACAAGGGACGCTTGCGCTGGAGGCTGTCCGGCAAGCCGCTGAGGTCAGCGCCGCCTTTGATGCTTTCATCGTCTGTTGCGGCGGCGGCGGCATGACGGCGGGCTGCGCGACCGTTCTTGAGGAATTGTCGCCGCAAACGAAAATCTACATCGCTGAGCCCGAGGGCTTTGACGAGACCTGGGAGTCGGTCAAAGCCGGGCGGCGGCTGACCGCCGACGTCCGACGAAAGACCCTGTGCGATGCGTTGGCGACGCCGAGCCCTGGCGCGATCACATTTCCAATACTGCAACGGACGGTGCAGGGCGGATTCTCGCTCAGTGACGACGAGATCGCCGAAACCATGGCCTGGGCGTTCAAGTATCTGAAACTTGTGCTGGAGCCCGGCGGCGCGGCGGCGTTGGCGGCGCTCCATCACCGAAAGATCGCCGTGCAGGGAATGACGACCGGCGTCACGCTGTCAGGCGGCAATGTCGATCCGGCGCTTTTTGCGACAATCTTGAGCCGATTTGGTTGAGCGTCTGTCTGAAATCGCCCATTTTCGGTCATTGAAATGTTATAAAGTAGCCCTATGTCCCGAACGTGGCTAAGGCTGGCTGTCGAGCCTTTCACGCTTTGATAGCCATTCTGTGGCCTGATCAGGGTCGGCGAACGCCGGCCCGAGGGTGCAACGGAGGAATTGGCCGATGGCCAATTGGAAGGATCTGCAAAGGCCTGACGAGTCCGGTCGGACGCCGTCGGTCAGCGAGCGCGAACTGGCGGCGCTTGGCGGCAAGAAGCTCGTCTATGTCCGAACCGTCCTCGCGTCCGAAGTGCTCGACGATCTCGTCGACGACGAAACCGGCGCGATCATCGATATTCCTGGCGATACGACGCTCTATTCCGTTCACGCCGGAGACGGCCAGCGCATTGCGCTTGTCGGAGACCGCGCACTGGCCTTCGCGGCGGCGCGCCAGCACGAGATGAATCCCGTCAGCGTCCACTAATTTTAGTCAGGCTGCGGCGTTCGATTGCGCCGAATCGGCGGCGATGGCGAACAGCGCTTCCGGCGTTTTGGCGCCGCGCAGCGCCTCTCTAACCTGCTCGTCGCGCAACAGTCTCGAAACTCTCGCCAGCGCCTTCAGATGCGCCGCCGTGGCCTCTTTCGGCGCGAGCAGCAAGAATACGATATCGACCGGCTGATCATCGACCGCTTCGAAATCGACAGGATCGCTGAGCTTGGCGAGCATGCCGACCATCTGTCCGAGGCCGTCGATCTTGCCGTGCGGGATCGCAACGCCGCGGCCGACGCCAGTCGAGCCGAGCTGCTCGCGCTCCATCAGCGCGTCGCGGATCTTGGCGGCGGGAACGCCGGTCAACGTCGCCGCCCGCTCCGCGAGCATCGCAAGCGCCTCGCGCTTGCAACTCGCATGCAGGTTCAAAACGACGGCGTCTGCTGATAAGAACTCAGATAGGCCCATAAATTCCGCAATTAATCCTGGCTGGCGCACATGCAAGGATCGGGTCAATATCGGATCGCTGCCGGTCCGGCTTGTCGCCGATCTCGCCTTTGTATTCGCTCGGCCTTTCTTCAGGGCGCCGGATCGATCCAGCCGATATGCCCGTCCCGGCGGCGGTAGACCACGTTAAGGCGGCCATGGGCGGCGTTCTTGAACACGATCGCCGGGCTTTCCGCAAGGTCTAATTGCATGACCGCCGCGCCGACCGTCATTTCCCGCACCGAGGTCTGCTTTTCCGCCACCACAACCGGCGTCGGATCGGTGTCCGACGGCGCGTCGGCGTCGTTCTCCTCGGGCAGCGGGGCGAGCGTATAGTAGGAGGCGGCCTCCGCCGGCAGCGGGCCTTTGCCGTTGGCGTGGTGGTTCTTCAGGCGGCGCTTGTATCGCCGCACCCGTTTTTCGAGCTTTTCAAGCGCGGTCTCGAATGCGGCGTAGGCGTCGCCGCCGTCGCCATGGGCGGCGAGGAAAACGCCGGAATAAAGGTGCGCCGTCATTTCGCATTCGACGAGATGGCGCTCCTTGGTGAAGGTGACGATCGCCTCGGCGCCGTTGCCGAAATATTTCTCAACTCCCTCGGCGAGCCGTCCCGTCACATGCGCCTGAAGCGCATCGCCGAGATCGAGGTTCTTGCCGCTGACTTGGATGTCCATGGAGGCCTCCGTGACGGCCGGCCGGGTCTCGGCCGAGCGTTGCTATATATCGGGCCTCGGCCGCCGAAATCAAAGCCCTAGATCGCTTCCCGCAAGGCGGCGCGCCGGCGCTGGACGGACGATGCGATATTCATGGTTTCGCGGTATTTGGCGACAGTGCGTCGCGCGATTTCGATGCCGTCGCCGCGCAGGATTTCCACAATGCGATCGTCGGAAAGGACCGCGTTCGGCGTTTCGCCGTCGATGAGTTCCTTGATCCTGAACCGGACGGCCTCGGCGGAGTGGGCCTCGCCGCCCTCGCTTGAGGCGATCGAGGCGGTGAAGAAATATTTCAACTCGAATATGCCGCGCGGCGTCGCCATGTATTTGTTGGCGGTGACCCGCGAGACCGTCGATTCATGCATCGAGATCGCGTCGGCGACTGCGCGCAGATTGAGCGGACGCAAATGCTTGACGCCATGGACCATGAAGGCGTCCTGCTGGCGCACGATCTCGCTGGCGACCTTCAGGATGGTGCGCGCCCGCTGGTCGAGGCTTTTCACCAGCCAGTTGGCGTTGGCGAACTGCTCGCTGACAAACAGCGTGTCTTCCTCGCGGCGCTTCACATTCGAAAGCTCGGAATAATAGATGCGGTTGACGAGCACTTTCGGCAGCGTTTCGGAATTCAGCTCGATCTTCCAGCCGCCGTCCGGAGCCTTTCGGACAATGACGTCCGGCGTGACGACCTGCACCGGCTCCGAGCCATAGGCGTAACCGGGCTTCGGGTTCAGCGTGCGGACTTCGGCGATCATGTCGCGCATGTCTTCTTCGTCAACGCCGGCCGCCTTGATGAGCGCTTTCAGATCGCCCTTCGCCATCAATTCGATATTGTCGATGAAGGCGCTCATCGCCGGGTCCAGGCGATCGCGGTCGGCGAGCTGGATCTTCAGGCATTCCTTGATGTCGCGCGCGCCGACGCCGGACGGCTCGAAAGTCTGGATCAGCGCCAGCGTCGCCTCGACCTCGCAAGGCTCGGCGCCGAGCCGCTCGGCGATCGCGACGACCTCGTCGCGAAGATAGCCCGCCTCATCAATGAGATCGATCAGATAGGCGCCGATAAAGATCGCCTGCGGATCGCGCGTCGCGACATGCAATTGTTCGGTCAAATGGTCCCAAAGCGAAATATCGCGCGTCAGCGTCTCGCCGAATTCGCGCTCGTCCTCGAATGAAGAACCGCCGCCGGCGCCGACGCTCGACCATTCGTTGGATTTGTATTCCGTATCGCCAGCCGCCGGTCCCGCGGCTTCGCGATCGTCGTTCGGCGTATCCAGCGCCTCGGCGGCGTGCGCCGTGACGGCGTCGCTGTCGAGATCGAGGCTCGCGGCGTCTTCGCGGTTGTCGCTGGCATCGACCGCATTGGCGTCGGCGCGATCCGGCGTTTCCTGCGCCTCCTGTTCGGCGGCGCGCTCAAGGAAGGGATTTTCCTCCAACTGCTGTTCGACGAATTCGGAAAGCTCGAGGTTGGAGAGCTGCAGCAGCTTGATCGCCTGCTGCAGCTGCGGCGTCATCACGAGCTGCTGGGACTGCCTGAATTCCAATCTTGGAGCTAACGCCACAATGCCCCTCTGTCCTTCGTTTACATCTGGAATCGGTCGCCGAGATAGACGCGCCTGACGTCTTTGTCGCCGACAATGTCGCCCGGCGCGCCCTCAATCAGGACTTCGCCCTCGTGAATGATATAGGCGCGATCGATGATATCGAGCGTCTCGCGCACATTGTGGTCGGTGATGAGAACGCCGAGCCCGCGATCTTTAAGGTGCAGGACGAGTTCGCGAATATCGGCGATCGCCAGCGGGTCGATGCCGGCGAAAGGCTCGTCGAGCAGCATGAAGGCCGGACCCGTCGCGAGCGCCCGCGCGATCTCGACGCGCCGCCGCTCGC
>JBGSSK010000255.1:0-1935 GCA_041737095.1 Parvularculaceae bacterium | reverse complement strand
GGCGGTCGGCGCAAGCAGCAAGAGCGCGTCCATGGTGTCGTCGCGCCAATGCCGGGCGAGCGCGGCGCAGGGCTCCGGCCCGTCATCAACGAGGATCGCGTCGGTATTGGTGCAATAAAGAGGCGCCTCGCCGACAAGCTGGCGCGCCTTTTTAAGGCCGCCCCCGGTTTCCAGCAGCAAGGAGCGCTCGTCGGAAATGACGACGGCGGGACTGCGCCGCGCCGCCAGATAAGCCTCCATTTGATCGGCGCGGTAATGCACGTTGACGACGGCGCGCCTGACGCCCGCCTGCGCAAAACGGTCGAGCGTCCAGTCGATAAGCGCCTTCCCGGCGACCGTGATGAGCGGTTTCGGCAGTTGATCCGTAAGCGGACGCATGCGCGTGCCGAGACCCGCCGCGAGCACCATTGCGATATCCGGAACCCCGTTCAGAACCGATCTCCAAAATTCGATCGAAAGAAAGCCGCCACGGGTTTCAGCGCCGGATGCGCAAGGTCCCGGCGGAAATGGCCTTCGACGCGTGGGAAGAACTCCGCATACCGAGGTTTTTTGTCTCGGTTGATGAGCCGCGCGAAAATCCCGAGAATTTTCGCGTTGCGCTGTGCGCCGAGGATGGCGTAATCGCGGCGGAACGCCGCTTCGTCGAAAACGGACAGCGCCGCAGCGCCGGCCGCATACCGGCGGATCATCAGGTCGGAAAGCTCGGGCGAGACATCGCGCCGCGCGTCTTCGAGCAATGAGACGAGGTCATAGGCCGGATCGCCGAACAGCCCATCCTGGAAATCGATTACGCCGGCGCGACGGAAACCGTCCCGCGCCGGCAGCCAGAGCAGGTTTTCCGCATGGAAGTCGCGCAGGATCAGCGTCGACGGCTGAGGCAGCATATCGAGAACAGGGCGCCAGGCGGCGAGATATTCCAGCTTGATCTCGTCGCTCGCCGCCTGGCCTTTCAGGTGCGGCCAGTACCATTCCGGCACCAGCATGATCTCGGCTTCCATCGCCGTCAGATCATAAGTGAGCATCTCGTAGCCGGCGGTCTTCGGCGCCGCTATTCGCGCGCCGCGAAGCGCAATCAGCGCGTCGATCGCTGCGGCGTACAAGTCGAACTCCGGCGCGCCGTTCGGGATCGCGCGCGCGAAGAGGTCGTCGCCGAGATCCTCGATGACGGCAAAGCCGGCGACCGGATCGGCGGCGAAGATCTCGGGAGCCGAAAGGCCGGCGCGGCGAAGCGCGTCGGCGACGGCGACAAAGGCGTTGAGATTCGGCCCAGCAAGACGCGCCATCGCGTTGTAGCCAAGCCGCCGTCGTTCCTCGATTGACGCATCCGGCGGACAGGCGGCGCCTTCCGCCGCGGGCGGCGCATTCATCAGGACGGCGCGCCGTCCGGCAAGCTCCAGCCGTTCATAGCTGCGCGTCGAGGCGTCGCCCGTCATCGGTGTCGCTGCGGCGGAAAGCCAGCCGGCGCTGGCCAGAAAATCCCGACGCGCATTAGCGCGAATTGCCGCCCGATCGGGCCATGAGTGAACAGAGGACATGTCAGAACGCTAGACTTTTCGTCCCTTAAAGGGGGTTAAGATGCGACAGGCGCGCCGCCCAGGCCGGCCCGGCCCGCATTAGAGCGCGCCGGCCGGGGTCGTCCATCGAAAGACGAATGAGAAGGGTCGATGGCGGCAACATCGCCTCTATCCGTTCCGGCCACTCGATGATGGCGACGCCGTCTTGCGCGTCCTCGAAGCCGAGCTCCCACACATCTTCGGCTTTTTCGAGCCGATAAAGGTCGAAATGAAAGACGGTGAAGGACTTTGCAGCGTAGGTTTCGACAAGCGTGAAGGTCGGGCTTGCCGCCTCGGTCTCGCCGGTGAGCGCCGCGATGACGGCGCGCGCCAGCGTCGTCTTGCCCGCGCCGAGGGGGCCGGAAAGAGCGATAACGTCGCC
>JBGSSK010000251.1:0-4459 GCA_041737095.1 Parvularculaceae bacterium | reverse complement strand
GATTGCGTCGGCTGGCGGCGGCGGCTCCTCGGCGCCGGCGACCGACAGGCAAAGGACGGCGACCAATGCGGCGCTGGCGAGCGCGTTCTTCGCCAATTCAATCAAGGATATCTCTCCAACATTAATTCGACGCCCATCCTGGGGATTATTAACGGATGTCGCGATCGAATCCGTCGCTCATTGAATTATAGAACATGCGCCGGAATTGCGACCGCCGCCCGTTCAATTCTTCGTCGGCTCCGACGGTTTCGTCCTCCCGCAGCGCCCGGAGCCGACATCACGGCGGCTTTCGTTATCCCCTCCGGCTGAAGCGGTCGATCGGCGCCGCGAACGATGTCGCCCTCATCATCCGAGGCGCTCAATTCGGCGACCCGAGCGCGTCACGGACCGCAACGGCGGTGTCGGGGAAATCGGTGAAAACGCCGTCAACGCCAGCGTTGATGAAGATGGCGAGCTCCTCTCGCGCCGCCATTCCGAGGTTCGGCAGATCGTCGCGAAACGTCCACGGATGGACGGAAAGCCCGAGGCGATGCGCCGCCGCAAGAAATTCGGTCGCGCCGCCATCGTCGAGGATCAGATTCTTCGATGGTCCGACAGCATCTGCATAGGCGGCGATTTGGTCGAGCGGAATATTCGGCCCCGCACCGGGTTCATACTGATAAACAAGCTGCACCAGCATTGCTGTCGTCTTGCCTTTAAGGCGTTTCAATATTTCCGGCTCGAACGACTGGATGAACACCGGCCCGGCCTCGAATCCTTCGAGCGCTGCGAGAAGCGGCGCCTCGAAATCATCGCCGATCGAGGCGAAGAACGTGGGGTGCTTGGTCTCCGGATAAACGCCGACCGGGCGGCCCGCTTGCACCGCCTTGGCGGCTGCGAGCGCCAGCGTTTCCGAGAAGGTCGGAATTTCGAATCTGTCGTCATGTTCTTTCAATCGCCCGGGAAAGGGCTGGCGCGCCCGCAGGGTCTTGATCTCGGCGAGGGTGAAATCCTCGACCCACCAGTCGACGCGCCCAACGTTCTCCGCATCCTGCGGATCATTGTTGCTGCGTTTGCGGTCTGCGAATTCGGCACGATCGGCGACGTCGGTGGAGCCCGACAAATAGCGGTCATGGCGCACGATCAATACACCATCCTTCGTGAACACGAGATCGGGTTCGATCACGTCAGCGCCCTGGTCGATCGCGAGCGCATAGGCCTCCAGCGTGTGTTCAGGGAGATAACCCGAGGCGCCGCGATGCGCGATGATGATCGGCGGCCCGCCGCTGAGCGTCGCCCATTGCGGACTCGCCTTTTGCATCTCAGCGCAACCGGCAAGCGCCAGCGCCGCCATCATCCACCGCATGGTTCTTTTTCCCTTGGCGCCGCACCGGCTTTCCATTCTTTCGGCATCCCTGCAATATCAGGCAAATGACGCGACCGCCGCAACAGAAGAGTTTCACCGTCCGCGCCGCCCTTGGCGCGCTCTGGTTCTACAAGCGTACATTGTCGCCGCTCTTTCATTTGCTCGGCGCGCGCTGCCGGCATTTGCCGACCTGTTCCGATTACGCCGCCGAGGCGTTCGCCCGGCATGGCGCACACAAGGGTTTCTGGCTGACGCTGTCGCGTCTTTGTCGCTGTCAGCCGTTCGGTTCGCACGGATTTGACCCGGTCCCGCCAAATCTGCCGGATTGCGGCTGGCGCCTCTGGCGCTATGGCGACTGGTCATGGCGGGAGCGGCCGCTCTCGTTAGAAGACTGAATTCGTTCAACCCGACCTGACCACATGCCCAAAATCGCAATTGCGACCCGCCTGCAAGCGCCCTCCCTGACCGAGAGCGATCAATTGTTCGCGGCCGCGTTTACCCGGCTCGGCGCGGAAGTCGAAGCTGCGCCATGAAACGGCCCGTTCAGGGATTTCACGCGTCATGCGCAATGACGCGTCGGCGCTCGCCTGCGCGGCGGCGATGCTTGGCGGGGAGGGGCTCATCCAGCGCTACCAGCGGGAAATCGAAACCATCAGCGAGACGTCGATCTTCCTCATCGACGACGATTATTCCCCTGCGTTATTGAAGCGGCCGAAGTCCGGCCATTTTCGTGTGCAATCCGATCATGGCGGGTCGGTCGAGCGCATTTTTCCTTCCGCTGCCGTCATCGCGGCGGCGCGGCGGATTGCGGCCGACTGTCCGGGTGAGCTGCTTTACGCACGGGTCGACGCCATTGTGCGCGGCGGCGAATTGCTGCTGAAGGAGGTCGAACGCGTTGAACCGGAACTCTTTTTCGCCTATTGCCCCGAAGCCGCCGCGCACCTCGCCAACGCCCTGATCGATAAGCTGAGTTGAAGACCATGGTCGCAATCACCCTGCCAGACGGTTCCGTACGACAATTCGCCGGCGCGGTCGCCGGGACCGACATCGCCGAGGGGATCTCTAAATCGCTCGCCAAGAAGGCGATCGCGGTGAAGATTGACGGCGTCCTTTCGGACCTTTTCCAGACGATTGACCGTGACGCGAAGATCGAGATCGTGACGCGCGACGACGAGGGCGCGCTTGACCTCGTGCGTCACGATTCGGCTCACCTCATGGCGCAGGCGGTGCAGGAGTTGTTCCCGGGGACACAGGTGACGATCGGTCCGAATATCGAGGACGGCTTCTTCTACGATTTCGCCCGCGACGAACCCTTCTCGACGGATGACCTCGCCATGATCGAAAAGCGCATGGCGGAAATCGTCGACGAAGATCGGCCGACGCGAAGAGAAGTCTGGGATCGCGACAAGGCGATCGCGCATTTCAAATCGATTGGCGAGGCCTACAAGGCGGAGATCATCGCCGACTTGCCGCCGGGCGAGGATGTGAAAATCTATTGGCATGGCGACTGGCATGATTTGTGTCGCGGTCCGCATCTTCCGTCCACGAAGCATATCGGCAAGGCGTTCAAGCTGATGAAGGTCGCCGGCGCCTATTGGCGCGGCGATCACAGGAACGCCATGCTTCAGCGCATTTATGGCACCGCCTGGACCAATGAGAAAGATCTGAAGGCCTATCTGACGCGCCTTGAGGAAGCCGAAAAGCGCGATCATAGAAAGCTCGGCCGCGAAATGGATCTTTTCCATTTGCAGTCAGAGGCGCAAGGATCCGTCTTCTGGCACCCGAATGGTTATCTCATTTGGCGTCAGCTTGAGGCCTATATGCGCCGCCGCATCGACGAGGCTGGCTACAGGGAAGTCAAGACTCCGCAACTGATGGATGCGCGCCAGTGGGAGCAATCGGGGCATTGGGGCAAGTACCGAGAGAACATGTTCGTCGTGCCGGATGAAATTCCGTCTACGGCGGATGATGCGCCGGTGCTTTCTGGCGAAGCTGATCTGATGGCGCTGAAGCCGATGAACTGCCCGGCGCATGTCCTCATCGTAAAACAGGGGATCAAGAGTTATCGTGATCTGCCGATCCGGCTTTATGAAAACGGCTGCTGTCATCGCAATGAGCCGCATGGCGCGCTGCATGGGCTGATGCGCGTGCGCCAGTTCACGCAGGACGACGCGCATATTTTCTGCCGCGAAGACCAGATCGTCGATGAGGTTCGAAATTTTTGCCGTCTCGCCGATCGGGTTTATCGCGATCTCGGCTTTGTGCAATATGCGATCAAGCTGGCGCTGCGCCCTGAGAACCGATTTGGATCGGACGAAGACTGGGACGTCGCGGAGGCGGAATTGCGTGAGGCTGTTTTCTCGGCGGACCTTGCTACGGAAGAATATGGCTGGGAGGAATTGCCGGGCGAAGGCGCCTTTTACGCGCCGAAACTTGAATGGCACCTGACTGACGCGATCGGCCGCACCTGGCAGGTCGGCACGATTCAGTCTGATCGTGTCCTGCCGGCGCGCCTAGACGCAAGCTATGTCGCTGAAGACGGCGCCCGCCAGCGCCCGATCATGCTTCACCGCGCCATCTTCGGCAGCTATGAGCGCTTCATCGGCATCCTCATTGAGCATTACGCCGGCAAGCTGCCGCTCTGGCTGGTCCCCGTGCAAATCGTCGTAGCGACGATTACGTCGGAGGCAGACGATTATTCGCGTGCGGTTTTCGCCGCACTGAAAGCAGCGGGCCTGCGCGCCGACCTCGACCTCAGGAACGAAAAGATCAACTACAAGGTGCGCGAACATTCGCTGGCGAAAATCCCGGTGATCATGGTGGTCGGCGCGCGCGAAGCAGCCGAGCGCAAGGTTTCGCTGCGCCGGCTCGGATCGGAACGCCAGGAGGTCGCGCTGCTCACTGACGCCATTGCAACGCTGAAAGCGGAAGCGACGCCGCCCGATCTCCGCGACGACGCATCGGGGACCTGACCGGCGTGCGCAAGGCGCGCGCGCCAAACCCGATCATCGGCGACGCAGCAATCGACGGCGTCTTCGCCTTTGCGCTTGCGGGCGTCGCGTGGCTCTCGGTGTTCGGCCATCGCGGTATTGCGCCCTGCGCAGGCGTGATGGC
>JBGSSK010000177.1:0-2939 GCA_041737095.1 Parvularculaceae bacterium | reverse complement strand
CTGGCCGTTCAGGCCCCGACGCCGCGCAACTCGCCGGCGCGCAAATGCTGCAAAGCCTCGCGATCGCCGAACGGGTGCTCGACGTCGATGCGGATGCGCGGCTGATCACCCGGACCGATGGCGTCGTCATTTACGCCAACGCCCTCTATTTTGAGCTTGCGCGACAGGCTGGCGTCATGGGGCCGGCGGGATTGCCGCCGCGTATCGATCGCTTGTTCGCACAGCAGGGGGCGGAAGCGACAAAGGTATTTCGCCTTTGTCGCGCGGCCAAAAGCGCGGCGGATGCGACGGAAATCATCTATCAGCAGATCGGCCTTGACGGCGGCGGCGCGCGGCGGCGGTTCGAGGTCACTGTGCGCGGCGTCGATTCAGCGAAGGAATTCGTGTCGTGGCGGCTCCGCGAGCTGCCGATCGAGGAACGCGAACATGACGTGCTGGCCTCGTCATTCGCTGATTACGTGCGGCCGATTTTCGCGCTCGAAAAATCCGGCCAGATCGCCTGGGCGAATGCGGCGATGCGAAAGGCGCTCGGCATGCAGCGCCACGAGCTTCATCATATCGACGACATCGTCCTCGGCGAGACCGGCGAAATCGTCCGGGCGATCTGGCGCGCCGACAGCGTTCCGGCGCAGGCGCAAGTCCGCCGCCGCGACGCCGATCCGGCGGACGCAACCTTCGTCGCCTATCGGCGCGGCGGCGTCGGCGAGGGGTTTGTCTGCGTTGAAATGTCGATCGCCGAGGCGCACGAAGATCCCGAAGCGCCGCTGATGTCGGGCGACATTTCCGATGCGCCTTTCGGTCTCGCCGTCATCGAGGGCGAGATCGGCCGCGACGGCCGGATCGTCGAATCGAACAAGACCTTTGCCGAAATTTTCGATGGGGTGAAACGGAACACGCCGCTCGGGCGGGTCCTGCCGGCTGAAGTGATCGAGGAGCTTGCAACCGAGATCCGGCAAAAATCCGCGGCGAACGGCTTTCCGCAGGTGATCGACGCGACAATCGGGTCGGGCCCGGCGGCGCGCACATTCGGCCTTTATGCGCGCCCTGAGAAACGTCGGCGCGGCGGTTACGGCGTCCGGCGCACCTACCTCTACACGGTCGACGTGACCGACAGAAAGCGCATGGAGCAGGACCACGCGCAGGATCAGAAGCTAAAGGCGATCGGCTTCATCGCCGGCGAAGTCGCCCACGACTTCAATAACCTGCTTCAGGTGATTCAGGGCAATTGCGAACAATTGATGTTGCGCCACCCGGCGGGCGATCCCGCATATCAGGATCTCGTCCTGATCCGCGAAAACGCGCAGCGCGCCGCCAATCTGACCAAACAACTGCTCGCCTATTCGCGCAAGCAGACTCTGACCCGCAAGGTTCAGTCGATCACCGACATTCTGCTCGATTTCTCGCGGTTCCTCGATCGCGCCGTCGGCGAGAAGGTCAAGCTCGAACTCGTCAATGGACGCGGCCTGCCGAACGTCAAGATCGACCGTAATCAGTTTGAAACCGCGATCATGAACCTCGCGGTCAATGCGCGCGACGCGATGGCGCCCGGCGGCGGCAAGCTGACCATCAGGACGCGGGCGTTCGCCGGCGCTGAGGCGGCGGCGCTGCAGATCCCGGGGATCGGCGAGCAGGACTGCGTGCTGATCGAAATCGCAGACACCGGCCCCGGCGTTCCCGTGGACATCATGCCGCGGATCTTCGACCCGTTCTTCACGACCAAGGAGGAAGGGAAGGGCACCGGCCTCGGGCTTTCGACCGTACACGGAATAATCGGGCAGATGGGCGGCGCGATCACCATCGAGAATGCGGCCGAGGGCGGCGCGGTGTTCAAGATTTATCTGCCGGCGCACCTTGGCGGTCTCGACGACGAGGCTCCGGCGCCGCCGACGCTCGCCGGCGATTATTCAGGGTCGGGCCGGATTCTCGTCGTCGAGGACGAAGATCCGGTGCGCGCCTTCGTCGTCGCGACGCTTGAGCGCTCCGGTTATGAGGTGACGCCCGCCGAAGACGGCGTCGCTGCGCTCGAGATCCTTGCTGCGGATCAGGATTTCGACCTTGTCGTCACCGATGTCATGATGCCCGACATCGACGGTCCGACCCTGATCGAGAAGGCCCGCCGCGAGCTTGGGCTCAAGGCGGCGGTGATCTTCATGTCGGGCTACGCCGAAGCGGCGGTCCGCGAGCAGATGGATCAAATCGAAGGCGTCCGCTATATCCAGAAACCGTTCCCGATGGCGGTCCTCGGCGCGGAGGTCAAGGCGGCGCTCCTGGACCGGGCGACGCAGAATCCCGCCTGAACTTTCCCCATCGCGTTGCCGGCTCGGCGAATGACGGTAAAAGACCTTTATGCGCCAGATTGTTTTCGATCTTGAGACCACCGGCTTTCGCTTTGACGAAGGTCATCGCATCGTCGAAATCGGCTGCATTGAAATGCAGCGCGGCGCGGTCACCGGCCGCTCGTTCCACACCTACGTCAATCCGGAACGCGACATGCCGGAGGGCGCGTTCAAGGTGCACGGCCTCAGCGAGAAATTCCTGAAAGGCTTTCCAGTCTTCGCCGATGATCGGGTCGCGGCGGCCTTCGTCGATTTTGTCGGCGACGCGCAGCTCATCGCGCATAATGGCGTCGCGTTCGACCTGCCCTTTGTCAATGCGGAGCTTGAATATGCCGGCCGCCCCGCACTGATGAACGACATTCTCGACACGCTGCATATCGCGCGGCGCAAATATCCCGGAGCGCCGGCGAGCCTTGACGCCCTGTGTTCGCGGTTCGGCGTCGACACCACGGCGCGCGAGAAGGACGGGCACGGCGCCCTGCTCGATTCGCGCCTGCTCGCGGCGGTCTATATCGAGTTGACCGGCGGCCTGCAGGCGGGTCTCGATTTTTCGGACCAAACAGCGCAGGCGGAGAATGGCGGCCGCGGCGCGCCGCGCCGCGC
>JBGSSK010000175.1:0-39986 GCA_041737095.1 Parvularculaceae bacterium | reverse complement strand
CCCGGCCCCGGCGCGGCCGGCTCGGGCCCCCGGCGCATTCGCGGAAATGTCGCATCTCGACCGGCTCGAAGCCGAAGCGATCCACATCATGCGCGAGGTCGCGGCCGAGGCGGAAAACCCGGTGATGCTCTATTCCGTCGGCAAGGACAGCTCGGTCATGCTGCACCTCGCCTCGAAGGCATTTCATCCCTCGCGGCCGCCCTTCCCGCTTCTCCATGTCGATACGACCTGGAAGTTCAGGGACATGTACCGGCATCGCGACACGATCGCCAAGGAACTCGGCTTCGACCTCATCGTACACATCAACGAGGACGGCGTCCGGCAGGGCGTCGGCCCGTTCACGCATGGCTCGGCCATCCACACCGACATCATGAAGACGCAGGCTCTGAAGCAGGCGCTCGACAAATACAAATTCGACGTCGCATTCGGCGGCGCGCGGCGCGACGAGGAAAAATCGCGGGCGAAGGAGCGCATCTTTTCCTTCCGGTCGGCGCAGCACCGCTGGGACCCGAAAAACCAGCGCCCGGAACTCTGGGACATCTACAACACGAAAATTCATAAGGGCGAATCGATCCGCGTCTTCCCGATCTCGAACTGGACCGAACTCGACATCTGGCAATATATCTACCGCGAAAGAATTCCGATCCCGACGCTTTACTTCGCCAAGGAGCGCCCGGTTGTCGAGCGCGACGGATCGATCATCATGGTCGATGACGACCGCATGCCGCTCGCCAAGGGCGAAAAACCGAAATTGGAAATGGTCCGCTTCCGGACGCTCGGCTGCTACCCGCTGACCGGCGCAGTGCGCTCGTCCGCGACGACGCTGCCGGAAGTCATTCAGGAAATGCTCGTCTCCACCAGCTCCGAACGCCAGGGACGCACCATCGATCATGACCAGTCCGCGTCAATGGAGAAGAAGAAACAGGAGGGGTATTTTTAGGGATTTGGGATTTGAGATTTGGGATTAGGAAGGAAGTCAGGTTGACCGAAGACGTTGCGATAAAGTCTCACCGCGATCTGACCGTATGGCGGAAAGCCATGAAAGTTGCGCAAATCAATTCGAAACCCCTAGTCCCTGACCCCCATCCCTCAAAGGGCCAGCACAATGAGCCACGCCGCAGCCGCAGCCGCCAACGACGTCATCGCCTATCTCGACGCGCATGAAAAAAAGTCGATGCTGCGCTTTATTACTTGCGGCAGCGTCGATGACGGCAAGTCGACGCTGATCGGGCGCCTCCTGTACGATACCAAGCTGCTCTACGAGGACCAGCTCGCGGCGCTCGAAGCCGACTCGAAAAAAGTCGGGACGCAGGGCGACAAAATCGATTTCGCCCTCCTTGTAGACGGGCTCGCCGCCGAAAGGGAGCAAGGGATCACGATCGACGTCGCCTATCGGTTCTTTTCAACGGAAAAGCGCAAATTCATCGTCGCCGACACGCCGGGGCACGAGCAATATACGCGCAACATGGCGACCGGCGCCTCGACCGCCGATGTCGCGATCATCCTCATCGACGCGCGCCAGGGCGTCCTGAAACAGACGCGGCGGCATTCCTATATCTGCTCGCTGCTCGGCATCCGCCACATCGTCGTCGCCATCAACAAGATGGACCTTGTCGATTATTCGCGCGCCGCATTCGACAAGATCGAGGCGGATTATCGCGCCTTCGCCTCAAAACTCGGCTTTCAGTCGATCGTCTGCATCCCGCTGTCGGCGCTCGACGGCGACAACATCCTCGAAAAGAGCCGCAACACGCGCTGGCACAATGGCCCGGCGCTCCTCCCTTATCTCGAGACGATCGAGGTCGCATCGGACCTGTCGGAAGCGCCGTTTCGCTTGCCCGTGCAGTGGGTCAATCGACCGAACCTCGATTTCCGCGGCTTCTCCGGAACGATCGCCGCCGGCGCGGTGCGGCCCGGCGACGAAATCGTCGTCGTCCCTTCCGGCCGGCGTTCGACCGTCAAGTCGATCGTCACGCGCGATGGCGAACTCGCCGCCGCCGGTGCGCACCAGGCGGTGACGCTGACCCTCGCCGACGAGATCGACATCAGCCGGGGCGACATCATCTGCGCCGGCAAGGCGCCGGCCGAACAGACCGACCAGTTCGCCGCGCACATCATCTGGATGCATGACGAGGAAATGATCCCCGGCCGGCAATATCTCTTCAAGACCGCGAACCGGATGGTTACGGGCGCAATCAGCGAGCTGAAACACAAGGTCAACGTCAACACGCTCGAGCACATGTCTGGCAAGACGCTCGAACTTAATGAAGTCGGTTTCTGCAACGTCTCGACGAGCGCGGCGATCGCATTCGATCCCTATGCGGAGAATCGCAAGACCGGGTCGTTCATCATCATCGACAGGCGGACCAATAATACTGTCGGGGTCGGCATGATCGACTTCTCGCTGCGCCGCGCACAGAACGTTCACTGGCAGGATCTCGATGTCAACAAGGCGGCGCGGGCGGCGTCGAAGCATCAGCGACCTTGCGTCCTGTGGTTCACCGGGCTTTCCGGCGCCGGCAAGTCGACCGTTGCGAACCTTGTCGAGAAACGCCTCTGCGATCTCGGCCGACACACCTACACGCTCGACGGCGACAATGTGCGGCACGGCCTCAACAAGGATCTGGGGTTCACTGACGCCGACCGCGTCGAGAATATCCGACGCGTGTCGGAAACCGCGAAACTGATGGTCGACGCCGGGCTCATCGTCCTCGTTTCCTTCATCTCGCCGTTCCAGAGCGAACGACGCATGGCGCGTGAAATGGTCGGGGACGGCGAATTCATCGAGGTCTATGTCTCGACACCGCTCAGCGTCTGCGAGAAGCGCGACATCAAGGGCCTCTACGCCAAGGCGCGGCGCGGCGAGATCAAGAACTTCACCGGCATCGATTCGGATTACGAAGCGCCGGAGAACGCCGAAATCACGCTCGACACCTCCAAGGTCGCAGCCGCGGACGCCGCAACCGCGATCGTCGAGCACCTGAAAAAGAACGGCTATCTCGCGTGACGTTACAGCGGAGGTCGCGAAAGCGTCTGCGACCTGAAATGCTCCACGATCATCGCGGCGATCCTCGGCCGGAATTTCTTCGGGATGTCGTGCCCCATGCCTTCGATAATCTCGAGGCGCGCGCCATCGATATTGTTGAAGACATCGACGCCGCCGGCGGGCGGCGCCAGCGGGTCTTCCGACCCGTGAATGACGAGCGTCGGCGCTGTGATCTTCTGTGTAAACCGCTTTCGAAGATCGCCGGTCTCGATGATCGCGGCGAGCTGGCGGCGCGGCCCGGCCGGATAATGGCTGCGCTCATAGGCGGCGGCGAGGCGCACCCGCAATTCATCCTGCGTCGATCCGGATTGTCTGGTGCCGATAAGGTTCCAGACCGACAGCGCGCGCTCGAGCGCTGCTTCCTTCGTCAGCGTCTTCGACGGCGGCGCCATCAGCGCGCGTGCGATCTCGGGCCTTGCGCGCGGCAGTTTAGGATTGTTGGTCGACGACATGATGATCGCGAGGCTGATCACCCGCGCCGGCGCCGTCGCCGCCAGGACCTGCGCGATCATGCCGCCCATCGAAACGCCGACAATATGCGCCTTGTCGATCTTCAGCGCATCGAGAAGACCGATCGTGTCGCGCGCCATGTCCTCGACTGAGTATGGCGCAAGCCCCCGGACGCCGACGCCCGCGGCCATCAACTGGACGAGAGGGTTCGGCGCTCGCTTGCCATGGAACTTGTGCGATTTGCCGATGTCGCGATTGTCGAATCGGAGCGTCCGGTAGCCGGCCTCATTCAGAGCCTCGACGAAATCCGGCGGCCAGAAGATCAATTGCTGGGCGAGGCCCATGATCAGCAGCGCCACAGGCCCGTCGGCTGGCCCGTCCCACTCATACTCGATCTCGATATTGTTGGCGGCGGCGACTGGCATTCCGGAGATTTCCTGCAAATTCCTGACGATCCGCCGTCCCCTACCACAATCCGCACTCGCCAGTGATCAAGATCACAGCCGCGCCGGCGGTTCGCGGCTAACGTCCCCTCACGGACGACGCGCCCTTCTTGCCGCCCCTTCCAAAACGCCCGAAAGCGCTGTCGTCCGGGGGAGACCCGGGAGCACTCTTTGCGACCGAGCCATGGGGGAGATGGGGAACGGTCGGAGCAATCCGGCCGTTTCCTTGTTTCAGCGTGCTTTTTTGTCGCGCCGAAAAGCTGTTAAGCTCCCGCCTCTCCCCCGGAGGCCGCGCTGACAGAAACCCGAAATCTAACGGAAAAGGCCTATCTGACCCGCATTATCGCCGATGCGGCGCTTTTCCGCGCCGTCGCCCGCGATGACATCGGGGAACTGGGGCGCCTCGCCCGCAATCTCGCAGCGCCGCGCGGCAAGTCGCTCGCGCCGCCAAAGGGCCGCGGCGAGGAAATTTATGTGATCGAAAGCGGCGCCGCTGCCTTTCTTGACCGTGATCCGCACGCCGCCAAGGCGATCCTGGTCGCCTTGAACGGTCCTGGCGAGGTCATCGGTCTTGAGCGCGTCGCCGACTATCTTGGCGGCGTCGAGAAAAAATCCGCCGGCGAGTGGCGTGCGCTTTCAAACGTTACGGGGGTCGCGATCCCCCTCGCAGATTTTATCCGCGTGATGCGCCGCTCGGCGGAACTCACGGAAGCGACACTGGCGACGCTCGGCCAGTCGCTGCGATCGGTGACCGCGCGCCTGTCGGCGTCGCTTCAAAATCCGCTCGAAATGCGCCTTGCGGGCCTGTTGTCGGAATTGGGCGCAATCGCTGTCGGCAATCAATGGGAGCCGACGGCCAATATTGGACGCTTTCAGCAAACACAGATCGCGGAAATGCTCGGCGTATCGCGCGAGCACATCAATCGCACGCTGATCATGTGGGAGAAGTCTGGCCTGATCTTCCAGACCAAGGCCGGCGACGTCATTATCGAAAACCGCAAGCGCCTCGCGCAGCTTTCCGGCGCCCGGCGGACGCAGGCCGGCGCACCCGCCGAGAATGAATGGGTGTGGGAGATCGAGGCGCATATCAATCTCGGCCTCAACGCCGCTGCTCACGACCTCGCAATGGAGGGCGTCAAGCGCGCGCCAAGGGACGATCGTTACAAATATCTCGCGGTGCTTTCAATGGCGCGGATGGGGGCGCTGCGCGAAGCGGTTTCGCAAGCCGAGAATTTCAAGCTTACGACAGACGCCGCCGACGAGGATATCGCCAGCATCGGCGCGCGCCTGAGGCGCGACCTCGCATTCGCCGCCAAGGACGGTCCGGACAAGGCGCAGCTGAAACTTGCGGCGGAAGGCTACGAAAAGGTTTTTAAAAAGCTAAAGACGACCTATCCCGGCGTCAACGCCGCATCGACTTATGCGATGTGCGGCGATCTTGAACGGGCGCGCAAGTTCGCGAAGGAGGTCGGCGCGAAAGCAGCGGGCGCGCTGCATGAACTCGACGCGGACGAACCATCCTACTGGCCGCGCGCAACCCTCGCCGAATGTCGGCTCGTCGAGGGCGATGTCGCGGGCGCCGCGGTGGACTTCGCGGCCGCGGCGGCCTGTATCGACGCAGCGCCCGGCAAGATTGCAACAACGCGGCGACAGCTAAGGCGTCTTAAACACGCGCTGTCGCTCGATGACGCGTGGATCGACAAGACGCTTCCGATCGGCCGCGTCCTTTTCTTCAGCGGCCCGTTAGTCGCGGCCGGCGGCGATTCGCAACAATCGCTCGACCGCCTGAAGGCGAAATTCTCGAAGTTCCTGGCGACGCAGGAAATTGTCACCGCGGTTGGCGCGCTCGCCGCCGGCGCAGACATCGTCATGGCTGAGACGCTGCTTGAAGCGGGGGTCAATGTGCATGTCCAGCTGCCACTTTCGCCGACCGAGTTCCTGGCGTCGTCTGTCGTTCCGGCCGGAGCGGATTGGCGTCCGCGCTATATCGCCTGCGTCGAGAAGGCGCAGACAATCGACTGGGTAAGACGGGCGAGGCCCTCGCGATCAAGTTACCGTCTCGGCGCACGCATCGGAATCGGCTATGCCATGCGGCAAGCCGAACAGCTTGCGACGACGCCGTTCGGTTTTTTCGCGTTGCAGAGCGGGCGCACGGCAAAAAATTCGATCAGCCATGAAAATGCCGAGATATGGCGGTCGCTAGACCTTGAAGACGTGACCGCCGAAGATGACTGGGCCGCCTCAGGGGGCGCCAATGATCCGTCGGACACGGAAGATTATGTCGCAGCTCTGGTCATGCAGGGGACCGAGGCGGCGCTAAAAGCCGTGACTGACGCGACAGATGTGCAGCCGCTTATCAATGCTCGTGATCTGGCGATCATGGCGTTCGGAAATCCGCCGGAGGCTTTTGAGACGGCGCGCCGGGTCGCTGGAACGAAATCCGGGCAAGCGCTGCGGCTCTGCCTTGATGTCGGCGTTGCGCGCTACGGCACCGCAGGCGATGACCTGATGCGATCGCTGCTTTCCGCGGCGTGCCGGCCGCAGACGCCGAGAGGTGGAATTTTCGCTACCGAAAGCTTTGTTCACGCCGCCACGGCGACGCCCGGCGACCGGCCGACCTTCGAATATATCGGCTTTGCGCCAGTCGAGGAAAAACTCGACCCCTGCCCGCTCTATCTGACCGATATTTGACCGGCCGCGCGGCTGTTGGCGGTCAGCCAATTCGCGCCTACCATTGAAACCGCCAATTCCACAGGAGAACGCGAAATGCTCGACCTCACGAAATTCTATATCGACGGCGAATGGGTCGAGGCGCATGGCAAGGGCCGCCTCGATGTCATCAATCCGGCGACAGAGAAGACATTCGCCGTCATCGCCCTTGGTGATGAGAGTGATGTCGACATGGCGGCAAAGGCGGCGCGCCGGGCGTTCGAGAGCTATTCGAACTCGACAATCGGCGAGCGCAAAGCGCTTCTTCAGCGCATTATTGAGGAATATCTGAGGCGCAACGAAGAAATGGCGCGGGCGATTACCGCCGAAATGGGCGCGCCGAAGGCGCTCGCCCTGCACGCGCAATCGGCGAGCTCGCTCGGCCATTTCCAGACCGCAATCAACGCCCTCGATGAAATCGCCTTCGAAGAGGACAAGGGATCGCACTGGCTGCTGCGCGAGCCGATCGGCGTATGCGCTTTGATCACGCCGTGGAACTGGCCGATGAACCAGATTTCCTGCAAGGTCGCCCCTGCGCTCGCCGCCGGATGCACGATGGTGTTGAAGCCCTCAGAAGTCGCGCCGGCGTCGGCGCACCTGTTTGCGGAAATCCTCGATGCAGCGGGCGTTCCGAAAGGCGTCTTCAATCTCGTCGATGGCGCGGGACCCGTCGTCGGGGCGGCAATGTCTTCGCATCCTGAAGTCGACATGGTGTCGTTCACTGGGTCGACACGCGCCGGCGTCGAAGTCGCCCGGAATGCGGCGGCGACCGTCAAGCGCGTCGCTCAGGAACTCGGCGGCAAGTCGGCAAACATCATTCTCGATGACGCCGACTTCAAGAAGGCCGTCTCCCGTGGCGTCATGGCATGCATGAACAATTCCGGCCAATCCTGCAACGCCCCAACCCGCATGCTGGTGCCTGCGTCGCGGATGGACGAGGCAATCGCAATCGCGAAAGAAACGGCGCTCAAGGTCCGCGTCGGCGATCCCGACGCAGACGGGACAGTCATCGGCCCGGTGGTGAGCGAAGTCCAGTGGGGCAAGATTCAAGCGCTGATCAGGAAGGGGATCGACGAAGGCGCCGAACTCGTCGCTGGCGGTCCGGGACGGCCCGAAGGCCTCGATCTCGGCTATTATGTCAAGCCGACGATCTTCGCGCGGGCGAACAATAAAATGACGATTGCGCGCGAGGAAATCTTCGGACCGGTCCTGACCATCATTCCTTACAAGGACGAGGACGACGCGGTTGCGATCGCCAATGATACGCCTTACGGGCTCTCCGCCTATGTGTATAGCGGCGACATTGCGCATGCGCAGAAGGTGGCGCGGCGCCTGCGCGCCGGCAATGTTCACCTGAACGGAGCGGGCGTCGATGTGACGGCGCCGTTCGGCGGCTACAAACAGTCGGGCAACGGCCGCGAATGGGGAACCTTGGGCGTCGAGGAGTTCCTCGAAACCAAGGCGGTATTGAAGCCCGCGAGTTGAAAACAGGGCGCGCGATGACCGAGCTGATCACCATCAAGAGCAATGCGGCGAAACGCGCTTATTATGACAAGCGCCGCTATGACGAGGATTATCGTCGGTCGATCGATGATCCCGAGGGCTTCTGGCGAGAGGTTTCGCAGCGGATCGACTGGACCAGGCCGCCGACGACGATCAAAGATGTCTCATTCTCGAAACAGGACTTTCGCATCAAATGGTTCGAGGATGGTGCGTTGAACGCGTCCGTCAACTGCATCGACCGCCACCTTGCCGAGCACGCCGACGATATCGCGATAATCTGGGAGGGAGACGATCCGAAGGAAGATCGCCATATTTCCTACCGCGACCTCTACGGCGAAGTCTGCCGGATGGCCAACGTCCTGAAAGCTCGCGGCGTCAAGCGCGGCGACCGCGTCATCATTTACATGCCGATGATTCCTGAGGCGGCGTTCGCCATGCTCGCCGCGGCGCGCATCGGCGCGGTCCACTCCGTCGTATTCGGAGGGTTTTCACCGGACAGCCTAGCGAGCCGCATTGAAGATTGCGCGCCTGTCGCCATCATCACCGCGGACGAAGGGTTGCGCGGCGGCAAGAAAATTCCGCTGAAACGCAATGTCGATGCGGCGCTTGAAAAATCCGGCGGCGTCAGGCTTGTGCTCGTCGTTCGGCGGACAGGCGGCGAAATCGCCTTCAAGGAGGGCCGGGATCTCTGGTGGCATGACGCGCGAGACGATGTCGCGCCGGAATGTCCGGCGGAAATCATGGGCGCCGAAGACCCGCTCTTCATTCTCTATACGTCCGGTTCGACCGGCAAGCCGAAAGGCGTCTTGCATTCGACGGGCGGCTATCTCGTTTACGCCGCCTTCACCCATGAAGCTGTTTTCGATTACCGGCGCGGTGAGATTTACTGGTGCACGGCGGATGTAGGCTGGGTGACCGGTCACACCTATATTGTCTATGGGCCGTTGGCGAATGGCGCCACGACTCTGATGTTCGAGGGCGTGCCGACTTACCCCGATGTCTCACGTTTCTGGCGCGTTTGCGAGAAACACAAGGTCAATATTTTTTACACCGCGCCAACGGCGCTGCGGTCGCTGATGCGCGAAGGCGATGGGCCAGTCGACGCCGCCGATCTTTCCTCCCTGCGCCTCCTCGGCACGGTCGGCGAGCCGATCAATCCGGAAGCTTGGCTCTGGTATTATCGCTGCGTCGGCAAGGAGCGCTGCCCGATCGTCGATACGTGGTGGCAGACGGAGACCGGCGGCGCGCTGATCTCGCCTCTCCCTGGCGCGACGGACCTCAAACCTGGTTCGGCGACGAAGCCGCTTTTCGGCGTTCGCCCGGCGCTGGTCGACGCTGATGGAAAATTTCTCGACGGCGCCGCCAGCGGCAATCTCGTTCTCCTTGATTCCTGGCCGGGGCAAATGCGCACCGTCTATGGCGATCATCTGCGCTTCATCGAGACCTATTTCTCGACCTATCCCGGCATGTATTTCACTGGCGACGGCGCCCGCCGAGATGAAGACGGCTATTGGTGGATCACCGGCCGCGTCGACGATGTCATGAACGTTTCCGGCCATCGCATCGGGACGGCGGAAGTCGAAAGCGCGCTAGTCGCGCATCCCGAAGTCGCAGAGGCGGCGGTTGTCGGTTTCCCGCACGACATCAAGGGACAGGGCATCTATTGTTACGTCACTTTGATGCAGGGCGCGTCGCCATCCGCGGCGCTGGAGGCCGAACTCGCCGCCTATATCCGCAATGAGATCGGCGCGATCGCCAAGCCAGATGTCATTCAGTTCGCGCCGGGCCTGCCAAAAACCCGCTCGGGGAAGATCATGCGCCGGATCCTGCGGAAGATCGCGGAAAATGAGTTTTCCGATCTCGGGGATATATCAACGCTCGCCGATCCTGGCGTTGTCGATGAATTGATCAGGAACCGCAAACCGGCAGCGTAGCCGGGATGCTCAAATCCGGGTCGCCTCGATGATCGCTTTTGCGCCCCTGTCGAGAAGCTCCAGCCCGACAGCACGCCCGAGCTCGCGTGGGCGGTCGATCGGACCTTCCCGCGAGACTTCGATTAATACCGAACCGTCATGATTGATGACGGCGCCCTTGAGCGTAAGGCGCGCGACGGAAATCTTTGAATGTCCGCCGATCGGCGCATTGCAGTGGCCGTTCAGCATCCAGAGCATTTCGCGTTCGGCTTCCGCCATTGTCCGCGCTTCCGCATCGTCGATGGCCGCGAGCAATTTGCGCACCTCCCAGGCAGCCGCCGGGCATTCGACCGCGACGATTCCCTGGCCGACGCATGGCAGCATCTCGTCTGTCGACAACAGGCGCGAAATCCTGTCCGCACGACCAATCCGTTTCAGCCCGGACGCCGCCATGACGAGCGCATCGGCCGGCCCGACCGAACCGCCGTCCGGTAGTTTTTGAGGCTTTCCATGATCGAGTTTTTCAAGCCGCGTGTCGGCGGCGCCGCGAAAATGGATGACCTCCGCGTCCGGGAAAAGCCGCTTCAGATAGGCGGCGCGGCGGACCGAGTTGGTTCCGATTTTCCTCCCCGACAGGCGATCGCGATCGACGACTTGGTTGGCGTCTACGCCCGGCGGCAGGACAATAGCGTCTTCAGCCCCGTCGCGCTTCAGATAGGCCCCGATCACGAGGCCCGGCGTTTCTTCGTCGCCGGGCATGTCTTTGAGGGAATGCATGCAGCAATCAAGCTCGCCGCCGATCATCGCGGCCCGCAGTTCCGCAACGAAAGCGCCGCCCTTCCCGCCATGTCGCTCGAGCCGGCTGATCTGGTCGCGGTCGCCCGACGGATTGAATTTTGCCGCCTCCGCGACCAGGCCCGCATGCGCAGCGCCGAGCAGGCGCGCGACCTCTGCGGTCTGCGCCAGCGCCATTTTCGAACCTCTCGTGCCAATTTTCATGTGAGCGTTCTACGTCGATTTTCGCGGCGGGGGAAAGGCGTTTGGCGCCCGGGAGCCCGAGTTGAATTCGAACACGCGATCCTCACAAAAAAACGCGCCGCCCATCGCCTTTCGGCTGGGCGGCGCGTTCCCGTTTCCTCCCGAAAACGGGCAGTAGCGCGGCAGTCTTCTATTTGCTTATCGGCCGCGCATGCCGGCAAGGCCGGATATCAATGTCAGAAGTCCTGCGCCGCCGCCGAGGTATGTACCCCACTGGACGCCGCCGATCCCCTGATCGGAATTGAGGTTCGTCAAAATGTAAAAGCCAAGACCCGCGACGACGACAATCCCCGCCAGCATGGTCACGGCGCTGGTCAGCCGGCCGATAACAGGAATAAGGCCGACGAAGCCAAGCGCCGCCGCGACCGCTGACACGAAGACAGCGGCGAAAATCGCAAGGCCCTTTGGGCCGCCATCCGGCGCGCAATCGCCGCCGATCGAATAATTTCCGCCGGTCCAACACTTTACGGTCTTCCCGACATAATCCATGCCGGTCACCGTATTCGGCTTCACGATGCCGCCCACTTCGGTCGGCTCGCCGCCGAATATCGGCGTCAAAAGCAGGATGGCGATAACAGCAAGCGGCAGAAAAATTCTGATCATCTAAGCCCCCGGCGACCTGTTGATTCCACGTTCGCAGTTTAGGCGCCCTTGCGTGCGAAAGAAAGCAGCGTTAGCGCAACAGCCGGCGGCCAAATATCGTGCTGCACCGCAACATCCGCATTCGGCGCATTGGAACCCAGGAAATGGCGAAACAAAACTTCCGGATGGCCGCCGCGCAAGCAGCGCCCATCCTGTTCGACAAAGCCGCCTCAACCGAGAAGGCGTGCCGCCTGATTGCGGAAGCGAGCGCCGGCGGCGCGGAAATCGTCGCTTTCGGTGAAACTTGGCTGCCAGGATACCCCTTCTGGGTTGAGGGCGCCGTGGTCGACCTCACTTGGGAAGCGAGCGCTGTTTATTTGGAAAATGCGATAGTGATCGGCGGCCCCGAGACCGACGCGCTCTGCGATGCGGCGCGGGCGGGCGGCGTCGACGTTGTTATCGGTGTTGCGGAAAAAGACCCTATCACGGAAGGCGCGGCCTATTGCACCGCCCTGACGATCGGCCGCGAAGGTGAAATTCTCGGCCGTCATCGAAAGCTGAAACCGACGCATGCGGAACGGATTATCTGGGGCGACGGCGACGCCGTCGGCCTCAAAGCCCACCAGCGCGAATACGGGAAAATCAGTGCGCTGAATTGCTGGGAACATCAGATGATGTTGCCAAGCTACGCCCTAGCCGCGCAGGGCGCTCAGATCCACTGCGCGTTGTGGCCCGGTTGGGAGAAAATTCCGCGGAAGGAGGAATATTGCTGGGCGCGCCAGCACCTGCTCTCCCGCGCTTTTGCGAGCCAGGCCGCAGCCTACGTGATTTGCGTCGCGGGGCTGCGACTTGAAGAGCACATCGCCGACCGGTGGAAGCCGCTCGGCGTCTGGGAACACACGGGACAATCCGTCATTATCGACCCGCGAGGCGAAATTATCGCGGGGCCGTTAGAGGGCGAGGGCATCCTCTACGCCGAAGGTTCACTGGACGTCGTGCGCGCCGCCAAGGCTGCTTGCGATATCGCCGGCCACTATGCTCGCCCCGACATATTTCGTCTTATCGTTGACGACCGCGAGCGCCCCGCTACGGAATTCTTGAGCAACGGGGAATAAGGGGAATCAGCGATCACGCGATCAGTGCGTCGAGCGTGGCGTCGAGACGGGCCAATTGGTGCGGCCACAGATAGTCGGACAAAATGCGCGCCCGCGCGGCGGCGCCGATTCGATCCGCTTTGCCCTTGTCATTCGCAAGCTGGACCACTTCGTCCGCGAAGGCGGGCGCGGCGGCCGCGACGATCGCTTCAACACCGATCCTGGCGTCGATCCCTTCAAGTCCGGCCGGTGTCGAAACAATCGCCTTGCCCATCGCCATTGCTTCTAGAACCTTGTTCTGGACGCCGCGCGCAATCCGCATCGGCGCGATCACCACCTTTGCGCCGGCGACAAAGGGTCGGACATCCGCGACCCGCCCGGTGACCCTAATGCCGTCCCGGCCGTCAAGAGCGCGGACGTCCTTTGTCGGGTTGGAACCGACGATTGCAAAGGTCGCATCATTCTTCGCTGCGCGCACCAGCGGCCAGATTTCCCGATGAAACCATGTGACGGCGTCGACGTTCGGCCAATAATTCATTGCGCCGACGAAAACGGTCGTATGCGGCTCCACCGCGTCGATGCGATCTGGCGCAAAATAATTGGCGTCGACGCCGTTGCAATACCACGCGACCGCTTTTTCCGCATCCTCACGGCTGCCCAGAAGATCAGCCTCCTCCTCGCTAATCGCAAAAGCCGCATCCGACCAATTGATGATGGCGCTTTCCGCGTCAGCGAGACGCGCTCCCTCTCGCGCATAAAGAGCGCTCATCGGCCAGGACCGACGCTGCGCGTAGTCAAGCCATTTTGCGCTGTCCGCATCGCAAAAATCGACCAGACGCGGCGCGTTCGAACGACCTTCAATATATTGCGCCATGGCAGAAGAATATGCGATCTCGGCGGCAAGCCCATGCGTCCGCGCACGTGCGACCGCATTCGCCATCCGTCGATCTCGATAGTAATTGAGAGTCAAAGCCTCGCCGGAAAGAAAGCCGCGCGCGCTTCGGATGGCCGCAGAGCGTCTGTCGAGCGGGATCAGCGTCGCGCTTTCGCAAATGCCATTTAGGAAGGCTTCATGTTGAAAATCAGCAGGATCATCGACAAAAGCAGCCAAATGCACGCGAAACCGCTTCGCCAGGTGTTCCAACGTATTCCAGGATCGGATCTTGTCACCCTTGTCGGGCGGATAAGGTATCCGATGCGCCAGGTAGAGCATTTGCGGCGCCGTCATGGAAAATTGCGGGCGAGCATCGGTCCAAGAAAATTGGCGACAGGCAATGGCAAGCGTCGCCAAATCCCAATCAACGCTTGGAATTTCGGATTTTTCGGGCTGAGATTCGGGGGCGTGGTTGCGTTGACCAGCGCCACATGATACGCTACGGGTCTTGCCTCAAAACCCCAATGACGCTTTGTCTCGGCGTGTGTCGAGTCTGCTTTGCTGCGACCGAAATCGAAGATTGCGACGCCGCGCTCGACTGCTCGTTTCATCAATTGATAATAGAGAAAATCAAAGGCCCGCGTTTCACGCGCCTTAGCGCCGGCCCCTATATAATACGGCATTACCCGGTCAGGCCGCCAGAATGATGCAAGGCCAGCGATCGGGGCGCCGGAATTTTCGACAATCGATATTTCAAATTCATCGCCGAAACGCTTGGCGAGCGCCGCAATGAAGCGCTTCGGCATGACCGGCGTTCCGTGATTTCGGAGCGATGCGGCATAGAGGCTGTAGAACTGATCGATCGTATTCGCAATTCTCTCGTTGTTTTGCGCGGCGCCGCCAGTCGATATCGCTTTGCGAACTTCTGCGCGGCGCTTGCGCGGGAGCCAGTCAATCAGGGCGTCTTCCTGCGCTGGCAGAGGGCGCTCGAATGATACATGACAGCCGGACTTCAGGACATAAGAATCGCCGGGCGCAGCGCCGCCGCGAAATTCGACATGCCGTACTCTTAATCGATGGCCGAGCGCCAAGGCGTAATCGCCGATGGCCCGGGCTGCGATCACATCATCAGCGATGACGCCGCCGCCAACGCCATAAGCGACGGAAACGAGCGAGCGCCCGAAGAACGGCGAACTGACAAGCGTCAACGGCGCAACGCCGACGATCAGACCGTCTCGCTTGGCGACAAGGCGGAAATTGCGGCAGGGATAGGCGTCCGCAACAGCGTCAAGCCATCGCCAGTCGTGAAACAGCGTCGCATCGGGACGCTTGCCGACATAAGCGCTCCAGAGATTCTCCTGGTCGTCGGCGACTTCTTCAACTGTCAAAAGCGTAGCGTCGGTCATGCCGCAACCGACTTCGCAGCCGACAAATCGAGCGCGTCATCTATCCGGCTCCAGAGGAAGTCGCCAAACAGCCGATCGAGCTTTGCTTCCATCCCGCGCAGATTGAGATAGTGGCGCAATTTAGCTTTTGACGACGCGCCCGGCACTCGCGGCTGATCGGCATCGATTTCCCATGGATGAAAATAAAAAATTGCGGCGCCAGGCTCATTCGCCCGACGCTTCAGCAAAAGGCGCGACGCCGCATATGGCGTCGCACGGAACCAGCCACCGCCGGCGCAACTGACGCGACGCCCGAAGATTTCAGCGGTCGCAACAGGCGCTTCGATGATCGATCCGACGCGATAAGGCGTTCGAGAAGCATTCGGGTCGCCATAATGGTCGTGCGCGATCGGGTGAACGCTCGAAGAGTAAAGATGACCCGTCTCGCCGAGGATTTGATAGGCCCAAGGCGTCCTCTGATCGATCGAAAAGCTAGGCGCTCGATAACCGATGACGGGAACGCCGCCGATGTCTTCAAGAAGGGCTTTCGCCTTCAAGATATCGCCGCGAAAATCGTTCGGCGTCTGGTCGGAAACCTTGACGTGACCGTAGCCATGGCTCGCAAGTTCGTGCCCTCGCCTCACGATTTCGCGGATCAGCGACGGCGCCCGCTCCGCCACCCATCCGAGCGTGAAAAACGTCGCCTTGACCCCTCGCCTGTCGAAATTGTCGAGGACGCGGTGCGTCGAACGCTCGACACGCAATGAAAACTGATCCCATGACGCGCGATCGATTACACCGCAAAAAGCCCAGACCTGAAAATAGTCCTCGACATCGACAGACATCGCAAAGCGCCTTGGGCTCTTCATTGCGACGGTGTTTCCTGTTTCGGACATGCGTTTGCGTTACTGGCGATCAGCGCCAGGTATTCTGAAAATCAGTCAGCAGTGACGCCGCGCGATCAAGACTGGCCGCGATTTGCACCCTGCGCTTGCGCCGGCGGCGATCAATTTCCGTCAGCTGGCGGCGCAGTTTCGAAACGCTGTCATGAGCGCGCTTCAATTCGTCACGGGTGTCATTGATTGATTTGACGACGGAATTTCGCCAGCCTTCGCCTTCGCCTGTGAGCGGTGGGATTTCGCCGAGCGGCGCATGGAGGACGCTTTCGTCTTTGGCGGCGTCATTCTCTGCGGCGAGCTCTTCCATCGTCCTGCGGCCCGGACGCGCCGCGGCGATGGCGTTAGCGACATCATCGAGCGTCGCCGGTTTCGGCGTCTTGACGGTTTCCTGCATCTCGGCCGACTGAGTCGCGCTGCTAGCGGCTGCTTGCGCGCCGCCGGCGCGACGCAGCCGATCGAGTACGCTCATCGGCGTTGAAATCTCCGCCTGTTGCGGCGAGGAAAAGTCCTGTTCAACTCCGGTCATCACAGGCGCTTCGAACTGAGCCGGCCCGGCAGGGGTCTGACAGTTTGACGGTGTTGTCACGACTTCCGCCGACGTGGGCGCTGCGCTTTCGGCGATGTCCGCAATTTCGACGTCGCCATTGATATCAAGATTATTAATGATCGCCGGCGCCTCTGGCGCGGCGGCTTCGCCCTGCTCGGCGATCATGTCGTCAAGCACGGCCTTGATCGCAGCGGCGTCGATCCGGTGGATTTTCTCGACCGCGCAGAACAGCAGCATGCGATTGCACAGCTTGTGAATTTTCCGCGGAAGGCCGCCTGTCGCGGCGAAGATCGCCTCGAACGCTTCTGAGGTAATTTGCGGGTTGCCGGCCCAACCAACGCACCCAAGACGATGCTCGATATATTTTTCCGTCTCATCACACGTCATCGGCTCGAGGTGATAAGTCGCAATCACCCGCTGACGAAGCTGTTCGAGATCGGCGCGCGCCATGGTGTCGCGAAATTCCGGCTGACCAACGAGAAACACCTGGAACAAGGGCGTACCGTCATAATTCAGATTGGAGAGCACACGGAGTTCTTCAAGCGTCTTGAGCGGCAGGTTTTGCGCTTCGTCGACGATCAGAAGGACCCGCCGACCATGGTTCATCTGGTCGAACAAGAAATCTTCGAACGCTTCGACGTCGGCTGCTTTACCGATGCCGGCCGCCTCGATCCGGAAAGCCGACAAGACGTGGGAAAGCAAATCGTCCGGCGCAAGATTCGGCGTTACGAGATTCGCAGCAAGCACGCTTGATCGATCCAGCTGATCGATAAGGTGCCCGATCAGGATCGATTTCCCGGCGCCGATTTCACCGGTGATGACGATGAAGCCTTCAGCTTGCCGGAGCCCGTAGTGCAAATAGGCCATCGCCTTGTTGTGGCTCTTCGACCCAAAGAAAAACTTCGGGTCCGGCGCAAGCCGGAACGGCGAGCCGGCAAAGCTGAAAAATTCTTCGTACATCCACTAGAATTCCATCTGGATTCCGGCCGTGAAGCTGTTTTCACCGAACTCCTGGAGTGCGTTCTGCGAGAATCGTTCCGTGTGGGCATATTCGCCGAATGCAGACACGTTTTTGTAGACGCGGTAAGCGACGCCGACCCGCCCGCCGACGGTATCTGTCTCGCCTTCGAAGCCGACAAGACTTCCGCACGCCGCCGCCGCGTCAAACGCCGGAAGCGTTGTATCAAAACCGAACAATGTCGGATCGAGCAGGCATGAAGTGACATCAGCGGTTGAATCAACGCGCCGGTAAAACAAGTCGGTATAGCCGGACATGCGCCGGGAAATCTCCCGGTTGGCGCTCAGCCCCACACCGATTGTTTCGATCTGGCGGAAGCCGAAATCGGTATCCTGATAATTGGCGTAAGCGCCGAGTGTCGTGCGGCCGAACACGCCAGACAGTCCAGCGTTGGCGGTGTTCGAAACGCCAAGTCCGATCTGCTGCGCGCCCAGGCGGCTTCTGGAGACACGGGTCAACGCATCCACAACATCCGCCGCCTCGCCGGTCCCGCCATTGCGGAGCCCCTCGACAAAGTCGAGCGTTCGCCGCTGCAACGCCTCGAATTGCGTGGCGACCGCCTGCGACCGCGTCTGGAAGGACCTGCTTGCACGGGCGTTGAAACTGACACGCGGCGAAAGGTCGTACCGGATGCGGGCGTCGATGAAATCGTCATCATATCGCCGACCATATTCGAGGCGGACATCGGTCTTGCGGCCCGGCTGGGCGCGGAATCCGGCCCGCCAGAAGAGACCCGTCAGCTGGTCCTCCGGAATAAAATTCGCCGGCGCGGTCGTGCTGACTTCGTCGTAGCCGACAGCGCCTGTCACCGCGAACCGTTCGGTCAGGGCGAACTGCACATCGCCCTGCACCGTCCCCTGTTCGAACTCGTTGTCCTGCAGAACGCTCGAACCGTAGTCGCGGGTGCGATTGCCATAAGCGGTCGCGCCGATTTCAAGCCGGTCGAAGGCGTTGCCGCTATTGTATGTTGCGACAACTTCCTGCGTGCGGGAGTCGCCGTCGATTGTCTGGCCGAATGGGTTCGCGTTATTGTTCTCAATGAAAACTTGGCTAAAGCGGTAACGCAGTTCCGCCGCCGAACCGTTGGCGAAGCGGTGGTTCAGATACGGGCTAACCGCGAAATTGTGCACATTGACGCGCTGGTTGCGGCCGGCGTTCACATTCTGCGAGAAGCGCGCATTTTCTCCGGCGAGCTGGCGCGTCGATGACGCTGCAACGTCGATATAGAGAAGATTGTCGGAAACCGTCGCGGTGCCGACGGCGGCGATATCCTGATTGGCGACGAGTTCGGCCTGGTCGGTCAGGTAGGAGACATCGAGGCTGCCGTCGATGATGCCAGTAAAGCGGTTATTCGAAAGAATCGCGCTGCCGTTCGAGGAAATCGAGGCGGCGAATTCGTCGTCTTCAAAGCCGCTCGGCGCAAGCTGGATATTGTCCGTGTAGGAAACGCGGGGACCGACCGCCAATCCGTAGCCCAGATAGTCGTTCCGAAAACGCAATGGCGCTTGCGGCCCCTGGTCCTGCTGCTGCGCGAGCGCTGCAGCATGGCTCGCCACCATCCCGGCGGCGGTCGCCAGCAGGAGTTTCTTCGCCTTGCGCGGCAGCGGCGACATGGTCTGTTTTTGGTCGATTTGCATTAGATCATCCCCTTTTCGGGTCGCTGGACCGGGCGTCCCCGTCCTCCCCGATGCGCTTTTCATAATACTCATAGGCCGCATAATGCGAGCCCCCTCCGGGCACTAGACACCGATTCAGCAAAAGGCTGACATTGGGATTAAGTTCCAGCAATTCATCGAGCGCGCTGGCGGCTGCGGGCTGGGGAGTGGCGTCGGCTTCGACGACGAAAACGACCTCGTCGGCGTGCCGCGCGAGGGAGATCGCCTCGGTGGTGGCGAGCATCGGCGGGGCGTCGATAAGCACAAGGCCGTCAGGGCAGAGCGCCGACAGGCTGGCGAAAACCCGCTTTGCTTCAACCGAGCCGAAAAGCTCCGTCGCATTCGGGCATGGCGACCCTTCTCCAAGGAAGGTGAGCGGCAGGCCCGCCGCCCGGTAAGCGGCGGTCGCGATCGGCTGCGAGGCGTCCTTGATGATATCGGTCAGCCCGATTCCCGGCGGCAGGTCGAAATAGGAGCGGAGTCGCGGCCGGGCCGGGTCGCCATCTATCAGAATTACCGGGACGCCCTCCTCCAGCACAAGGCTGAGCGCCAGATTGGTCGCAACGAAAGATTTCCCCTCGCCGGGCCGGGTCGAGGTGAAAAGGATTAGGTTTCGGTTGCGTCCGCCGATCGCGAGCTGGCGTCGATCGCGGCCGGTGCGTTGCAGAAAGCCAATCCGACGGAGCAGACGTCGTTTGATCGCTCGCAACTCGAACGCCTGCGCCTCCTCGCGCGCTTCCGGCGTAAAGACGCCCTTGTGGCGCAACGAGGCGAAATCGACGTCGAAGGAAGGGCATTCCGATAACGCGACAATCATGTCCACGCCGGCCTCTTTCGACGCCGCGGCGCCGATCGCCCGTTCAATCAGTCCCATTTTGGGCCGCTCCTAACGCAGCTTATCGGCTTTCGAAGCATAATCGCCTGACATGCTTGCAGTCGTCGCGCCATCGAGATCAATTGACGGCAGCCGAACAACCTCCCAGTAACTGTAGACGCCGGCAACCGTGCAGAGCGCCGCCGCCGCGGCGCCAAGCCGTCGCAAGTCACGGCGCCGGTCGCTCATCACAATTGTCGATTTGATCTCGCTGAGAGCGCCGAGCACCGGCAATCCGAAAGCGGTTTCGAGTTCCGCCGACTGCGTGAAAGATTTCTGCATCCAGGTCAGCACGGCGCCCGTCGCGAGGCCGGCCCCTAGAGCGGCGACGCACACAGCGGCGATCAAAAGAGTGCGGAAATTTTGCGATGCGGGAATTAAAGACGCCGTTGGTCGTTCGAAGATGCGGTAGGCGACACCCTGGCTGCCGGCGCCGAGATTGTTGGTGATTGAAAGCCTGTCGCGGCGTTCGATCAGTTCTTCGTAATTCTTCCGGGTCTGCTCATAGTCGCGCTCGATTCGCTGAAGGTCCGCCATCACCCTCGGCGCCTGACCGATCGTCACAGCGATCGCATCAAGGTCTGCACGCAGCCGTTTCTGGCGTTCCAGGAGACCGGCATGAATGTCTGTCGCCGAACGCAGCTCGGCTGCAAGGCGCTTGTATTCGGGGTTTGACGGCAGGTCGCCGCTGCCCGCCTGCAATTGGGCGACCCGCGCTTTCAGCGCCTGAATATCCGGATAATTTTCCTGATACTGGCTGCGGAGGGTCGCCAGGTCGACCATCAGCTTGTCGAGCTCCGAACCCGATGACGTCGATTGTGTCGCGCCGAGCAAGCTCCGGACGGTTGCAACGCGCCGCTCGGCCAGCGCAAGGTCGTCCGTCACCCGCGAGAGATCAGCTTCCATTAGATCGCGCCGACGGTCATTACCGTCGACCAGCGCAAGCTCCTCAGCGTGCAGACGGCGAAAAGCGGCGACTTCCTGTTCCTTCGCAGTCAGTCTCTCGTCGAAGTTCGCGATTTCAGCGTTGAGCCGTTTGCGCGCCTCTTCATTTTCGGAGATGCTGGCGCCGAGATCCTGTTCGATCAGCAAGTTGAGAGCGGCGTCAACGACATTGCGCGCTATGACAGGATCGGGATTTTTGTAATTGATCACGAAATACATCTCTTGCGGGCTGGTAATCGTGATCTCGCCTGAAACCCAGCTTATCAGGCGTTCCATCTGCGCCTGGCGCTCGCGCGGGGCGCTCGCCTTGATTTCCTTGTCGAGACCCGCTCGATAGATGATTTCTTCGACATTGGGCCGCGTCAGAAGTTGCAGCTTCATCACTTCGACACGCTTTTCATAATTCGGACGCGCCATGACCCCGTTCATTACGGGATCGAGCACCGTTTCCGTTTGAACATAGACGACGGCGTTTGATTCGAATTTGTCAGGCACAAGCCAGAGCGCGAACCAGCCGATCAGCGCGGTCGCCCAGGCGACCGCCGCCACGGTCCAGCGCCGGCGCCATAGTCCGACGCCATAGCGAATGATCGGTTTTGGCAGGTCAGCAATGTCAAATCCTTGAGCCATCCGCCAAAAACCCGTTGATCTCGGGGCGCCGTCGATGACCGCGCCCCGATTGTTCCTAGAAAATGCTTTCCGGGATCAGGATGACGTCGCCCGGCAAAACGGGCACATTCGCTGAAATCTTGCCCTTCCGGAGGAGATCATCGAGACGCAGCCGGTAGGACTGGCGATCGTCGCCTTTGCCGCGGATGAGCACCGACTTATTGCCGGCCGCAAATTCGGTCAGACCGCCAACCGCAACCATCACGTCAAGGACGGTCATGCCGGACTGGTAAGGCAGCGCGATCGGCTGTTGCGCTTCGCCGAGAACACGCACCTGCTGGTCGAAAGTCGACGTGAAGTTCGACACGATCACGGAAACCTGCGGCGAGATCACGTATTGGCTAAGCGACTTTTCGAGATCCTTCGAAAGCTGCGTCGGCGTCTTTCCAGACGCAACCATGTCTTCGACCAGCGGCGTCGAGATACGCCCGTCCGGACGGACAGTCACTTTTGTCGACAGTTCGGGCGCCCGCCACACGAATACTTCGAGTTGATCAAGCGGCCCGATCAGATAATCCGGCGATGCGGCAGCGGAGGTGACTTCTTCGCTACCGCCGGAGGTGGCGCGAAGCTGCTCTGAACTGAGGACGGGACCGGACGAAGCACAGCCGGCGAGTACTGCCGCGGCGCAGGCGGCGACGAGGGTGCGGAAGATCATGTAATTAACCTCTTTTGTTCATATTCGGGTCCGCTCGCGACGGCCCCGCCGCGAATCGCCAATACCCTAGCCCTCCAGCAAGTTCTTTGCCATGCGGGCGATCGGGAATGACCGGGATTGATTGAGAGTTTTTAACCAATAGCCGGGCATGTTTCGCGGGCTTCAACGAGATTTCCACAGGTTTGGCGATTCGCGCAGGCTCACCCGGCGTTGGCTGAGTTCTGCGAGGAGTGATTTCGCTGCGCCCGCGCGCCCAAGCCGGGACATGGCGCCGAGATAGCCGCTCTCGATTTCAGCGTCGAAATGGCCGGCGATCAGCGCACGCCTGAAAGCGGCGGTGGCGGCGAGATCATTTCCTGTTTTCGCCAGAACGAGGCCGAGAACATCTGCACCAGCAAAAACGCTCGCGGCGGCGACCATTCGGTCCGTCTCGACTTTGCCTGCCGACAGCGCCATTTCTGCATAAAGCAGTGCGGTCGCCCTGTCGGCGAAGGCAGCCTCCGGCCGGATTTTCGAGAAGGCGGCATAGGAGGCGCGCGCATCGCCAGATTTCGCCAACAGCCGAGCGTATTGCAGCATCGCTTCTTCATTCAGCGGGTTTCGGCCTACGAAATCGGCAACAAGGCGGATCGCGTCGCCCGTTCGGCCGCTCTGCAGAAATTGATCGGCGCTGATCCTGACCGGCTCAAAAAACGACGGCGCCAAGATTGACGCGCGCGCCGCAGCTTTGTCTGCGCTGTCAAAGTCGCCGAGAATGCCGAAAGCGCGACCGGCAAGCGTCAGTCCCAGCGCAGTTTCGCCGGCCGAGGTCAATGTGCGCGCCGCGGCGAGGATTGCTCGTTGATCGCCATGATTGATCGCGGCGGCGAGCGCGGTGATTGCTCGCCATTCGTGCGATGGTTCTCGCCAAATCGGCGAAACGCCTTCGAAGTCGCCGAGCAGCGCGGACGCCCCGCCGCCATGCGACAGATCAACCTCAAGGCCGATGACGGCGTCGAATATGCGATCAAGGTCTTTGTCGACCGAGGCCGATTGCATGCGCCGCATCACTGCGAGTGCGGGGCGCACATCCGCTAGGCGGCTCAACAATTCTTCGGCGTCTTCGACGCGGCCCATGTCGGAAGCGATCGCTGACGCGAGGTCCAGCGCGACCCAATTTCGCGGCGCCGCCGCAAGGATTTTTGCGGCCAGCCGATGGGCCTGGGCCAAATCGCCGGCGTTCCATCGGGCGAAAGCAAGCAAAAGCTGCGACTGGATGTTTTCAGCGCCCGATCGCTCCGCCTCTTCAAGCAGCCGCGCCGCCGAGCGCGCATCGCCGATCTTCAACCTCGCCATCGCCAACAGTCGCATCGACGCCGGGGATCTTGCGACGGATGCCTGAAACCAGTGACGAGCATTGTCGCTCCTCGCCGAAATCCGCCCCTCGGCGCGCGCCAGATCGCCCTGTCGTATGGCCATTTCTATTGCGATATCGTCCGTTTCGTCACGAGAGCCGCCCGCTTCGAGCGCGCGACGCATCGCTGCCTCGACCGTCGCGAAGTCGTTCGCATCAAGGGCGATCCGCGCCCGAAAAAGCCACCCCTTCGCGGCAAGGTCCATCGGACCTCGCAAGGCTAGCGCAAGCGCCGGCGCGGCTTCCGCCGCATCCGCAGTCAGCGCATAAATCGCTCGCCCCCCCAAATAGGCCAAATAAGGATTGCCGCCGACGTCTCCGTTCTCGGCTGCGATTGCAACGGCCTCAGCATACCGACCCTTTTGCAGAGTCGCTTCGCCCCGGATTAACGAAGATTCGAGCGGAGCACCGCTCATCAGTCCGTTTCCCGAGATCTCATGGAGGAGTTCGTCATAGAGCCCGGCCGCCAGCAGCGCGCGCGCGTAGTCGCGCGCAGACGCCTCCGAATTGTCAGTACGCCATCGCGCGCCGAGCGCTCTTGCTTTCGCTATTGACGGGGCTGCTATTGCGCGCGCGTCCTCCGCGGTTCGGAATTCGCCACGGTACGAAAGGACGAAGCAGGCCGATAGAACAGCGACGGCGCACAGGCCCGCAATCAACGACCGGATCAGAACTAGCAGCGTCATTGCCGGCTTTCAAAGCGAATTCGGCGATGCGGCATGTTAGCGGCTGCCGACGCCGAACAGGGCGACGCGGACCGTCATCAGGACGATGAGAATGTCGAGCAATGGCGACATGTGCTTGACGTAGAACAGATCGTAACCGAGTTTGTTGCGGGCGCCCTCCACCGACGCGGTGTAAACGTACTTGACCTGCGCCCAACCGGTGATGCCGGGTTTGACCAGATGCCGCTCGTGGTAGTTCGGGATGGCGCTCTCGAGGAGGCTGACAAACTCCGGGCGCTCGGGGCGCGGCCCGACGAAGCTCATGTCGCCCTTCATTATGTTTATCGCCTGCGGAATTTCGTCGATCCGGGTCCGCCGGATCAGCCGGCCGACACGCGTGACCCTCTGGTCATTGACTTCCGCCCAGCAGGCACCGTTTTTTTCCGCGTCGTTGCGCATCGACCGGAATTTGTAAATATCGAACGCCTGCCCGTTCAGTCCAACCCGGCGCTGTCGATATAAGACGGGTCCGGGCGAATCGAGCCGGATCGCAATCGCCGTCGCAATCAGCAATGGCGATAGAAACACCAGAAGCGATAGCGCCGCCAGCAGGTCGAACGCCCGCTTGCCGATGCGCCGCAGACCAGCTTTCGCCGATGCAGCGCGCCTTTCCAGCTCCTCATGCCGAACGCTTTGTATATCAACCCGCCCCGAAGCGCTTTCGCCAGGGCTTGAGTTCACGGCGATGAGGGCGACCAGGGGCTGGCGACTGAGTCGCCTGACAATTTGCGGCGCGAAAGCAACGCCAAGACTTGCAACAAAAGCGACGCCGGTCACCGCGGCGCTGGCGTGGATGAATTCTAATCCCGTAATATGATCGGCACTCATGGCGACTGCACCATTTCGAAACAGGCGCCGTTGGGCAATGTGCTTTCGTGAGACGCCGCGGGGTGTGCGCTGCGAAACCTATGCCTAATGAGAAATTAAATGTCGCCGTGGACGGTTCGGTCGGATAATCGCCGAACGAGCTTGCCGTTCAATAGGCGAGTCGCGCGGCCAAGCTGAGAACGAGACACCAGAGCGCGGTTGACACAATCGCCCAGATCGCCCAGCACGCCAGAACCGGAAGCGGCGCGTTCTCATCGCTTATCATGTGTCTCTCGGCTGGATTGGAAATCAGGCTCACGATTAACCCTGTATTTGCTGCAAAGCACTTGGCACGTTTTAGTTTGATCAAGCGTTAATTAATTCTGAAAATTTTTCTGAAATCGTAGCGGCGGAAAAATTGCTGTGCGCGGCCGAACTGCGCGCCGGATGCGGAAGGGCTACGACCAATAACAATGAAGCTGCTGACGATAACAACCCTCTATCCCAATGCGGCTGCTCCAAATCACGGCGTCTTTGTCGAGAATCGGCTTGACGCCTGGCGGCGTCATTCCGGAGGAGAGGCGCGCGTCATTGCCCCTGTGCCCTGGTTTCCATCGACTGCTGGGATTTTCGGGAGATATGCCAGGTACGCCGCGGCGCCGGGGTTCGAAATCCGAAAAGGGATCGCCATCGACCATCCCCGATATTTCCTGCCGCCGAAAGTCGGCATGAACATCGCGCCGGTTTCGCTCGCTCACGCCATCGAGAACGCTGCGCGGCAATTGCTGGCGGCCGGTCAGGATTTCGATCTGATCGACGCGCATTACCTTTATCCGGACGGCGTCGCCGCGGCCCGCGTCGCGCAAAGTCTGGGCAAGCCCTTTGTCCTGACCGCACGGGGAAGCGACGTGACGCTCCTGACCCGGTATGCGCGACCTCGCGCCCTCATCCTTGACGCGATTCGGCGGGCCGACGCGGTGATCAGCGTTGCTGCGGCCTTGAAGGAAGAGCTCGTCCAGCTCGGCGCGCCGGCGGAGAAAATCTCCGTTATCGGAAATGGCGTCGATCTTGAGCGATTTCGCCCGCTTGATCGGGCGGCGATCCGCCGGCGAATGCGCCTCGATGGCTTGGTCGTCGCATCCGTCGGCGGGCTAATCGCCCGTAAAGGTCATGAAGTCGTCATCCGGGCGGTGGGGCGGATCCCGGATGCGACGTTGTTAATCGCCGGCGAGGGTCCGGACGAGCGCTCATTGCGGGATGTTGTCCGCCAATTGGGGCTTGCCGAGCGCGTCCGCTTCCTCGGCGCGCTGCCTCATGCCGATCTAGTCGAAATCTACAACGCAGCGGATGCGCTCGCCCTCGCGTCCGCCCGCGAAGGCTGGCCGAATATTCTCCTTGAAGCAATGGCCTGCGGCGCGTCGGCGGTTGCAAGCGATGCGGGCGGTTCGAAGGAAGTCATCACGGCGCGCGCCGGCGGACGCATCGTCGAGGAAAGGACGCCGGAATCCTTCGCCGCCGCGCTTCAGGAGGTCTGCGCCGCGGCGGATCGCAGGGCGACGCGAGAATTCGCGACCGCGCATTCATGGGAGAATAGATCGAACGCCCTTTCGACGCTGTATGAAGATATAACGAAAAATGCGCGAAAATCTGCAGGGACGAGGGTCACTGCGATCAAGCGGAATCAACCGACGCGGCCGGCGCTGTTGTTCACCATCGATACGGAAGAGCAATTCTGCTGGGATGACTTCTCTCCGGGCGCTCATAGGATTCATGCGCCGGAAGGCGTCGATGCTCTGCAGCGGCTCTGCGAGGAGTTCAGCGTACGGCCTTTGTACTTTCTCACGTATCCGGTCCTGATGGACCCCGAAAACACCCGCTATTTCCGTACGCTTTCGGCCGAAGGCCGAGCCGATCTCGGAATCCACCTCCATCAATGGAGCACGCCGCCCTTTGGCGGTTTTGAAGGCGCTTACTATTCGTGGCAGGGAAACTTGCCGCCCGCAATTCACGCGACGAAACTGGCAACGCTTGCAAACGCCTTCGAGCGCGTCATTGGATATCGGCCCATTGCCCATCGCGCCGGCCGTTACGGCGTCTCGAAAAGCGCCTATCGAGAAATTGCGGCGGCGGGCATTCGATATGATTTCAGCCCATCCCCGGGATTTGATTATTCGTCAGCAGGCGGCCCGGATTTCAGCGACGCCGGGAACAATCCCTTCCGCGTCAATACCGAATGCGGCCAGGTTGACGTCATTCCGGTATGCGGCGCACTGGCGTTGCGCGGCGGCCGCATTTTCCTCCGTCAGCCTGACGATCCAGGGCTTGGTCAGAGGCGAAGGTCGCAAAGGCGTTTGCTGACAGCGCCGTTCCGCCTGTCCTGCGAGAATGCACGGTTTGACGAGCTGGTCGCACTGACCAAAAGCCTTGCGGCGGCCGGGACGCCAATTGCGACATTCAGCCTGCATTCGACTTCGTTAACGCCCGGCGCGAATTCCTATGCGCCAGACAGCGCCGCCGTCGCCGCCTCATTGGCGTTGACTCGACGTTATCTTGAATTTTTTGTAAAGGATTTCGGCGGCGTTTCGATGGGCCTCGCCGGCCTGGCGTCAGAGTTCGAGAACGTACCAATCAGTCGTGCGAAATAATCCCGCTTCCCGGAATTAACCTTAACTCGCCATTAAACCCGTAATCCTAATTTTATCCTTGTTGAGACAATCTCTTCGAGGGACGGCGTGATGGAACTCATCGATCTCGGACGTATCGTTTTTGCACTGACTGCGGTCCTCGGCATGATCGGTCTCGCCGCTCTCGGCGCCAGGAAAATCGGTCTGCAAAACGGCGCGACGGCTCTTCATCGCGCGCGCCGCTTGTCGGTCGTCGAGACCCTAAGTCTTGACCAGCGGCGCCGCGCCGCAATCCTCTCTTGTGACGGCCGCGAGCACCTGATCATTCTTGATCAGGCAAACGTCACGATCGTTGAGAACGGCATTCCGGTACGTGAGGCAGCGGACCCATTCGCAGACGCAGGCGCCGCCTGCTCGCCGAGGAAACTCCACGTACCGCCGGCGGTCGCAAAACTGCTCCATCGCCACCCGCGCGACCACACCAGCGCCCTGCGCGCCGCAGGAATCCTATGATCGCGCGACGGCGCATCTTCCTCCTCGCCCTCGCCGCCGCCGTCGCCATTCCGTCAGCGGCGCTGGCGCAGACGCTTACGCTTGATATGGGCGAAGGCAGCGGCTTCACATCAAGGATCATTCAACTCCTGATACTGACGACAGTGCTGTCGCTTGCACCGTCGATCCTCATCATGATGACTTCGTTCATTCGGATCGTCGTCGTTCTTTCGCTTCTGAGAACTGCAATCGGCGTGCAGCAAAGCCCGCCGAACCCTGTCATCATGTCGCTCGCCCTCTTTCTTACTGCATTTGTCATGGCGCCGACTTTTACCGAGGCCTATAACGCCGGCATTGCGCCGCTGATGAAAGAGGAAATGCCTATAGAGCAGGCATTGCCGGCCGCGACCGCCCCGCTCAAGGAATTCATGCTGGGACAGACGCGCGAAAAGGACCTGTCGCTCTTTTTCACGCTGGCGAAAGTGCCGCCGGACACTCCGGAGAGTGCGCCGCTTTACATTGTGACGCCTGCGTTCATGATTTCCGAGCTCCGCCGCGCTTTCGAAATCGGCTTCCTGATCTTCGTCCCATTTCTCATCATTGACATGGTGATTTCGTCAATCCTCATGGCGATGGGCATGCTGATGCTGCCGCCGATCGTCATTTCGTTGCCGTTCAAACTGATATTTTTCGTGTTGATCGACGGCTGGCGCCTCGTCGCCGGGAGCCTCGTCCAAAGCTTCGGAACGGGTTAGGCGCGTGGCGTGGCGGCGATCGTGCCGGCCTGCAAGAGCGCGCCATCATTCAGCGTTTCACCGCCTTCGGATTCAGCGCCTTTTTCTTGGAAATCTTCTTGAATTTCGTGGCGCGCGTCGCGGCGTCCAGCGCAAGCGCGGTCCATTTTCTCAATTCATCATCATTTTCGAACACGTCTTCAGGCGCATTGTAATAAGACATCGTCGTTGACAATCCGTCCTTCGTCTCAAATGTGAATGGTCGAAGGCCGCGCGCCTCGAACTCCGGCCGGGTGGCGTCATCGACTTTCAGGTAGATCGCTTCATCATCCATGATTGCGAAAAACAGATCATCGCAATATACGCCCGCCCCGCCAAACATTTTGCGGACGCGAATTTCACCAAAAGGAGCAAACAGCTCCTTCGCATGATCCATGAAGGAAGCAGACAGCGCCATCATGTCTCCGGCGTTTCCGACGGGCGTTAGTGTAGACCGATAGGGGCTGATCGCAACAGCAATATGCGGGCGAAGGCGCGAAAAGAGATTCCTATAATTCTGCGATCGCCGGGACGATCGTCACGCTTTCGCCGCACCCGCAGGCGTCCGTCTGGTTCGGGTTGCTGAAAGTGAAGCGCTGCGAAAGCTTTTCCACGACAAAGTCAATTTCCGTGCCAATCAGGAACAAGATCGCTTTGGGATCAATGAGGACCTTGATGCCGTTCTCTTCGACAACCTCATCAAGCGGCGCAATTTCGGTTGCGTAATCCATCACATATTCCATGCCCGCACAGCCGCCATTCTTGACGCCAATGCGAACGCCGATGAAGTCTGCCGCGGCAGAATCCATGATTTGCTGCATTTGCTTTGCGGCGCGATCGGTCAGCGTGACAACTTTCGGTCTTGGTCTGCGGGCCATCACAAATATCCGAGTTCGAGTTTTGCTTCATCTGACATTCTGTCCGGCGTCCATGGCGGGTCGAAGGTCATGGCGACCGTGACGTCTTCAACGCCCTCGATCCCGCGAAGCGCGCCTTCGACCCACCCCGGCATTTCGCCGGCGACCGGGCAACCAGGAGCTGTAAGCGTCATCTCAACCGTCAACAGCCGTTCGTCCGACAGATCGACCTTATAGATGAGGCCTAGTTCGTAAATATCAACCGGGATCTCCGGATCGTAAACGGTCTTTAGTGCGCGAACGACGTCCGCCGTGATCCTGATCATCTCATCAGCCGGGATCGCCGCGCCGGCCGCAACCGAGGCCTGCGCGCGTTCTGAAGGCTCATCGGCTTCCTTCAGGTCGATAACATCTCGCATGTCGGTCATCGGATGATCCTATCTTAAAAGCTCGAATGTCTTGCGAAGACCGCGCATTAGCGCCTCGACATCGTCATGAGTGTTGTAGGCGGCGAAGGAAGCGCGGGCGGTCGAGGGAACGCCGAGGCGTTTCATCAAGGGCTGGGCGCAATGATGGCCGGCCCGCACGGCGACGCCAGCGCGATCAAGAATGGTCGACACGTCATGCGGATGCGCGCCGGCGATGTTGAAGGCGATGATCGGCGACTTGCGCGGCGCCTCTCCGAACAGGCGTACGAAATCGAGCTTCCGCAGTTCCGACATCGCGTGCTCCTTGAGTATCGCTTCATGCGCGGCGAGGCGATCGACGCCCTTCGCCATCATCCATTCGAGCGCGGCGCCGAGCCCGATCGCTTCGAGAATTGGCGGCGTGCCGGCTTCGAAACGATGAGGCGGCTCATTGTAGGTAACGTAATCCTTGGTCACGACCTCAATCATTTCGCCGCCGCCTCGATAGGGCGGCATCGCCGCAAGGGCGTCGCGCCGGCCGTAAAGGACGCCTATGCCGGTCGGGCCATAGAGTTTGTGCCCGGTCATCGCATAGAAGTCGCAGCCGATCTCCTGCACATCGACCTTGCCGTGAACGGCGCCCTGACAGCCGTCGACAAAAATCCTGACGCCGTGCTCGTGAGCGATGCGGGTCAAATCCTTCGCGGGCGTAGGCGTCCCCAGCACATTCGACATATGGGTAACCGCAACGAGCCTTGTTCGTTCGGATATCAAGCTCTCATAGGCGTCGAGATCGATCTCGCCGTCATCGGAAACATCAAGCCATTTGAGGACAACGCCCTTCCGTTCGCGCAGAAAGTGCCACGGGACGATATTCGAATGATGCTCCATGATGGACAGAATGATTTCATCGCCGGCGTTCATTTCCTGCCCCAGCGAGCTGGCGACGAGGTTCATCGCATCGGTCCCGCCTGACGTAAAAATGATTTGATCGCTCGAAGCCGCGTTGACGAAAGCCGCTGCGGATTTTCGCGCAGCTTCGAAAGCGCTCGTCGTTTCATTCGCCAGGAAATGTAAACCGCGATGGACGTTCGCGTAGCTTCCTTCCATCGCGTTTTTCATGGCGTCGATGACGGCGCGAGGCTTTTGCGCCGACGCGGCGTTGTCGAGATAGACCAGCGGCTTGCCGTGAATTTCCCTGCCGAGAATGGGAAACTCGGCGCGGAGCGCTGCGATATCGAGGGCTGGCGACGTCATGCGGTCTCCAGCCATTTTGCAATGCGGTGATGAAACGCCTGTGCGACGCCGGGGTGCTCGATCCCTTCGAAAACGCCTGAAACGAATGCGTCGATCAGGAGCGCGCGGGCGGCGACTTCGGAGAGCCCTCGCTGACGCAGATAAAAAATCGCATTGGCGTCGAGCGCCCCTGCCGTCGAGCCATGCGCGCACTGAACGTCATCAGCGTATATCTCCAGCTCCGGCTTATGATTGGCCTCTGCGCCTTCGGCCAACAGCAAGGCGTCGGCGTTCATGCGCGCATCGGTCATCTGTGCGCCTTTCACGACTCGGAATTTTCCCTGAAAGACGTTGCGTCCATTGTCCGTCGCGACGCCTTTGTGCCTCTGGCGCGTCGTGCAGGATTCGCCGATATGAACGATTTCGCTGGTGAAGTCGTTGTGGCGGCGGCCGCCGACCAGCGCCGCGCTTGCGATGTTGGCGGCAGCGTCAGGCGCAACGAATTGTAAGTGGGTTTCATGGCGTGACAGGCGCGCGCCCGTCGATAGCGACGCCTGGTTGAAATGCGCGGACTTCTCGATTTTCGCCGCCGCAAGCGCATGAAGAACGGTATTGTCGCCAAGTTCCTGAATTAGCGCTCGATCAATATGAGCGCCGTCCTTCAGGGCGATGCGGCAAAGATACGAATAAAAGCCGGCGCCGCCGCCTTCGTAGCTCTCGATAATCGTGGCCCGCGCGCCCTCGCCAAGGCAAATTAGGCTTTGGCCGAAACAAAAGCCGCCGCCCGAAACGACGTGGCGGATTAGGATCGGCTGCACGAAATGCACGCCCTTTGCGATTTCGATTCGAAGCGCCTTACGCGCCATCGCCGCATTCAGCGAAGCGATCGCGTTAGATTCGAGTTCAGGCATTACGCCCTCTGCGTCGACGATCCCGAAGCGAACGCCTTCCGGCGCACCGCCGGACGGCGCCTGGATCCAGCCGTTCTCGATGTGAAACTCAAGCGACTTCAGACCCGCAAGGTCCGCCGCAAGCGGCGGCGCAGCCAGCGACCCAGCCGCCGGATCGGGAAAATAATCACGCAGCGCGGCGTCGAAATCCGACCAACGCCATCCTTCGAGGCGCCGGTGCGGCAGGCCCATTTCCGAGAACCGTTCGTAGGCAAGCGATTGAATCGCCGTGTTCGCGCCACGCGCGCTGAACCCGGCCGCAATGGCGGCATGCGCACCGGCATCCTTGGCAGGGCGCGTCAAGTTCATCTACGCGGCCTCGATGAATTTGTCATAGCCGGATTCTTCAAGCTCGAGCGCAAGTTCCGCGCCGCCTGACTTGACAATCCGCCCGCGCGCGAGAACGTGCACCCGGTCCGGCCTGATATAATCGAGCAGCCGCTGATAGTGCGTGATCACCAGGAAACCACGCTCCGGCCCGCGCAACGAATTCACGACATCGCCGACCATCTTCAACGCATCGATATCAAGACCTGAATCCGTTTCGTCCATGATGGCGAAACGCGGCTCGAAAATCGCCAATTGCAGCATTTCCATCCGTTTCTTTTCACCGCCGGAAAAGCCGACATTGAACGGGCGTTTCAGTTTCTCGTCGGTCAGGCCGACGATTTTCGCTTTGGCGCGGATAATCTTCAGGAAGTCCGCGGCGGAGACTTCAACCTCGCCGCGCGCCTTCTTTTGCGCGTTGAGCGCCGTCCGGATGAAATTCATGGTCGCGACGCCGGGAATTTCCATCGGATGTTGGAACGAGAGGAATAATCCCCTTGCGGCGCGTTCATCTGGATCAAGACCGAGAATGTCTCGACCATCTAGTCGAATGCCGCCTTGCGTCGGCTCATAATTCTCACGGCCGGCGACAGCATAGGACAACGTCGACTTGCCAGAGCCGTTCGGTCCCATGATCGCATGGACTTCGCCCGCCGGCACCTCGAGCGTCAATCCGCGAAGGATTTCATGACCGCCGACAGAAACGTGGAGATTATCGATCGATAACATTATTCGGAGGATCCTTTCGGCTCAACAATCAGATATACGGCGGTCGTATCGCCAATGTTGAGCACCTCGTGCCATTCGACGACGTCGCTGGTCCATGAAGCGCCGGATTTGATGTCGCGCTCGACGGTTCCGGTTCCGTCGGTGATCTGCATTTTTCCGCCTTGCAACACAAATCCGAAATGCGCGGCGTGGAAGTGTCGCTCATGGCCGACGCCCGGCGGAAATGCGCAGCGCAACGCCCTTATATTCGCGTTCTCCTCAATGATCTTGCAGACGCTTTCTTCATTCCAGCCCGCCTCCAGCGGATCTGGAAGCTCTTGCGTCGGCATGATCAGAGCGCCGCCTGCGCTCGGAATCGGATTGTCCGTTGATTGTGCGATCGCAGATGAAGCAAGCAACAACGCTGCTGTGCACGCGCTTGCGCCGACGTATCGCATCCCTTTTCGGACCCGACTTTTCGAACCAGCCAAGTGATGATCTCCGTCGCGCATCATTTCTTCACAGCCAGACATTCGATTTCCAGTGCAGCGCCCATCGCCAGGCCGTCAACGCCAAGCGTCGAACGCGCCGGCTTCTCATCCGGGAAGGCCGCGGCGTAAGCGGCGTTCATCTCGGCGTATGTCGACATGTTTTCGAGGAAGACCGTGCACTTGACGATATCCGACAAATCTGCGCCGTGACTCGCGAGCGTCGCCTTGTAGTTTTCGAAAATTTGCCGCGTTTCAGCGCCGACGCCGCCTTCGACAAGCGTCACGCTCCCCGGCGCGCGTCCGATCTCGCCCGAGAGATAAATCACGTCGCCAACGACAACCGCAGATGAAAACGGCAAATCTGCCGGCAGCGCCGGATCGCGGTTGTAAACGCGATTTGGGGGTTCAGCGGAGCATGCGGCGAGGAGTATGGCGGCGAAAGATCCCGCGATCAGCCTTATGGCGTCACCACGGAAGCTGCGCAGCATCCAAACATGCGCTGCTGGTCCAAGATCCTTTTCCACACGCGAGAATCCGAATCTGCTCCGCGGCGCTTCCCGCTGCAGCGCGTCAGGGATGGCGGCGATCTTGGATTTAGTCGCCATCACCCGACGCTCCCTTCCAGGCTGACGCTCACTAGTTTCTGCGCCTCGACCGCGAACTCCATCGGCAGCTCTTGCAATACGTCCTTGCAAAAGCCGTTGACGAGGAGCGCGACGCTGTCTTCCTCGGAGAGTCCGCGCTGCTGACAATAGAATAGCTGATCTTCCGACAGCCGAGACGTTGTCGCTTCATGCTCGAGGAGCGCGTCCGGATTCTTTGTCTCGATATAGGGAATTGTGTGCGCGCCGCAGTCCGAACCGATAAGCAATGAATCGCACTGCGTGAAATTGCGCGCGCCGGAAGCGTTGCGGTGGATACTAACTAGTCCGCGATAGGTCGAACTTGAGCGTCCAGCCGAAATACCCTTGGCGATTATTCTCGATTTCGTGTTCTTGCCAAGATGGATCATCTTCGTGCCAGTGTCAGCCTGCTGATGATTGTTGGTGATGGCAATCGAAAAGAACTCGCCCGAGGAATTCTCGCCCTTGAGTATGCAAGACGGATATTTCCAGGTGATGGCAGAGCCAGTTTCAACTTGCGTCCACGAAACCTTTGAATTCTTGCCGCGGCAATCGGCGCGCTTCGTCACGAAATTGTAGATTCCGCCGCGCCCGTCCTTGTCGCCTGGATACCAGTTCTGCACGGTCGAATATTTGATCTCCGCATCGTCCTCGACGACGAGTTCGACAACTGCGGCGTGAAGCTGGTTTTCATCACGCATCGGCGCGGTGCAACCTTCAAGATAGGAAACATAGGAACCGGGCGCGGCAACAATCAGCGTCCGCTCGAACTGGCCGGTATTCGCTTCATTAATGCGAAAATAGGTCGAGAGCTCCATCGGACACTTCACGCCCGTCGGCACATAGACGAACGTGCCGTCAGAAAACACTGCTGAATTCAGCGTCGCAAAGAAATTGTCCGAGGTCGGCACAACCGTGCCGAGATATTTCCGGACGAGTTCGGGATGCTCGCGGATCGCCTCCGAAATCGACATGAATATGACGCCGGCTTTCTCAAGTTCCTTGCGAAAGGTCGTCGCGACCGAAACCGAATCGAATACTGCATCGACTGCGACCTTTGGCGCGCCTTCAACGCCAAGCAGAGTTCCGGTTTCCTTAAGGGAAATGCCAAGCTTTTCAAAATCCGCGAGAATTTCAGCAGGAACATCGTCGAGGGATTTGTATTTGGCGCCGGTCTTCGGCGCCGAATAGTAATAGGCGTCCTGATAGTCGATCTCCGGATAATGGATCATCGCCCATGCCGGTTCTTTCATTGTCAGCCAGCGCTCGAACGCCTTCAGGCGCCAGTCGAGCATCCATTCCGGCTCTTCCTTTTTCGCCGAAATGAACCGGACGGTTTCTTTGCTGAGGCCCTTCGGGGCTTTCTCCGACTCAATATTCGTGGTGAATCCGTATTTGTAAGTCTCGAGCGATTTCGCTGTCTCGATTGTCGACTTGTCGATACGTTCTTTTGCTTCGCTCACGTCGGATCACCTGAATTCTTTTGACGTTCCGCAGCCTCGCCGATACCTTTCATCAGGCGCGCCGTCATCGCCGCCATTGACGCCCAAACGAGCGCGTATACCCCGCCGCCAGAAAGTGCGATCAACATTTCCTCGCCGCGATCAAGATGCTTCGCGCCGCCAAAAAATCTAATCATTTCCATTCCAACGAGCAAAATTGCTGCGACCGCCGCCGCTCTTACGGCGGCGCGATGCGCGATTGGGCGGTTCGTCCCGTTGATCATGCCGCCCTCGCCTTCACCCGTTCATACGCCGCCGGCCATTCGCGACAGAAAGCATCAGCGTCTTCATCGCTTGAGTTCCAGCCAAGCGAGACACGAACGCCGCAGCTTGCAAGATTGTCGTCTGCGCCCATCGCGGCGAGGACATGAGATGGTTTGGTCTTTCCGGAGGAGCAGGCGGATCCCGATGAGATCGCAATGCCGGCGAGGTCCATGGCCATCAATTGGGTTTGCGATGCAAAGCCCGGCGCTGATAGGGACAATGTCCCGGGAAGTCGCGCCGCTCCTTTGCCCCAAATATGGGCGCCAGCCGCTTCTGCAGCGTCCTGCATCCGATCTCGCAGAGCGGCGATCGCGCCTGCTTTTGACATCGTTCTCGGCGCGAGATCCGCTGCGACGCCGAGCCCGGCGATCGCCGGCGCATTGTGCGTGCCGGCGCGGCGATTTGATTCATGACCGCCGCCGCGCAAGATCGGATGAAGCGGCATGTTCGGCCCGGCGATGAGCGCGCCGACGCCGATCGGGCCGCCGAATTTGTGCGCCGTGACCGCCATCAGGTCTGCGCCGCACATTGTGAAGTTCACCGGGATCTTGCCGACCGCCTGCGCGGCGTCCACAAAGAGGAGCCCGCCATGTCGATGAGCGATCGCGGCGGCTTGCTCGACCGGTTGGATAACACCCGTCTCATTGTTGGCGAGCATCAGACAAACGAGAAACCCGCTCTCGCGCGCCGCATCGTATTTTTTCAATCGGTCTTCGAGCCAGCAGAGATCGGCGACGCCGGATTTCGTGACCGGGATCGTTTCGACAGGAACGCCGGTCTCGCTCGCATTCGCCGGCACCGCTGCATGCTCGATCGCGCTTGCGAAAATCCTATTGACAGATCCGTTCTTCACTGTGCCATTGAGAGCGTAGTGGATAGCCTCCGTGCCGCCGCCGGTGATGATCACGCCGTTCACGGGTCCGCTCACCAGCACCCGCAGTTTTTCGCGGCCTTCCTCGACAATAGCGCGCGCCGCGCGTCCTTCCTCATGTGCCGACGATGAATTACCGATCGTGCGCATCGCTGCGCACACAGCATCGACCACCTCAGGCAGCAGCGGCGTCGTTGCATTGTAATCGAGATAGTGTCGTTTCTTCCCTTCTCTCATTCGGCCGCTCCGAACACCGCGCGCACGCTGCCGGCCGGGGCGTTGACCGCGGCCATGCCGCCAACGCGTTTTTCAATGATATCGCCGAGCGTGACAGCGCTCAGGAAAAGATCGATCTGACGGCCCAGCTCTTCCCAAAGGTCATGGGTCAGGCAGCGCGCGCCGCCGCCCTGGCATCCGATGACGCTGCCCCCGCATGCGGTCGTCTGGATTTCCTCGTCAACCGCCGCGATAATTTCCGACACGCGAATCTGATGCGCATCGCGCGCCAGACTGTATCCGCCCGAAACGCCGCGTGCGCTCCGCAAAAGGCCCGCCCGCCTCAATTTAGCGAACAGCTGTTCAAGGTAGCCTGCGGAGATTCCCTGCCGTTCGGCGACGTCCGGCAGCGAGACCGGCGCCTCGCCTACCGCCGTCGCGATGTCAGCCATCGCCTGCACGGCATAGCGCCCTTTGGTCGTAAGTCTCATCCCGTCGACCTCACTGCAGTTGCAACGATGTCACAACCGCTTCCAAAATCGGTCCGAGCTTACCATTTCATGGTAAAGCGCCCCCGAGACAGGCCGCCGTGACGGGCTGGACATAGGAAACCCGAGTAAAATAGTCAACTATTAACCCTGTGGAAAATCGGAATTTTCGACTGATCCGATAGGCCGAATCGCGTTGCGGGAAATCGAGGAATTTGAATGCCAGAAGTGATTTTCGCTGGACCGGAAGGACGTATCGAAGGCCGTTATCAGCGAGGCCGCGGCGAGAATCCGCCGCTCGCGCTCGTTCTCCATCCGCATCCGCTTTTCGGCGGCTCGATGAATAATCGCGCCGTCTACGAGCTCTATAACATGTTCCTGCGGCGCGGCTTTTCGGTGCTGCGATTCAATTTCCGCGGCGTCGGCCGCTCAGTCGGCGAATATGACCAGGGCCAGGGCGAATTGGCGGATGCAGCGACAGCTCTCGATTTTCTGCAATCCTTGAACCCGAATGCGCCATTCGCCTGGGTCGCCGGCGTTTCCTTCGGCTCATGGATCGGCATGCAACTCCTGATGCGCCGCCCGGAAATTGTCGGATTCGTTTCCGTATCGGCGTCGGCCAATCTTTTCGACTTCACTTTCCTCGCGCCCTGCCCATCTTCCGGCATCGTTATCCATGGCGAGAATGACAAGGTTTGCGCCGCAGACGACACTAGAACCATGGTCGAGCGCACCCGCACCCAGAAAGGGCGCAAGGTCGAGTTCGAAGTCGTGCCGGGGGCCGACCATTTCTTCGAGTCGCATATGGATCAGATGGTCGCATCGGCGGATGCGTACCTGATGCGGCGGCTCAATTTCTCTGAACCTGAAGGGCCGTATCACGATTGATCGCCGCCGATGGTCCGGTATTTGCTGCCGGACGGCGAGCGGAAAGCGCCGCATGGCGGCCGAGGCGGGCGGTGAAGACGTTATTCGTGAGAATTTCTCCAGTCGCAAAGACCCTGTCGGCGACATTGCAAGGCGTCGCCGGTCACACGGGGTCAGGACGCACCTTTTACCTGGCGTTGAAATCCGGTCGAAAGGCGCTGGCGGTCGATCTGCGCGGCGTCGCTGGCCTGCGCGCCGAACTGGTTCGTGAAGGTCAAGTCGTCGCTGTCCTTGGTTGCAATGACGGCGTCGCAAGGGCTTTTCTCGATTCGGCAGACGAAAGCCTTCCTGTCAATTTCGAGTCCGGCGACCTCATTCAGATTCGCCAGAACAACCAAATCATTCTGCAGGGCAGCGTTGAGGGAGCGGGGAGCGTCAATGCATCCCTGTTGATCGTGCTACAGATGATGAAAGGCATCGCAACCAGCGGCTTGGCGATGTTGCGGCCGATAGGCTAGAATTCAGAGCTTCGCGGCGAATTCTCGACGACCAAAGTTAGTCCAAAAATCCGCGCCCTTCGCGATCTTCGATTTCGACGATCCAGATATCCTGATCGAAGCGCTTCTCTTTTTCGAGATAGGCGTCGATCTTCGCTTCTTCGACCGGACCATCGAAAGGTTCCCGCCACACCGGCTTTCCCTCATGGTCGCGCGCCTGCACGTGCAGCCTACACTTGCGGGCGCCCATATACACCTTGACCGCGATGGCGCCGGCGTCCGGATCGCCGCGCCGCGCAACGACAGCAAATGCGCCTGCGGCTTGCGCACGGCGCAGTTGCGCTGCAACGCGGATTCCGGATTTCAGTCGCGGTTCTGACATCGACGCTGCGTATTGCGCTCGGCGCGCCGCAGATCAAGCGGCATTGGCTTTCGTCGGTTTCAATTGTCGGTAGGCCTTGATCCGATCGAGCTGGGTCACCGTCGCCATCGCTTCTTCTGCATCGCCGCCATTGCGTGCGGCGGCGGCGAGCACCGCGCGCGCGGCGCCTTTCGCCGGCGCTGGC
>JBGSSK010000128.1:0-4400 GCA_041737095.1 Parvularculaceae bacterium | reverse complement strand
AGTCGATCGTCGCGCGCTCCATTTCCGCGCCCGCCGATCCGCCGAGCCAGGTGCCGTTGAAGATGTTGAACCCGGCGGCGAGCGCATCGGCGAGAACGCTGACGAAATTCGACGGCCCCGGGATGAAAGAATAGAACCGCTTGTGGTTGACGCGGAGATTGTGCGGAAAGAGCTCGCTGTCGAGCCGCGCCATTACCGCATCGAAAGCGGCGCCCTGCTGCGGCGGCGGCGCATCAAACGGGTTCGGCGCCGGGATTTCGCCGTCGCCCCATGGCGATTGCTCATCGAGCGTCGCGTAGTGCTCGACCAGCCGGTCGATGACCGCATAACCGGCGCGGCGCATTTCCTCCGGCGTCAGGGTGAGCGGCGGCATTGTCACGCATGCGACCCGAAATGTGACGACTGCAACGCGGCGTCGGTGAAGCGCGTCGGTGTCCACTTATCGACGCGGCGCATAACGCGCACAGCGGCGTCTTCGGCGCCGTATTGCATCTTCTGTTCCTCAATGCTGAGGAACGCCGTCATGCGCAGGCCCGCGACGTTAATTGTCGACCGGATATTCGCGCCCGCGCCGATCGCTGCGGCGACATAAACGCCGCACTCATGACAGAGGAGGAAATCGGCCGTCCGCAACGCGAAGCGATAGCGGCGGATATCGCCCGCTTTCGCGTCGATGACGACTTCGCCCTCCGGATCGGAAATGTTGACCGCACCGACGCGCCGGCAGAATTCGCACTGGCAGGTCCGGACGCCAAGTTCCTGCGGCGTCCTTCGCGTCTCAAGCGACGCTTTCAGTTTTCCGCAATGGCATTGGCCGGAATGGAGCACGCAAATTCTACTCCCGGTACATGACCTGCTTCGCCGCCGCGACGATCTTCGCGGCGTTCGGCAGGCTCAGGACTTCGAGGTTCGCCGCATAGGGAAGCGGCACGTCTTCCTGCGTGACGCGCGTCGGCGGCGCGTCGAGATAATCGAACGCGTGCTGCGTCACCTGCCAGCCGATTTCGGCGCCGACGCCGCACGGGCCCCAGCCTTCCTCGACGGTGACGACGCGGTTGGTTTTTTTCACCGACCGGATGATCGTCTCGACATCCATCGGGCGGAGCGTCCGCAAATCGACGACCTCCGCCGAAATTCCTTCGCCGGCCAGAATCTCGGCGGCCTCGAGCGAGAATTTGACGCCGCGCGAATAGGAAACGATCGTGACGTCCGTTCCCTCGCGCGCGATTTTCGCCTTGCCGATCGGCACAATCCAGTCGTCGATCTTCGGGACGTCCATGGTGTCGCCGTATAAAAGCTCGTGCTCAAGGAAGACGACCGGATTGGGATTGCGGATCGCCGCCTTCAGGAGGCCCTTCGCGTCCGCTGCCGAATAGGGCGAGATGACGATGAGGCCCGGAATGTTCGAATACCACGCCGCGTAATCCTGGCTGTGCTGCGCGGCGACGCGCGACGCGGCGGCGTTCGGTCCCCGGAAGACGATCGGCGATCCCATCTGGCCGCCCGACATGTAGCGCGTCTTGGCCGCCGAATTGATGATGTGGTCGATCGCCTGCATCGCGAAATTCCACGTCATGAATTCGACGATCGGTTTCAGCCCGGCGAACGCCGCGCCGACGCCGAGCCCGGCGAAGCCGTATTCCGTGATCGGCGTGTCGATGACGCGCGCCGGCCCGAATTCCTCAAGGAGCCCGCGCGAGACTTTGTAGGCGCCCTGATATTCGGCGACTTCCTCGCCCATCAGGAAGACGTCCTTGTCGCGGCGCATCTCCTCCGCCATTGCGTCGCGCAGCGCGTCGCGGATCGTTGTCGGAACCATTTCCACGCCCTCGGGAAGGTCGGGGTCGCTGGCGACGGTCATGGCGGGCGCGGATGGCGCCGCGCTGCTCTTCGCCGGTGCGGGTGCGTTGGCTTCGGCCTTTGAGGCGGGCGCCGCCTTGCCGTTCGGTTTCGCATCGCCGACGCTTTCGCCTTCATTGACGAGAATGGCGATCGTTTCGTTGACCTTCACATTTTCGGTGCCGGCGGGCACGAGGATCTTGCCGACGATCCCTTCATCGACCGCCTCGACCTCCATCGTCGCCTTGTCGGTTTCGATCTCGGCGATGACGTCGCCCGACGCGACCCGGTCGCCCTCCTTGATGTTCCATTTGGCGAGCGTTCCTTCCTCCATGGTCGGGGAAAGCGCGGGCATGAGGATTGGGGTCGACATTGAAAATCCTTGCAATAATCCGGGTCTCGCCCGGCCGGCCGGCGGAATCCGCGGGTAGCTAGCCGCAATCAGCCGGTCCGAACAAGTCTCGGCGCGGCGAAAGGCGTCCGTTTGCCGGCCGTCGCGCCTAATGCGGCGCGCCGCAGCCTTCGTAATCCCTCCATGATCATGAAGAACGCCCTCCTGCTCGCCGCCCTCCTGGTCGCCGCCGCCGCCCCCTCCGGCGCGTCGGCCTCGCCGCTTGACGCCGCCTTCGACATTTTCAGGAAAGGCCAGCCGATCGGCTATCACGCCGTCGATGTCGAAGAGACGCCAGACGGGACGATCGTCGACACGCGCATCAGGATGCAGGTCAAGTTCGGGCCGGTGACGCTTTTTCATTATGACCACGAAGCGCGCGAGGTCTGGCGCGACGGAACGCTGCAATCGCTGACGAGCCGCACCGACAATAATGGCCGACGCATGGCGCTCGATGTCGTGCGGGAAGGCGCGGCGCTGATCGTCGAGGGACAGGACTACCAGGGCGAGGCGCCGCCGGGCGCGATCCCGTCAAGCTACTGGAACAAGGCGATCGTCGATGCCGAATACCTGCTGAACACGCAGACCGGCGCGCTCATTCCGATCACGAAAACGGCGCTCGGCATGACCGCGGCGCCGGGCGGCGCAATCGCCGAGCATTATCGGTTGACCGGCACGGTGGCGCTTGATCTCTGGTATGACGAAGCACGCTGGGTCGGCGCCGATTTCATCGTGCGCGGCGAAGCGCTGACCTATCGGCCGGTCGATGACGCCGACCGCCAGCGGCTGTTCGCCAAACTCGACTTCGACGTGAACTAGCCGAACACCTTGCCGGATTGTCCCGGCTTGATGCGGATGAGGCGCGAGGTTTTGACCGCCGCCTGACGGTGATAAACGATCGCCTGGTAGCCAGGGTCCTTCACCATGTCGCCAAAGGCGGCGGCGCTTGGATATTCGGCGACAAAGGCCGCATCCCATTTTTCATCGTCCGGGCCGATCAGCACCGCCTGCGGCGCGCCCGACCAGACGAGCTTGCCGCCGACGCCTTCGAAGAACGGCGCGCTCGCTTTTGCGTAGGCGGCGTAGGCTTCAGCGCCGGTCGCCTCGCTCCCGTCCGCATATTTCGCCTTCTTGCGAAAGCGCACGAGATTCAGCATCCAGATCCGCCCGTCATCGGGCAGTTTCATGAAAGCGGCGTACTGGTCGCGGGTCGGGTCGACAAACTTGCTCAATCGGAACTCCTGTTGTCACAATCACTCGGTCGTCTCGGCGTTCGCGATGATCACGAAGTCCTCGACGACGAGCGCAGTGCGGTCTTCGTTCAATTGCAACTTGAAATCAACAATGCCGCCGGTCGGACAGCAATTGGCGTCGTCAGGGCGCCAGAGCGACGACCGGCCGCTCATCGTTTCATAGTCGATGGCGACGCCTTTCCAGATCGCGAGCCCGTCCGGCAATCGACCGGCGAGATCGCGGATGACGCCGCCATCGGCTTCGGGATCATAGGTCGGCGCGATCGCCCGGAAGCTTTCGTCGTCTTCGACGAAGACATAATCGACGATCAGCGACGCGGTGCCGGTATAAGTGCGCCGCACGATGATCATCTGGCCGCCGTCCTGACGGTCAACGACGATCGGCGCCTTGAACCAGCTCTCGCCCATATAGCCGTCGCCGAACCAGAAGGGATCGGCCGCTTCGCCCTCGAAGAGCGCGATTCCGGTGCAGTCATAGGGCGGCGCGTCGTAGACTCCGCCGTCGCTTTCGCCGTCGGACAGGCGATAAAGCGCGTAGCGCACGGTCTTTGTGAGGACGCCCTGATCGATGAGGTCGCAGCTGGCGGCGAGCGCGGCGATCTCCGGTTCGCACGTCGACTCCGCCAACGGATCAGCGGCCTCCGGCGCGACGGCGCCAAGCGCGGCGAAAAGCATCGCGGCAAGCATCTGGTTCATAGCCCCCGCCTTTCGGCAGGTCGATATTAGACCTCAAATGTTCACGGCTAAAGCCTGTCGAGGCCGGTCACCCGTTCAAATATCCGGTCAGTGAGCGCCGTCGGAGCGAGGTTGCGTAGCGCCAGCGCGCCGATCATCCGCGCCGGAACCACATAGCGGTCCTGCGGCCGCGCCGCGGTGAGCGCCTTCAGGACGACCTCCGCAACCGCCGATGGCGGCGC
>JBGSSK010000113.1:0-12280 GCA_041737095.1 Parvularculaceae bacterium | reverse complement strand
AAATCGCAACCGCGACGAGGCCGGCGAAGCCGAGCTTGCGTCTTTCGCGCATCGGCCCCGAGCCTTCCGCCATCAGGATCGAGCCGTCGAGGATCCAGCGCCCGGCCGGCGCCTCGTCGATGATTTCCGGCGCGCCGGGCGCGAGCCGGATGAGATCGCCATTGCGCGGCGCGATCGCATCCTCGACGCCGAGCGACAAGGCAAATTCGGCATGTTCTTCGAGGTGGCGCGCTTCGCCATGCACGGGAATCGAATATTTCGGCCGCACCCAGCCATACATCTTTTTCAGTTCGTCGCGGTTCGGGTGCCCCGAGACATGCGTGAACGCATCTTTCTCCGTGATGATATGAACGCCGAGATCGACAAGGTCATTGATGAGATTGAAGATTTCGCGCTCATTGCCGGGAATGATCTTCGACGAGAAGATCACCGTATCGCCTTCGGTCAGGACAAGATCGCGATGGTCATCGCGGGCGATCCGCGCCAGCGCGGCGCGCGGCTCGCCCTGGCTGCCGGTGCAAAGATAAAGGACGTGCTCCTTCGGCAGTAGGCCCGCCTGTTGCGGCTCGACGAATTTGACGCCATCGGGAAGCAGCCCCACCTCGCGCGCCGCGCCGGCGATCCGCAACATTGAGCGTCCGAGGAGGCAAACCGCGCGGTCCGACGCATAAGCCGCTTCGCAGATCGAGACGACCCGGCTGACATTCGAGGCGAAGGTGGTGACGGCGATGCGGCCGGTTTGTTCCGCGATGATTTTCGTCAGGCTTTCCTTGACGCGCATTTCCGAGCCCGAAGACCCCGACGAAAGGACGTTCGTTGAATCGCAGATCATCGCGAGAACGCCAACGTCGCCGATTTCGGTCAGCGTTGTTGAATCGGTGACGGGGCCAAGCGTCGGCTCAGGATCGATTTTCCAGTCGCCGGTATGCAACACAACGCCGAGCGGCGTCCTGATGATGACGCCGTTCGGCTCCGGGATCGAATGCGTAAGCGTGACGAATTCGATATCGAATGGGCCGATCGTCATCCGCGCGCCGATGCCGATGACGCGCAGATCGATCCTGGCGCCGCGTTCTTCAAGCTTGCTTTCCACCAGCTTGGCGGTGAAGGCCGTCGCATAGACCGGACAGGCTAAATCCGGCGCGAGGAGCCCAACGGCGCCAATGTGATCCTCGTGCCCATGAGTGAGGATCAACGCGAGAAGGTTTTCTTTTTCTTCGAGAATGAAGGTCGGATCGGCGCAGATCAGTTCGACGCCCGGCGTCGAGAGATCGCCGAACATGACGCCGCAATCGATCATGATCCATTTGCGCCGGTTCGGCGGACCGAAACCGTATAGGTTCATGTTCATGCCGATTTCGCCCGAGCCGCCGAGCGGAAGGAAGACCAGCTGGTCTTTCGCCATCAGGTTTTCGCTTTCAAACGCTTGTGGATCTCGAACAATCCGCGAATGGTGAGGTCGGCGTCGAATATGTCGATGCAATCCGTCGCGCCCTGAAAGAGCGCGGCGATGCCGCCGGTTGCAACGACCCGCAGCGGCTCGGGATATTCGTCCTTGATGCGGCGAATGAGCCCTTCGATAAGGCTGATATAGCCCCAGAAGACGCCTGACTGCATGGCGCCGACGGTGTCCTTGCCGATGACCTGCGCCGGCCGCTCAATCGCGACGCGCGGCAATTGCGCGGCGGCGTCGTGCAGCGCTTGCATCGACAGGTTGATGCCGGGCGAGATGACGCCGCCTTCGAAGCCGCCATCCTTGCCGACCATGTCGAAATTCGTCGCGGTGCCGCTGTCGACGACGACGAGCGGTCCGCCATAGGCGACGAACGCGCCGACCGCATTGACGAGGCGGTCCGCTCCGGCCTCGCTCGGTTTCGGGATCCTGACGTCGACGCCGGGGATCGACGCCGCCGTCACCACGAAGGGTTCGCAATTGAAATAGCGGCGCGACAGATTGCGGAAATGAAACAGCGACTGCGGAACGACGTTGGAGATGATGCAGTCGGTGATTTGTCCGAGTTGATAGCCTTCCATCGCCATCATCTGCGTCAGCCACGCCGCATATTCATCAGCCGTGCGCGTTGACGAAGTCGAGGTCCGCCATTGCGCGCGCGGGGCGTCCTTGTCGTAGAGGGCGATTACCGAATTGGTGTTGCCGACGTCGATGGCGATCAGCATGTCAGCCTCGTATTCCTTCCGTATGGGACCAAGGCGGCATCACCGCGCCGGCTGCGATCATTCGCTGCTCGCCGCCGCAGTCTAGTATGAGCGCGCCGGTAAGATCGAGGTCCTTGAAAACTCCCTGTATCGTCTCGCCGGGGAGCCGCACGCGAATCGGCCGGCAGAGGCCGTCGGCGCGCGCCAGCCATTCGCCCCGGATGACGGCGAACCCCTCCTCGCTCCAGCGACGGCGCCAGGCGTTGAATGTTTCGTCGAGCGTCTCGATGAAGGCGCGCGGGTCGGGCGGCGCGCTGCGCATCAGGTCGATGAGGCGCGCCGTCGGATAATCGAGACCCGACGGCGCCGAGACAACGTTGACGCCGACGCCAAGCGACACGACCGGCTCTGGCGACGCTATGAGCTCCAGAAGCAGTCCGGCGATTTTCTTGCCTGACGCGAGCACGTCATTCGGCCATTTCAGCGACAGGGCGGCGCCGGGCGCATGGCGCCGAACCGCGTCGCTGACGGCAAGCGCTGCAACGAAGGAAAGTTGCGGCAGCCGTTCCGTCCCGCCGGCCGGGCGGAACAGGAATGTCGCGGCGACGTCGCCTTCCTGCTGGACCCACGCAGCGCCGCGACGTCCATAACCGGCGGTTTGTCGAAGCGCGAGAATCCAGAGCGGTCCCGCCTCGCCCGCTTCCGCGCGCCGGCGCGCTTCGAGGCTCGTTGAATCGAGCGTCGCGAAGATTTCGATTGCAGCGCCAGAGGCTGGTTTTCCGCCCATGCTCTAGAAAAGCGAGGCGGCGGCGGCGCGCGCCGCGGCGACGAGCGGGCTGATGAAAATCAGGAGGATCGGGAAGACCAGCGCCGCCGCTCCGAAGGCGGTAAGCCCGAGCCGCGATCCGACTTCGCGTTCGAACGCCGGCGCCGGTTCGTTGAACCACATCAGCCAGATGATGCGCAGGTAATAATAGGCGGAAACGACGCTGGTGACCGCGCCGACAATGGCGAGCCAGATGAGGCCGGAATTGATCGCCGCCTCGAAGACGAAGAACTTTCCGAAGAAACCGGCGGTCGGCGGCACGCCCGCCATCGAAAAGAGCAGGACCGTCAGGATGAGCGCGAGGCCCGGATTGGTCTTGGTGAGGCCGGCAAGATCCTCGATCGATTCCGTCATGCCGCCGCGCCGGCGCATCAAGAGGATGCAGGCGAAGGCGCCGACCGTCATGACGAGATATATCGCCATGTAGATTAGTACCGATCCGACGCCATTGGGACCGCCGGCGGCGAGACCGATCAGCGCAAAGCCCATATGGCCGATCGAGGAATACGCCATCAGTCGTTTGATGTTCGTCTGCACGATGGCCGAGAACGCACCGACCAGCATCGAGGCGACGGCGAGGATCGCGATGATGGGCCGCCACTCCTCAGCGATTTCGGTGAACGGCGTCACCATCGCGCGCGCGAAGAGCGCCATGGCGGCGAGCTTGGGGGCTGTGGCGAAAAACGCGGTGACGGGCGTCGGCGCGCCCTCGTAGACGTCCGGCGTCCACATGTGGAATGGCGCGGCGGAGACCTTGAAGGCGAGGCCGGAGATCAGGAAAACGAGCCCGATGACGAGCCCGACATTCCGGTCGCCCGCTGTTGCGGCCTCGGCGATCGCGTTGAATTGCGTCGAACCCGTAAAGCCGTAAATCAGCGACGCGCCGTAAAGAAGGAGGCAGGATGACAGGGCGCCAAGCACGAAATATTTGAGGCCGGCCTCGGTCGAGCGACGGCTGTCGCGATTGAACGCAGCAAGAATATAGAGCGCGAGGCTTTGCGTCTCGACGCCCATATAAAGCGCGATCAGGTCATTCGCGGACGCCATCAGGCACATGCCGAGCGCCGCGAAAAGCACGAGCACCGGATATTCGAACCGCCCGAGCTGTTCCCCGGCGAGATATTTGTCGGACATCAGGATCGCAATCGCCGCCGCCGCCAGGATCAGCACTTTCGCGAACGACGAATAGGCGTCGATCCGGAATGCGCCGCTGAAAAGATCCCGCGCCTCGCCGCCATTCAAGGCGAGGACGATCATCAGCGCCGCAAGCAGCAAGGCGATCGAGGCTGACGAAATCATCCGCGACGCCGCATCGCCGGCGAAGACGCCGGCGATCAGCAGCGCCATCGCCCCGACCGCCAGCAGGATTTCAGGAAGCGCCCAGATCAGCGTGTCAGCAAAACTCATCAGCGCGCTCCGGCAGCGGCGAGCGCTGCGTCATAGGAGGAGATCAGGCCCTCGACGGACGGCGCGAAGACCGACAGCGCCGGCTTGGGGTAAACGCCAAGATAGAGCGCGAAGACCAGCAACGCGCCAAGCATCGCCATTTCGCGCGTCGTCACATCCGTAATCGCCATAAGATTTGTCTTGGTCAGATCGCCATACATGACCTGTCGGTAAAGCCGCAACGCATAGGCCGCCGACAGGATGACGCCGATCGCCGCAAAGAAGGCGATCCAGGAATTGACCTTGAAAGCGCCGGCCATCGTCAGGAACTCCCCGACGAACCCCGAAACGCCGGGCAGCCCGACATTTCCCATGGTGAAGAACAGGAAGAGGAAGGCGTAGAACGGCATCTTGTGCACGAGGCCGCCATAGGCGGCGATCTCGCGGGTGTGGATGCGGTCGTACAAAACGCCGACGCAGAGGAAGAGCGCGCCCGCAATGAAACCGTGCGACAGCATCTGGAAGAGGCCGCCCTCGATCCCCTGGGTCGTGCCGGTGAAGATGCCCATCGTCACGAAACCCATGTGGGCGACCGACGAATAGGCGATCAGCTTTTTCATGTCTTCCTGCGCCAGCGCGACCAGCGATGTATAGACGATCGCGACGATCGACAACGCATAGACAAAGGGCGCAAAATCCATGCTCGCCAGCGGAAACATCGGCAGCGAGAATCTGAGGAAGCCGTAGCCGCCCATTTTTAGGAGGATCGACGCGAGGACGACCGAGCCGGCAGTCGGCGCCTGGACGTGCGCATCGGGAAGCCAGGTATGGACCGGCCACATCGGCATCTTGACTGCGAAGGACGCGAAGAATGCAAGCCAAAGCCATTTTTGTGCGCCCGCAGGGAAGCTTTCCTGCTGTAGCGCCGGAATGTCCGTCGTCCCGGCGTAGCGCCACATCCAGACAATCGCGACCAGCATCAGCACCGAGCCGAGCAGCGTAAACAGGAAAAACTTCACCGCCGCATAGACGCGGCTCGGCATGGCGAAGCCGCCGAATTCTTTTGTTCCCTTCGATCCCCAGACGCCGATGATCAGGAACATCGGGATGAGGCTCGCCTCGAAAAAAAGATAAAAGACGATAAGGTCGAGCGCGCAAAAGACCCCGAGGATCAGCGTCTCCATGACAAGGAATGCGATCATGTATTCCGGGACGCGCTTGTCGATGGTCCGCGACGCCGCGATGCAGATCGGCATGAAGAACGTCGTCAACAGCACGAACAGGATTGAGATGCCGTCGACGCCCATCTTGTAGGATACGCCCCCGCCGAGCCATGCGGCCTCTTCCACCAGCTGATAGCCGCCGAACGTCGGGTCGTAATAGGCGACATAGATGAAAACCGAGACGATGAACGCGCCGACCGTGAACAGCATCGCGACGCGCCGCGAGATCGCATCGATCTGCGTGAGTTCCGTCGCGCCGATGACGCCGTCCGCATTGCGCTTCGCCATCATCTGGCGGAGCGCGATGCCGAATGCGCCGATCAACGGCATGAAGGTCAGCCAGGAAAGCCACGGCTGCGTCGCCAGGGCTTCGGTCGCAAGCTCGTTCATGGCGCGCCTCCGACCCTGACAACGACATAGGTGACCAGCGCCGCGATGCCGATCAGCATGATGAACGCATAGTGATACATGTAGCCGGACTGGACCTTGACGATGCGTTTGGCGCCGGCTGCGATCGCGCCGGCGACGCCGTCTGGGCCGACGCCGTCAATCGTCTTGCCGTCGCCTTCGATCCACAGGAACCGCCCGAGCGCAAGCGCCGGTTTGACGAACAGAAAGTCGTAGATTTCGTCGAAATACCATTTATTGCGGAGGAAGCCGTAGATCATGCCGCCGGGCCGCAGCAGGCCGGGCCGAAACGGATTGTCGCCGCGATAATGCCAGACGGCGGCGAGCGTTCCGACCAGCATTGCCCAGAACGGCGCCCAGATGACCCAGCCGGGGAAATGGTGCTCGTCATGCGCCGAGGCTTCCGCCCTGGCGTGGCCCGCGTCCGATGCCTCAGGGTCGGCTTGGCCATGCGCATCGACGGCGCCATGTGACGGCTCGACTTCGTGCTCGCCGCCGTGCGCCGCCGCCGAATAGAGAGCGCCGTTCCAGAATTTGCCGGCGTTCGATCCGACGAAATCCTTCGAGAACGCCATTCCGGCGAACAGCGCCCCGGCTGCGAGGACGACCAGCGGCGCGATCATGACGCTCGGCACGTCATGCGGATGTTTGCGGACTTCGTCAGGAACGCGGCTCGGCCCATAAAACGTCAGCATGATCAGCCGCCACGAATAGAACGCCGTAAAGACCGCTGCGACGAGGCCGAGCGCGAAGGCGTAATAGCCGAACGCCTTGCCCGCTTCGCCGGCGGCGAAGGCGCTTTCGAGGATCATGTCCTTGGAAACGAAGCCCGCCGTGCCGATCGGCGTGTCGCCGAGCTTCACGCCCGGGATGCCGACGCCGGTGATGGCGACGGTGCCGATCAGCATCAGGATATGGGTCAGCGGCAAAAGCGTCCGGACGCCGCCCATCTTCTTGATATCCTGCTCGTGATGGAGGCCGTGAATGACCGCGCCCGATCCGAGAAACAGGAGCGCCTTGAAAAAGGCGTGCGTGAAGAGATGAAACATCGCCGCGCCATAGGCGCCGACGCCGGCGGCGAAAAACATGTAACCGAGTTGCGAGCAGGTCGAATAGGCGACGATCTTCTTGATGTCGTCCTGCAGGAGGCCGACAGTCGCCGCGAAAAACGCCGTCGTCGCGCCGACGAAGGTGACGAGCGCAGCGGCGTCCGGCGCATATTCGTAGAAAACCGAGCAACGGCAGACGAGGAAAACGCCCGCTGTCACCATGGTCGCGGCGTGTATGAGCGCCGAGACCGGCGTCGGGCCTTCCATCGCGTCCGGGAGCCAGGTGTGCAGCAGAAACTGCGCCGATTTTCCCATCGCGCCGACGAAAAGCAGGACGGACATGACGGTCAGAGCGTGTAAGTCCCAGTTGAGAAAGCGGATCGTAAGCTCCTGGACCGGCGCGCCGACGCTTTGACCGAATGGCGTCACCATAGCATTCGACGCGACCGCGCCGAACACATCATCGAAGCGAACGGAGCCGAATATGTAGAAGACACAGAATATGCCAAGCGCGAAACCGAAATCGCCGATGCGATTGACGACGAACGCCTTGATGGCGGCGTCATTGGCGGATTTCTTCTTGAACCAGAAACCGATCAGCAGATAGGAAGCGAGGCCGACGCCTTCCCAGCCGAAAAAGAGCTGCATGAAATTGTCGGCGGTGACGAGCGCCAGCATCGCAAAAGTGAAGAGCGACAAGTAGGCGAAGAAGCGCGGCCTGCCTTCGTCCTCATGCATGTAGCCGATCGAATAGGCGTGGACGAGAAACGAGACAGTATTGACGACGACCAGCATGACCGCCGACAGGCTGTCGAGACGCACCGCCCAGTCGGCGACGAAATTTCCGGACTGGAACCAGGTGAAGAGCGAAATCGTCCTGGCGTGACCGCCGATCGCTACATCGAAAAACAGCGACCATGAATAGACGCAGGCGAGCCCGACCAGCGCGGTCGTCGCGATCTCGGCCGCGCGCGCGCCCGCCATCCGGCCGAGCGGCATCGCCAGCATCGCGCCGAACAAAGGCGACAGAACGACAAAAGGCTCCATTCGCGCGTCCCTAATTCTTCATCAGATTGGCGTCATCGACCGCGATGTCGCCGCGATTACGGAAAAACGCGACGAGGATCGCAAGGCCGACGGCGGCTTCGGCTGCAGCGACCGTCAGCACCATGAAAGCGAAAACCTGGCCGACGAGATCGCCGAGAAACTGCGAAAAGGCGACAAGGTTGATATTGACCGCGAGCAGCATCAACTCGATCGACATCAGGATCGTGATGACGTTCTTGCGATTGACGAAGATCCCCGCCATGCCGATCGCGAACAGCACGGCGGCGACGCTGAGATAGTGGCCGAGCCCGATCATCCGCTAGATCCCCTCACCGGTTTTGACTTTTCTGAGTTCGACGCTCGCTTCGCGCTTGCGGGCGACTTGCGCCGCAGGGTCCTGTTTGCGGACGCCCTCGCGGGTCCTGAAGGTCAGGACGATCGCGCCGATCATCGCGACGAGGAGGATCATGCCGGCGATCTGAAAATAATGGACATAGTCGGTGTAGAGGATGAGGCCGAGGCCCTCGATGTTCGACACTGCATCCGGTCCGGCGAGCGGCGAGCCGCGCGTCGCCATCGGGTGGCCGGCGGCGAAATCGGCGTCGGCCGGCATCGACCATGCGGCGAAGGCGAGGATCAGTTCGACAACGACCAGCACGGCGATTGCGGCGCCGATCGGCAGGTATTGGAGAAACCCCTGCTTCATCTCGACAAAATCGACATCAAGCATCATCACGACGAACAGGAAGAGAACCGCCACCGCGCCGACGTAAACGACGACCAGCAGCATCGCGAGATACTCAGCCCCCATCAGCACGAAGAGGCCCGCCGCGGAAATGAAGGCGAGGATGAGGAACAGCACGGAATGGACCGGATTGCGCGAGGCGATCACCATCAGGCCCGAAGCGACCGCAGATAGCGCAAATACCCAGAATGCAAAGGCGGCGATTGTCATGAGCTCTCGTCAGGCGGCTTCGGGATCGCCCCAGTGATCTGCGCGGGGCCGCCGGCATGGCGGCAAGTTCAAAGGATGGGCCGCCGGCGGCATTCGCTTGCCGCCGGGAGCACCGGTTGAATTGCGGCGGGTTTTAGACCGCGCCGTCCGGCTTTGCAAAGGGCTGCATCGCCACATGGCTGAGCGCGCGCGCCCCGGGAATTTCCACAAGATGCGGGCGGCGCCGAGGCGAGTTTTGGGCTATGGTCGGTGCGGCGGATCAGGAGGTCCCATGACGGAACGCTCTTATTATCTAGGCGCCAATGAGGTCGAAGCCTGGCGGCTCGGCGTCCAGCACCGGGTCTGGCGGCCGCGGGTCCTTGACCTCTGGCGCAGAAGCGGCGTCACCGACGGGTCCGTCGTCATCGACGCCGGGTCGGGTCCGGGGCATGCGACGCTCGATCTGGCCGAAATCGTCGGGACCACGGGGCGGGTTCACGCCCTCGACCAGTCCGACACATTCCGGAGCGCCATTGAAACCTCGGCGCGCGCGCGTCTCCTGCGGAACATCACGTTGCACAAGGTCGATCTTGTCCACGACGAGATTCCGGTCGCTGGCGTCGACGCCGTGTTCATCCGTTGGGTGTTCATTTTTATCAAGGAACCGATTGCGGTTCTAAAAAAGCTGGCGGGCGCATTGCGTCCCGGCGGCAAATTCATTTGTCACGATTATTTCGACTGGGGCACGATGGCGTGGGCGCCGCGCCAGCCGACCCTTGAAGATTTCGTCAGAACTTCCATTCGCGACTGGAACGAAAGCGCCGGCGAAATCAACGTCGCGCGTACTCTGATCCCCGCGCTACCCGACGCCGGATTGAGACTCATCGAAGCGAACCCGGTCATTTTCTCGGCGACGCCAAAAGACTTTGTATGGCAATGGCCGAAGACGTTCATTGCGCCGCATGCCCGCCGCCTCGTCGAGCGCGGCGTCGTCACCGTCGAATGGGCGGACAATGTCGCAAAAGCCTGGGACGCGGCGGAAGCTGATCCGCGGACGGTGATGACGACGCCGCTGCTGATGGAGATCGTTGCGGAGAAAACCTAACGGATCTTCGCTGAAACGTCGTCCGTTTTCTCCAAATCCGATTATTCTTCCGTGTAAATACAATTAAACGGAGGCTTGAATGCGCTCGCGGCGGCGCCATGTCAGCCGCGTGAATATGCGGCGCAAATAAGCGCGCCGGGCTCTTTGACAAGTGAATGTGTTAACGGACCGCGGGGTTCCTGCGCCGAGAAACATGGGCGAGCCTTTTGCGCATGGAAATTGGGCGCCCTAATCCTGATCGAAAAGGGGCGCCTTTTGCGGCTGCAGCCGGCGTAATGACCCGAAAAAACGGGAAGCGCCGCTTTCCAAAAGGGCGCCTTTCACTGCCTCAATCACCGATACGGCGCGTCGAGTTCCAAATTCCTCGCTATTTCGCGTTCCCAGCGGTCGCCATTCGCGAGGAGTTTCGCTTTGTCGTAGAACAGCTCCTCGCGCGTTTCAGTCGCGTATTCAAAGTTCGGGCCCTCGACGATAGCGTCGACGGGACACGCTTCCTGGCAGAAGCCGCAATAGATGCATTTCGTCATGTCAATGTCGTAGCGCGTCGTACGGCGCGAGCCGTCTTCGCGGGGTTCGGCTTCGATGGTGATCGCCTGCGCCGGGCAGATCGCCTCGCACAGCTTGCAGGCGATGCAGCGTTCCTCGCCATTCGGATATCGGCGCAGCGCATGCTCGCCGCGAAAGCGCGGGGAAAGCGGCCCCTTTTCGAAGGGGTAGTTGAGCGTCGCCTTCGGTCGGAAATAATATTTCATCGCGAGAAAAAACGCGCCGACGAAATCCTTCAGCAGCAAGCCGTTGAGCGCCTGGGCGATACGCAACATATCAGGGCCTCCAGCTCTGGAAATAATCGGCGACGCCTGGAAATGCCAACTGCACGCCGGCGACCAGAACCACCCAGGCGAGAGACATCGGCAGGAAAATCTTCCAGCCGATCCGCATCAGCTGGTCATAGCGATAGCGCGGGACGATCGCCTTCACCATTGCGAACATGAAGAAGAAGAAGAATGTTTTCAACATGAACCAGAAAACCGGGATCTGGTCGAGGAACGGCGCCCAGGAGGCCGGCAGCGGCGAATGCCAGCCCCCGAAGAAAAGCAGCGTCAGCATCGCGCACATCAGGACGATATTGGCGAGCTCGCCGATCATGAACATCAGGAAAAGCGTCGAGGAATATTCGACCTGATAGCCGGCGACGAGTTCCGATTCCGCTTCAGGCAAGTCGAAGGGCGGGCGGTTGGTCTCCGCGAGCGCCGAGATGAAGAAGACGACGAACATCGGGAACAGCGGAATGAAATTCCAGTTCCAGAAACCGCCGCCGGCCCGCGCTTGGCTGTTGACGATGTCGGTGAGGTTGAGCGAGCCGACCAGCAACAAGACCGTGATGATGACGAAGCCGATCGAGACCTCGTAGGAAACCATCTGCGCCGCCGAGCGCAGCGACCCTAGGAATGGGTATTTCGAGTTCGACGCCCAGCCACCAATGATGATGCCGTAAACGCCGAGCGAGGAAATCGCGAAGAGGTAGAGAATGCCGACATTGATATCGGCCCCGACCATGCCCGGACCGACCGGAATGACCGCCCAGCCGACCAGCGCCAGGACAAAAGTGATGATCGGCGCCAGCAGGAACAGCGCTTTGTTGGCGCCGGCCGGGATGATGATTTCCTTGAAGACGAATTTGAAGAGGTCGGCGAAGGATTGCAGCAGGCCGAACGGCCCGACGACATTAGGGCCCTTCCTCATCTGCACGGCCGCCCAGACCTTGCGGTCGAAATACATCAGGAACGCCTGCGCGAGCAGCAGGGCGACTATCAGGGCGAGCGCCTGCAAGGTCGTCGGCACGAGCCACCAAAGCCACCCCTGATCGGTCGGCCGCGAGGTCAGGAAAGTCCAGATCTGTTCCATGGGCCCGCGTCATAATGCGGTTGCGGGCGCGAGGGAAGGCGTCGCCGATTCGCCTTTCCGTGGGCGGCCGCCGCCGACGACGGCCGCCGCACTGCGTTGCGGAAGGTCCGACAAGCCTCTAGTTTCACGCTGAAAACAGCCGCGAGGTTCCGTTGGACGACAAGTCTGAGTTGTTGAAATCGTTGCGGATCGAACGCGGCGTCGGCTCCGACGCGGCGCCGCGCGGCCCCTCATGGACGG
>JBGSSK010000099.1:0-7405 GCA_041737095.1 Parvularculaceae bacterium | reverse complement strand
CTGTTCATCGGGCTTCGCGCCGCCGCAGCTCGACCGCAGCGGGACCGGGCCGGCGTCGATGATCGCTTTCAATTGCGCTTCGAGCTGCGCGCAATTGGCGCCGCCCTGCAAGCGGCAAACCTGGATCGCCGTCTTCAGGCGCGCCATCTGATCCTGACGCGCTTCCTCGCCTTGTTGCTGTTCGAGGCGGTCCTGCGATTGCGCCGTCTGGTTGATCGCGTCGATATAGCGAACCCAGTCCGCGGCCTGACGTGATGACTTGGGATAACGCTGCGCGCTCACGAAGGCCTTGCGCGCTTCGCCACGCTGGCTGCAGTCCTCAGGACCGGCGCGGCTGAACCGCGCGGTGCCGAGCAGCAGCCACGCGTCGCCGACTTTCTCGGCCGGCAGGCCGCCCTTGTTGATCGCGTTGGTCAGCGCGCGTTCCGATTCAAGATATTGCTCGTCGGCGAGCAGCACCTGGCCGAGGCGGTAATAAAGCTCGCCCGAGCCGGCGGATTGCGCCGCTGCGCGCAGCACTGGAATTGCGCGCTTGTGCTCGCGCGCCTGGCTCCACATTTGCGACAGCAATGTGAGGTTCTTGGTGTTGCGCGCGACTCGCCCGGCTTCCATTTCGCGCTCGAGGAGGCGCGCGCCGCGATAGGGATTGTCGAAGAAGGAATAATAATTGACGAGCGTCAGCAACTCCGCCTCTCGCGACAAAAGGCCGGCGCGATAGGCGACTTCCAGCACCGAAAACGCATCCTGATCCTTGCCGGTCTGTGAGTAGAAGCCGGAAAGCTGGACCCAATAGGGTCGTTCCTGTGGCCAGAAATTGATCATTTTTTCGAGCAGCGGCCCGCGCTTTGAATTCTCGTTCAACTCCGAATAGATGAGGTTCAGGAGGTCGTGGTCGGATTTTTTTGGCTCGCTGCGCGCGGCGATCGCCTGTTCCGCGGGACCGACGGCCGACCGCCAGTTCGGCGGCGTGACCTGCGTGTAGGCGGCGGCGAGTAGATAATAAGCATTGGCGTCGACCGGCACGCCGGCGGCGCGCGCCGCAGCGATCCAGGCGTTGAGCCCCTGGATCGCGGCCTGATAATTCTCCAACTGGAACTGCAACTGGGCGATGTAATAGCGCAGCTGGTTGTTCTGGGTCGTATCGAAGCCGCCGGCGTCAAGCGCGCCCTGAAAATCGCGCAGCGCGCCCGGATAGTCTTCAAGGTTGACCTTGACCGACGCGCGCATCTGCAGCGTCGTCGACTTGTCATACGGCTTCATGTTCGGCTTCGTCGCGACAAGGTCGTTCAGTTTCGCGAGCGCGGTCTGGAATTGCGGCGGTTCGAGATTGAGGAGTTCGAAGACCTCGTTGAGGATTTTCGCGACAGCCAGATCAAGCGTTTCGGAACGTTTGCGCGGCTGCTCTTCCCCTTCGCCTTCCTGCGCATGGGCGACGCCGGAGGCGACAATTGACGCGCCCGCAAAGGCTCCCGCGGCGATTGCGCCCGAAAGAAGCAAGCCGGCGATCTGTTTTCTCAGTTTCATCATCATGCCGCCTTAATCGATCCACTCAAGTGTCTGCAGTCAACGCCTCGGGGCGCATCAATTCTCAGCAAGTTCGAAGGTGATCGCCGTCTGCACGCCGCGGCGCCATTCGGCCTTGTTCTCGACGATCTTCGGCTGGTACTTCCAGCGTTCGACTGATTTGGTTGCAGCGCTGTTGAGGCAGCTATTGGTCGTGTCGACGACGCGGATATTGGTCGTCGTGCCGTCCGGCGTCACGTCGAATTCGACGAACACGGTTTCCTTGGCGCCGGCGCGCGACATGCAACGCTCGGGATATTGCGGCGGGATGCGGACCAGCGGCTGCGCGTCACGGTCAGGATTAAAGCCAGTGCCGACATTGAGATTGACGTTCAGTTCGGGCACTGCGGCCCGGACGCCGTCGAGCGCCGGGCGGTTCGACGGATCGGTGACGGCCGGCGGCGGCGGCGGCGGCGTGTCCAGCGTCGGCCGTTTGAATTCCTTGTTGGCGTTCGAAAGATCGGTATCCTGCAATTGCTGCGTGATGTTGATGTTCAGCGCATCGCGCTCGTCTTCAAGCTGCGCGTCCTGCTTGATGAGATAGGCCATTGCGAGAAACAGCAGCGCGGTGACGATTGCTGCGCCCGGCACGCCCAAGACCAATCGGATAGCTGATCCCATGAAAGCGCTTCCTTAACTCTGTTCTTCAGTCGATACGGCGATATCGCCGACGCCGGCGTCGCGGATCTGATTGACGACTTCAACGAGATACCGGGTCTGGGCGCGCCGATCGACCTGAACGACCGCTGTCCCTTTAGGATTTTCCTGTTTCAGCTGCTCGACGGCGGTGCGCACCGCATCGAGCTGCACTTCATCCTTGTCGATCCAGATCTTGTTCTCGGCGTCGATGGCGACAAGTATCGAGGCGAATTTGCGTTCCTTCGCCGTCACTGCATCAGGACGGTCGATTTCCGCCCCCGGCTCCTTCACGAAGGTCGAGGTGACGATGAAGAAGATCAGCATGATGAACACGATGTCCATCAGCGGCGTGACGTTGATTTCTTCGTCCGCTGAACCGCCGCCGATGGTTTTTCGTTTTCTCGCCATGACCCGTTCCGTTTTTACAGCGCCCCAGTGATCGCGGCGCGCGCCGGCGTTCCCGCCCGGCCCTATTCCTTCTGAAGCGCCAGCGACACTGCTGATGCGTTGCCGGCGTAGGCCTGGTCCATCACGGTCACCGCAACGCCAGCTTCCGATCCCGGCGCGGCGCTAACGAGCACGACGCCTTTGGGTTCTCGCGCCATGAACTCCTCGACGACCGGCTTGGTCGACAGGGGATCAATGATGCGGACATTGTTAACGCGGACGAATCCGTCCTGCTGTAGCGACAGCAGCAGCGCGGGCGGCGGCACGGTGTTATCGTCCGGCGGCGTCTCTTCCGGCGTTCTGACGTCGATGCCCTTTTCGCGCGTGAAGGTCGCCGTGACGATGAAGAAGATGAGCATGATGAACACGATGTCCATCAGCGGCGTCACATTGACTTCAGCTTCGCCGCCTGTCGCCCGGGTGTGTGAGGTTCTGCGCATCGACTACTCAACCTTCAATTCATCGGAGAGACGGGCGGTGGCTTTCTTCGCGAAGCTGTCGAACCAGTAAGTGAACATGACGCCCGAAACGGACGTGAAAAGGCCAGCCATTGTCGGCAACGTCGCGCGGGAAATGCCTTCAGCCATCAGGCGCGCATTGGACGATCCCGTGACCGCCATGATGTCGAAGACATAGACCATCCCGGTCACTGTCCCGAGAAGGCCGAGCAACGGCGTCACCGCAACGAGCGTCTTGATGATGTCGTTGAAACGCTCGGCTTCCTGCCTGGCGTCGGAGATCAACTTGTCGCGATAAGCATGCGCCCACCACGATTTGTGATCGGAACGCGCCTTCCATGCCTTCTTTGCACGGCTCGCCACCAACGGGTGGGCGGTCGTCCAGTAAAGCGCCCGCTCAAGGATCAGGCCCCACAGGAAAAAGGTGAGAACCATGATCGTGAGAAGAACCGGACCGCCGCTGCCGACGAACGCCTGGACCGATTCAAAGGCTGATCTGATGAAGCCCATAGCTTACCTCGACTGATTGCCGGCGGCCTTAGCGGCGGCCGTCAGCGTGTTCAGCGATAATGCCCGCAGCCTGTTCTTCGAGCATCTGGGTGATCCGGTTCGCCGCGCCCGAAGCGAAGGCGTAGAGGATGACGAGCGGGATCGAAACAACGAGGCCGATAACCGTCGTCATCAGCGCGATCGAGATGCCGGACGCCATGATCTGCGGGTCGCCAGCGCCGAACAACGTGATCGACTGGAAGGTGATGACCATCCCGATGACCGTGCCGAGAAGACCGAGCAGCGGCGCAATCGACGAAACGATCTTCACGAGATTGAGCCCGCTTTCCAGTTTCGGGATCTCCTTCAGGATCGCATCGTCCAGCGCCGCGGCGACCGCCTCCGTGTCGTTCTTGTTCTGCACCGCTTCATAGGCCATCAGCACGCGGCCGAGGGGATTGGACTTCGACGCTTTCGGCCGACGCATCAGCGATTTGACGGTGCCGGCGGTGCCTGACAGCGTGACCCAGCGAAACACGCCCCAGACGAAGGCGAGCGCGCCGAGCGCCAGCGTCAGATAACCGATCGACCCGCCCTGCGAGATCCGTTCGGAAAGGTTCGGGGTTTCGACGATGAGGCCGAGCAAGGTGCCGAGCGACGGGTCGATGACGCCGCGCGTGAAGCCGTCGCCTTTGGCGTTCTCGACCGCCTTGGCCGCGGAAAGAACGGTGCCGGCAGGCTGACGTGCGAGGAAAGCGAGCTGGCCTTGCGACGGCTTGTAGGTCAGGTACCGGCCGTCAGCGAAGGCGACGAACGGGCCTATCCGGGTGATTTCGCGCTGTTCCGCGCTGCCGTCGGCTTTCGCGACGTCGGCATTGAACGTTGAGACTTTCGACTGTTCGGCGATCTGCTGGACGAGCGTTTCCCAGAGATAGCGGAGCTGCGTTTCCGTCGGCAGCGTATCAGTCTGCGCGACTTCGGCGAGTTCCGCCGAACGGCCCGGGAATTCCGCGGAAATGAGCGACCGATCAATCTGGGCGGTCAGGTCCGCCGCCGCTGAACGCGCCGCGCCGAAGAGTTCCTGGAATTCACCCTGTTTGTCCGCAAGTTCCTGGTCAAGCGCGTCGATGGTCGCCTGGTTAGCCGCCATTGCGGCTTCAAGCCGGGTCGCCTCGGCTTCGGCGGCGACGACCTGGCCGCGAACGCGGTTCAGTTCGGCCTGCTGATTGTTGCGGTCGCGGACGAAGCGCTCTTCGCGCTGCTTGTTCTCGGCGCTCGACTCGCTGCGCTCCTTGCGGACCGCCTGCAGGACTTGATCGAGCGTCAGTTGGCGCGCGGCGGGCTGGGCGGCCGGCGCGGCGGCCGGCTCCTGCGCCGAAGCGGGAATATCGAGGGCGAGCGCTGCAACGCCGACGACGAGGGAGACGCCTGCAAATTTGAGGAATTTCATGTCTGGTTTCCTTCGAATGTCGTCGTTGCTTACTGGGCTGCGGCGGCTTGGGTCGGCGCCTTCACCGGCACCGGCAAGAGCCCCGGCGCGGTCTGTTCTTTCGCCATGCGCAGGCCGAGGCGCACGTCAGGCAGATAGGACTTGTTGAGATTGACCCAGTCGTTCTGGTCCTTGTCCCAGATCTTCAGAACGGAATCGTCCGCCGTCTTGAACATCAGGGCGACACGGCCGACACGGAGGAATTCGCCGGTCCGGAGCGTGCCGCCGTCATCGATCGAGCCTTCGTAGGCGCCGATCGTGCGACCATATTCATTCTCGATCTGATAGGCTTCGATGATCAGGCGGTAGCGCTGCGCCGCCGAAATCGACGGGTCGCCCATCACCTTGTTGAGCCGTTCGACGCGCGCCGTGCGCTCATCGCGATTGAAAGGAAGATCGGCCTCGACGATTTCGCCGAGCGAGGCGAGCATGTCTTCCATCAGCGGCTGCATCGCGCGCTGGAGACCCGAAACATTCTCGATGTCGAGGCGCAGGCGCTCAATCTGGCGCTGCTGGGCTTCGATATTGCGGTTCAGTGATCGGTTATACCGCGTCGCCGCCTCATACTGCTTGAGGTTCGCGCGATAATCATTCACGAGCGCCGTCGTCTGATCATCGAGCTGTTCGACGCGCTGCTGCGAAGCTTTCGCTTCTTTCGCCGTCGCTTCGCTTTCATTCAGCGCCGACGAAAACTGCGCGAATGCGGGCGCCCCCATGGCGACGATCATCGCCGCGGCGGACACCAGGACCAGAGCTCTCTTCTTCATTGCCTCACCTAACGGTTTGCTTCGGCTTCAAATGGTTGATCGGCCCGCGCGCGAGCCGGTGATTTCACTGCAAAAGGAAAGAAAAGGGGCGTGTTTGTCCGCCGGCTGACAAGTTTCGCATCGAACCCCAAACTAATCCCCTACGACAGACATGATTGGATGAACCGTTCAGCAAAAGCAATCAGGAAATCCGCGTGCCCTGCAAAACATTCCCTCCGAAGACCCGGAACGCGGAATGACGATCCGCGATCGTCACCCTCCATCCACGCCCCGTTAGCTTGTAACAAGCGAACGCCGTCTCTGCAATATATTGTTCAGCCGCAGAGTATTCCGGCGGGATCGTCGACGCGTATATTCTCTCGATGATCGTCCTGCGATTGGGATGAACTTCCGAATTCTTGATTTGACGCGCGCGGACGAAACGCCCTCAGCTGCATGGCGAAAGTTGGGTAAACTCTGGGGTTTACCGGCGGCGCGGTCACGGTCGCGCGCAGGACCAGGTCTGGCTGGGGCGCCAGGATTCGAACCTGGGAATGGCGGTACCAAAAACCGCTGCCTTACCACTTGGCGACGCCCCAATCGGCCCGGCCTGATAGCGCCGCTGGCGGGGGAAATCAACGGAGATAACGCGGCTGGGCGCCGCGCCGGCGGCCTCGCCAGAGCTTGATTGCAAAGGGCCGGGCCCGCCGCTATAGGGGCGCACCGTCGGAGTGTAGCTCAGCCTGGTAGAGCACTAGCTTCGGGAGCTAGGGGCCGGAGGTTCGAATCCTCTCACTCCGACCATCGCTGTCCATTCCCGCCCATTCGAACCTCCCTTTCCGAGAATGCGCGCCAGAGGCGCGCGGGGTTCGAATCCTCTCACTCCGACCAGCATTGTCAATTCCCGCCCATTCGAACCTCCGCCAAGGCTCAAGGAATCCGCTGACGCGATTGCGGGGGCCCGCCTTGAGGGCGTCTTATGCTGTAGGTCAGGCGAAAGGAATTAAGGTCGATGCTTCGACACGCTGTTGTTCTGGCGGCGATCCTCGGCGTCGCATGCGCGCCGCGCGCCCTTCCGACGCCGGAAGAAATCGTCGCCGCCGAGCGGGCCTTCGCCGCCGCCGGATATCGGAACGGGATCAAGAGGTCGTTCCTGGAATACGCGGCGCCGGAGGGCGTCGTTTTCAGTCCCGGCCCGACAAACGCGCAAGCGCTATATCGCGCCTCTCCCGACGAAGACCTGACCGAGCCGCGCGCGCATCTTGTCTGGTGGCCGCTCTACGCCGGCATTGCGCGATCGGGCGATCTTGGTTTCACGACCGGCCCATACGCGATCGACGATGATCGGCGCGGCTTTTATTTCACCATCTGGAAAAAGCAGCCTGACGGGGCCTGGAAGTGGCTGCTTGACGCTGGAATCGGCGCCGATGCGTCTGGGGCGGCCGCGCCGGGCGGCGAAGTCGTCTATGCGCCGACGAGCCGAGAAGGCGGCGGATCGCCCGCGGCGGCGCTGGCTGCAATCATTGCGCTTGAGGAGAGTCTCGCTGTCGCCGCGAGCGTTAACCTGAAATCCG
>JBGSSK010000089.1:0-2254 GCA_041737095.1 Parvularculaceae bacterium | reverse complement strand
GGGCGGGGGCGCGGGAAAACCGGCATTCCCGCAGGTCGAGCCCGCAGGTAAACCGGCATTCCCGCAGGTCGGGGCGGACGCGGTCGGATCGGCGAGCGCCTTGAGCCAGCGCTCGTCGTCAATGATGATGTCGAAGTCGATAGTCATGCGGCTTTCGCAGGGTCGGCGGGCGCCGCCGCCGGTCGGGTTGGTTATCGCCGGCGCGCCTGGTCGCGCGCGTCATAGGCCTCGATGATGCGGGCGACAAGCGGATGGCGAACGACATCGGCCGCCGTGAACCTTGAGACGGCAACGCCTTCAACGCCGTCGAGCAGCGACAGCGCATCGCCGAGACCGGATGTTTCGCCGACCGGCAGATCGCTCTGTGACGGATCGCCGGTGATCGCCATATGCGCGCCTTCGCCGATACGGGTCAGGAACATTTTCGTCTGCGCGACCGTTGCGTTCTGCGCCTCGTCGAGAATGACGGCGGCGCGAGCGAGAGTGCGACCGCGCATGAAAGCGAGCGGCGCGATTTCGATTTCGCCGGCGTTGATCCGACGCTCGACATAATCGCCGGGCAGCATGTCGTGCAGCGCGTCGTAGAGCGGCCGAAGATAGGGATCGACCTTTTCCTTGACGTCGCCCGGGAGGAAGCCGATCCGCTCGCCCGCTTCAAGCGCCGGGCGCGACAGGATGATGCGTTCGACCTTGCCGGCGAGATAAAGCCCGACCGCCTGCGCAACCGCGAGATAGGTCTTGCCGGTGCCCGCCGGGCCGACGCCGAAAGTGAGATCGGCGCGGCCGAGCGCTTCCATGTAGGCGCGCTGCGCCGCGGTTCTCGGAACGATCAGGCGCTTGGGCGTCTTGATCGAAACGCCGGGCGCGTCGGCCGCCGTTACGCCTGCCTCGCTGCGGCGTGTCGCCGCCCGGATGTCGTCCGACGCGAGCGTTTCGCCGGCGCGCAGTCTTTCGTAAAGCCGTCGCAGCACGGCCGCCGCCTCCAGCCGCGCCGGGGCGGGGCCGGAAATCGTGAAAATATTGCCGCGCGGATCGATCCTGACCGACAGGGCTTTTTCGATGATCTGCAGGTGGGCGTCGTGTTCGCCGGCGAGGCTGGCGACCAGGCGGTTGTCGTCAAAAATCAGCCGCTCGACGATCGGGATCGGTGTTTGTTCAGACACGCGGCGTTTCTGCATCCCCTGCCTTCAAGATGACGGACCCCCCGAAGGCAGGTCCGTCCGCCAGCGCGCCGGCGAGCGCGTTCGGCGTGACCGCCGTCACCTGCGCCGGAGCGATCCTTCCTATCATGGATGCTGGCGCAAAGGCGTGAAGGCTTTGCAAATAAGGGGTCTTGCCGATCAGCTGCCCTTCGAGGCGCCCGGGCCGCTCGAACAGGATCGGAAGCGTCCGGCCAAGGAGGCCGGCGCAGAAAGCGTCGCGCTGCTCCCGGAGGAGCCCCTGCAACGCCGCGAGGCGGCGGTCCTTTTCCGCCTCGCTCACTTGCTTGGGCATCGCCGCGCCCGGCGTTCCCGGCCGCCGCGAATATTTGAACGAAAAGGCCGAAGCGTAGGAAACCTCGCGGGCGAGGGACAAAGTCGCTTCGAAATCCTCATCCGTTTCGCCAGGGAAACCAACAATGAAGTCGCCGGAAAGCGCGATATCGGGTCGCGCCGCCCGGACCTTGTCGATGACGCCGCGATAAAAGTCGGCGGTATGGCCGCGATTCATGGCCGCGAGAACCTTGTCCGAGCCCGATTGCACCGGCAGGTGCAGATACGGCATCAGTTTTTCCTCCTCGCCGAGCGCGGCGATCAGATCGTCGTCCATGTCGCGCGGATGCGAGGTTGTGAACCGGATGCGCTGGACGCCGTCGATCTTTGCGATCTCCCGGCAAAGGGCGCCAAGACCCCCGTCGCCGGCGCGGTCGGGCGCCCGCCACGCATTGACGTTCTGTCCAAGGAGGGTCACCTCGCGAACGCCCTGCGATGCGAGCGACCGCACCTCGGCGATGATCGCGTCGGCACGGCGCGAGACTTCCGGCCCGCGCGTATAGGGAACGACGCAGAAAGTGCAGAACTTGTCGCATCCTTCCTGCACGGTCACATAGGCGGCGACGCCGTCCGCCTTGCGGTCGCGGGCGAGGGCGTCGAATTTTTCCTCGACGGCGAAGTCGGTGTCGAGAACGTCGCCGCGCTCGCGCGCCGCCCGCGCGATCAGCTCCGGCAGACGGTGATAGGCCTGCGGCCCGACGACGATGTCGACGATGTCGGCG
>JBGSSK010000068.1:0-21203 GCA_041737095.1 Parvularculaceae bacterium | reverse complement strand
GCGAAGACCTTGTCGTTTATGTCGCCCGCGATGCGGCGCGCGCCGCCGACATGATCAGCGCATTAGAGTTCTTCGCGCCGGAGATTCCGTGCCTTGAATTTCCAGCCTGGGACTGTCTGCCCTATGACCGCGTGTCGCCGTCGCCGGCGGTCGTCGCGCAGCGGATGGCGGCGCTGGCGCTTCTCTCGGCCGAACGAACGCCGGGGCCGCTGATCCTCGTGACGACGGTCAACGCCGCGAGCCAGCGCACGCCGCCGCGCGGCATGATCCTATCATCGTCCTTCGCGGCCCGGCCCGGCGAAATCGTCTCAATGGAAAAGCTCACTCACTATCTCGTCGCCAATGGCTATGCGCGATCAAGCACGGTGCGCGAGGCAGGCGAATTCGCGGTCAGGGGCGGCCTCGTCGATCTCTATCCGCCGGGCGCCGATGAACCATTGCGCCTGGATTTCTTCGGCGACAGTCTCGAAACGATCCGCGCATTCGATCCGGCGACGCAATTGACGACGCGGCAATTGATCCAGGTGAAACTCGCCGCCGCGACGGAAGCCTTGCTCAACGAAGAGACAATCGCACGGTTCAGGACGGGGTTCAGAACCGCTTTCGGCGCCGCAGGCGGCGATCCCGTTTACGAGGCGGTCAGCGAGGGCCGTAAGCACGCCGGGATGGAGCACTGGCTGCCGCTCTTTTACGAAACGACCGAGACGCTCTTCGATTTCACTGGCGGATCGCTGGTCTTCCTTGAGCATCTCGCCGACGAGGCGGTCGCCGACCGCTTCGCCGCAATCAGCGATTATTACGCGGCGCGCGCCGAAGACATCGCCGCGCCGCGCCCGAAGAACTCCGAATTTTCCGCGCCCTCCTACCGGCCGCTGAAGACCGATGCGCTCTATCTTTCGCCGGAGGAATGGGCGGCGCGTCTCGCGGCGGTTCCGTTGCGGCGCCTGTCGCCGTTCTCGGCGCCGGAAGGCCAGCGCGCCTTTTCATTCGGCGCCAAGGTCGGGCGCACATTCGCGGCGGAGCGCGCAGCGGAAAAAGTCAATATTTTCGATGCTGTCCGCGATCACATCGCCAGCCTCGCGGGCGAGGGCAAGCGCGCCTTCATCGCGTGCTGGACGGAAGGATCGGCGGACCGCATGCGCGCCGTTCTCGAGGAGCACGGACTTGCGGCGATTGAGCATTTCGACAACTGGAAAGCCGCCAGGGCGTCGACGGCGCCGGTCGCGACGGTTCTTCTCGGCCTTGAAAGCGGTTTCGTCGCGGAGAAATCGGCGTTCCTGTCGGAGCAGGATATTCTCGGAGATCGCCTCGTCCGGCGCGGCAGGCGCAAGCGCGCCGAGAATTTTCTTACCGAAGCGTCGAGCCTGTCGGTCGGCGATCTCGTCGTGCATGTCGATCACGGCGTTGCGCGCTATGCCGGCCTGAAGACGCTCGGCGTTCAGGGCGCGCCGCATGACTGCCTGCAGCTCGACTATTCGGGCGGCGACAAGCTTTTCGTGCCGGTCGAGAATATCGATCTGCTGACGCGTTTCGGATCGGACGATCCGAATGCCCCGCTCGACAAGCTTGGCGGCGCCGGCTGGCAGGGACGCAAGGCGCGCATCAAGGCGCGGGTCAGGATGCTCGCCGAGCAATTGATCGCGATCGCCGCCAAACGCGAAATGAAGACGACAGACGCCGTATCGCCGCCCGCCGGCATATGGGATGAATTCTGCGCGCGTTTCCCCTACGCCGAAACCGAGGACCAGCAAAACGCCATCGCCGACGTCATTGACGATCTCGGCCGGGGGCGACCGATGGACCGGCTCATCTGCGGCGATGTCGGTTTCGGCAAAACCGAAGTCGCGCTCCGCGCAGCGTTCATCGTTGCGATGACCGGACGCCAGGTCGCGGTGATCACGCCGACGACCTTACTCGCGCGCCAGCACCTGAAAAACTTCAGCGACCGCTTCAAAGGCTTCCCGGTGCGGATCGGCGGGCTGTCGCGGCTGATCGCCGCCGCCGAAGCGTCTAAAGTGAAGGCCGGGCTCGCCAACGGTTCGGTCGATATCGTCGTCGGCACGCACGCGCTCCTGTCAAAGTCGATCAGCTTTCGCGATCTCGGCATGGTCGTCGTCGACGAGGAGCAGCATTTCGGCGTCAAGCACAAGGAGCGGCTGAAGGAATTTCGCGCCGATACGCATGTGCTGACGCTGACCGCGACGCCGATCCCGCGCACGCTGCAGCTGGCGATGAGCGGCATACGCGATCTGTCGCTGATCGCGACGCCGCCGATCGACCGGCTGGCGGTCCGCACCAGCATCGGTCCATTCGACCCTGTCGTTGCGCGCGAGATGATCCTGCGCGAGCATTATCGCGGCGGCCAGAGTTTCTATGTCGCGCCGCGCATCGCCGATCTTGACGGCGTCGCCGAATTCCTGACCGAGAGCGTTCCCGAAGTCCGCTTCAAGATCGCGCATGGCCAGATGGCGGGCGGCGAACTTGAAGACATCATGAATGCATTTTACGATGGCAAGTTCGACGTCCTCGTCTCAACGACAATCGTTGAGTCGGGCCTTGATATTCCAACCGCCAACACGCTGGTCATTCACCACGCCGACAAGTTCGGCCTCGCGCAGCTTTACCAGCTGCGCGGTCGAGTCGGCCGGTCGAAGTTGCGCGCCTATGCGTATCTGACGACGTCGCCGCACAAGTCGTTGACGCCGGCCGCCGAGCGGCGTTTGAAGGTGATGCAGTCGCTTGACACGCTTGGCGCCGGCTTCACGCTCGCCTCGCATGATCTCGACATCAGGGGCGCCGGCAATCTCCTTGGCGAGGAGCAGTCCGGCCAGGTCAAGGAGGTCGGCGTCGAGCTTTACCAGCATATGCTGGAAGAAGCGGTCCTCGAACTGCGTGACGGCGACGCGCCGCCCGAGGACCAGTGGTCGCCGCAGATCAATGTCGGCCTCGCCGTGCTCATTCCCGACGACTATGTTGGTGATCTCAACGTCCGCATGGCGCTTTACCGACGGCTCGGCGATCTGCGCGAGGAAAGCGACATCCAGTCCTTCGCAGCCGAGCTTGTCGACCGCTTCGGTCGGCTGCCGCGCGAAGTCGAACAACTGCTGCAGATCGTTCAGATCAAGGAGCAATGCCGGCAGGCGGGCGTCGCCAAGATCGACGCCGGGCCGAAAGGCGCCGTCGTCAGTTTCCGCAACGACCGCTTCGCCAATCCGGCGGGCCTCGTCCGGTTCATTTCCGAAACGCCGTTCGAAGTGAAATTGCGCCCGGACCAGAAGCTCGTCTTCCAGCAGAACTGGCCGGACGAAAGGGCGCGCCTCGCCGGCTGCCGGAAGATCCTGACGCTGCTCGGCGAGATCGCCGTCGCTTTGTGATCGAGGCTCCTTCGCGGCGCGGCGTCAATTCGCCGTTTGGAATTGCTTTCCGCCTGGGAATTGTCGCCGGATCAGTCCGGCGATGACGGATTCGACGTCTTCGCCGGCGCGCCGTTCGATGGCGGACGCCGAAATCTCCGCGCGTTCGAGCGCCGCGCGGTCGAGCGTCCCGGCGATCACGCCCTCAAGGCGGGCTGCAGCGCGTTGCGCGTCGCTTTCGCGGACATCGCGCATCATGATGACAATCTTGCCCGGCGCGAATTTCGCAATGAGATCTTCGGCGCGAACGAGCCGTCCGGCGGTTCGTACCATGTCATCGAATGAGGACGACAGCCCCGCCAATGGCGCAGACGCGTTTTTGGCGACAAGGGAGACGCCGACGAAACTCAGCGGCTTTTCCGTTTCATCGGCGCGCTGACAAAGCCTCAAGGCGTGCGCGGCGAAAAACCGTGCGCTCGCGGCGCCGCTTTTCATCCGTCCGAAACTCTCCGGAGAATTCAGGAAACTCCGCATTGCATGCGCAAGCCGCGCCCGCCGCGCCGTCAGCTCGAAGCGATGGGCAAGGTCGGGCTCGAGATGCGCAGGCAGGACCGATATGAATCCGTCGCGGGTCGTGCAGCGGTCAAGCAGCGCCTCGTTCTCCGACACCAGGATGACCGGCAGGCGGCGGTGTTCATGATGGCGCCGCAACGCCCGCGCGAGCGCCAGCAGCAAATCGTTTTCGTCGGTCGGCAACAAGATCGCACCGTCGAAGCGATGATGATCGAGCGCTCGCATCACCTGTCCCGCCGAAAAGACGCAAGTCGTCTCCGCCGCCGCGCCGCGAACGGCGTTGCAGGCGCTGAGCGTCAGCGGCGAGGGTTTCCCGGCGATCAGGACAGACACCCGTTCCGCCGGCCTGTCGACAAGGCTCGAAAAATCGACGGATCTTCCTTCCGCGACGAGCGTCTTCAGCCGGTCGCCGACTTCATCGGCGAGTGCGGCAAGTCGGAGTTTCTCGCGCATCGCTGCGACAATCGCGAGCGGGTCGTGGCGAACGTAACAGATGTCGCCGATCCGCCGGAGGCGGTCGCGGATTTCGACTGTTGCGCCGGGCGATGAGAGCAGGATGATCCCCGCCGAGGGCGCAAGGCGGCGCGCGCGCGCCACGCGTTTTGCAAGATCTTGCTTCTCAGGATCGCTGGTCGCGATGTCGCCGATTGCGCCCGCCGCATCTCGGATGTCGACGACGGCGAGATCGACGCGCCGGTCGACGAGAGCCGCGGCGATGATCCGATAGCCGGCGCCCGCGGCGGCGGTTTCAAGGCGCAGATCCGGCGCGGCGTCATCGGCCGCACACCATGCGACCGCCGCCTTGGGACGCCCAGCGTCAAGGTTAATCATCAAAACCGGCCCTTGGCGCGGCCGGAATAGGACAGGGGAAGGCTAGCGCTGGCCGCTATGGGTGACGTTATTCAATTTGCGGGCCGCCCCGGTCGCGCTGCGCTCGCCCGCGTCGGCTTCCGCTGAAGCCGCGACGATCTTCGGCTGCTCAAGGCAGATATCTTCGCCGGGCGACGCCGCCGATATCGCGCGCTCCTGGTAGCAGGGAAGCGCGGCGAGGAATTCCTGCGGTTTGTTGATCGGCCCGGCTTCGCGGTAAAGCTGCGCCGTCGTGATTCCAACATACCGCCAGTGCCAGGGCTCGTAGGTGTCCGCGCCCGGAAGGTAATCATTGCCCGGCGGGTAGGAGAGGATGAAGCCGAAGCGAAACCCGTTCTCCTCGAAACACTGATACGCCCTGTCGCTCTGCCGCATCAGCCGTCCGTCGACATCGATGTCGGTCGCAAGGCCGAGTTGGTGTTCCGAAACGCCCGGCGGGGTCACCGTTCCCTTGTCGCCGATGCGACCGAAAAGGTCCTTTTGCGTCGTGTACGACCGATAGCCGGAGCGCAGCGATATGCGCTCACCGGATTCCGACCGGCAAAGCGAGATCAGCTGGGCGAGGCGCACCGGCAGGTTCGCTTCTTGCGCCTCTTCGTCGAGATCGGCGGCGAGGCGAACGCTCATTTCCTCGACATCGGCGTTTTTCGACAACGGGACCGAAAAAGCGGCGGCGCGCACAAGGTCTGTCGGCGCATAGGCGGCGCCGAGCGGGAATTGCAGCGAGACCGGCCGGTCGATGTCAAGCTTGCGATCGCGGACGCGGTTGGCCGCGTAGCGCTGCGCGCCGAAGGCGTCGCGAAAGAGCGTGCGCATGTGTTCGTTCAGCGCCTGCGCTTCGGTCGCCCGGCCCTGCGCCTCGTAAACGCCCGCGAGGAGCTTTATGTAAAGACTGAGTTCCGGGCTGTTGGCGCCCTTGGCTTTTTCCTGGGCATGGAAAGCGTCAAGATAGAGCCGCTCGGCGTCGTCGAGGCGACCCATGCGCTGATAGACCGGCCCGAGCAGCAACGCGATCTGCACCGTATCGGGATGATCGGCGCCGAGAATTTCCTCGCGGATGACAAACGCGGAAGACAAGAGCCCGGCCGAGGCGTAGAGCCCTTCCTCGTTCATCGCAAAAAACGCCCCGACTTTCGTCATGTCGGTCGCGGCGGAAAGCTTCGCTTCGCGGGCGCCGTTGAAATATTCCGGATTGCCGGTCGGCTTCAGCGCCTCGGTGAACAAGGTCCCGGAGGCGGAGATCAGGTCTGCGTAGAACGACTGGATGGCGTGTTCGGCGCCCGGCTCGCCGCGCGATGAGGCGTCGCCGGAAAGCTCCAGGAACTCGGAATAAATCGAAACGGCGCGGGCGATATCGCGGATGATGATCCGCGAACGGGCCAGCCGGTCTTCGATCCTCGCGCGCTCGATCTCGTCGAGTTTCCTCGCCCATTGCGAGGCGAGCGCTTCTTCGTAGAGCGCGGCGCTGCGGGCGTAGCGGCGCGATTTGAAAGCGGTTCCAGCGACTTCAGACTTGAACTGCGCCAGCGCCTCCTCGGACAGTCCCGCCCTGCGCTGCAACGTCAGCACCCGCTCGCCATAGCCCGCCGCAGCGCCCGGATAGCCGCCCTTGCGGAGCGCCTCGAACCGGCTCGTCGCAGCGTCGGCGTCGGTCCAGACGGTCGCATAGAAGCCGACGGCGAACGCCGTCGCAAGCGTCAGGAACGCGCACGCAAATATCGGCGGCGGACGCAACTTCATGTTCGTTGACGACCCCCTCGTCGCACCAAAGACCCCATGATGTGTGATGCTATCACCAAGATTTCCGCTAGGCGAGCCGGGCTCCTACGAAATTTGGCGTCGCCGCTGGTCCGCGTCGCCCAAAACGGATAAGCGGACGTCGACATTCGGCGGCGGGAGGAGCCAGCGTGACGGACGGCGCGGGACGAAGGCGGCTTTACCTGATGCGGCATGGCCATGTCGATTATTTCGCGCCGGGCCTCGCCGATCCGCGAACTGTGCCGCTTACCGAGGAGGGCGTCCGCCAGGCGGGCGCTGCGCGCGATGCGCTCCGGGCGGTCGAATTCGACATCGCGGTCCATAGCGGCCTGCCGCGAACGATTGAGACGGCGGCGATCGTGCTCGCGGAGCGGGAAATCGAAGCGGTCGCCGAGCCCGGCCTTGAGGAGCTGAAAAGCGGCTGGCTGGTCGCCGAATCCCGCGAGGAACTGGCTGCGCGGCTCGCTTTCTCCTTCGACGATGCGCATCTCCCGGGGGCAAGCTTCCTGCCCGACGGCGAGGCGTTCGCCGATGCGGAAGCCCGAATAACGGCGGCGATGACACGGCTTATCGACGGACGGCGATGGCGCACCGGGCTCATCGTCGCGCATGAAGGCGTCAATCGTATCCTGCTCGGGTGGGCTTGCGGCGGCGGGCTGCGGACAATCGGCGCGTTCGAACAGGATCTCGGCTGCGTCAACGTCATCGACTTCGACATCACCGGACGCCCGGACGGCCGCGGTCTGCAAATCGAGCGGGCGCTCCTCAAGGCGGTCAATGTGACGCCCTATGATTATGTAAAGGGCGGCCTTCCCCGAACCAGCCTCGAACATCTCTTCGAAATTGATTTTGGGCGCGGCCGGCCGCGCCGGGCCTGAAATCACCGCTCCCGACCGCGTCGGCGCTCGGCCATTGCCGACGCGCCCGTAATCGTTAAGATATCACGCGGGGTAGTCGGGAGCAGGGGAAATTTCATGGCTTACGGTTCAAAGCGCGGCATCAAGACGCCCGGAGAATACGGCGCGCTCGATATTGCAGGTCTTGGGCTCGCAGGCTCGGCCGGGATCGTCGCCGCGCTCGTTACGGATTACCAGCAAAAGGGCGAGTCCTCGGCGCTCTACACGATCAATCAATGGGTTGCGGCGGTCGGCGAAATCCTCGGCTTTTCGCAATTGCCGTTGTGGACGGTGGTCGTCGGACTGATTTCAATCGGCGCGCTTTCCGTTTTTTATTTCCAGCCGATCACGCGGCAGGGCGCTTTCGCGCAAGGCTTCGGCCTACTCGCCGTGCTGATGACGGCGGTGCCGGCCGATCTCGCCGGCGGGCTTCAGGCGACCGGCGCTGTTCTGCCCGAACTTGAATCGGTCGCGCTCGACCGCGAAGCGTCGCTTGCCGCGGACGGCATCGTCACCGCGACCTACAGCGCCGAGACCGCGCGGGTCATCGAAGTCCAGGACAGGCAAGCGGCGCGCTATGTCGTCGAAATCAATATCGTCTTTCAGGGCGGCGTGCCGTCAGACGTCGATGCGATGATCCGCAAGGGCGCGATCCGCGGCCGGCTTCACAATGCGGACACCGGCGAGACTTTCAACCTGTTCCGTTCCGCGGGCGGCGATCTCATCATCCGGGGCGACGAACTTGTGATCCGGGCCGGCGTGCCGGCGCGGACGCGCGAAGCGACCCTGTGGGTGCGGATCGAAAGCGAAGGCTATGCGATCGAGGAGCAATCGGCCAAAGCGACCCTTGAGGAGAGCCTCAACTGGACGATCAACCTGCGCAAATCGTCGACGCCTCTGTTCATACAGCGGCTGACCAAATCCTACTGGTTCTGATCCGCGAAATAGCTCTGCAGCGGCGCGACGCCGAGCGCGCCGGAACGCATCGCCTCGATTGCGCGCACGGTTGAACGCGCGCCGGTGGCCGTCGTTATGCAGGGAATTTTTTGCGATAGCGCGGTTGTCCGGATCGACCGCGAGTCCTTGATCGACTGGGCGCCTTCGGTGGTGTTGAAAACGAGGCGCACTTCGCCGTTTTTCAGCGCGTCGACGATGTGCGGGCGACCTTCGAGCACCTTGTTGACGCGCGCGACCTCGAGACCTTGCGCGGTGAAGAAATCCGCAGTGCCGGCGGTGGCGATGATCTTGAATCCCATGTCGATCAGGCGCCGCGCTGCGGCGACCATCATCGGCTTGTCTGAATCCTTCAGCGAAATAAAGACGCAGCCGTCCATGGGGATGCGCGCGCCGACGCCGAGCAGGCTTTTTGCGCGCGCCCGGTCGAAATCGGCGTCGATGCCCATGGCCTCGCCGGTCGAGCGCATTTCCGGGCCGAGCACCGTGTCGACGCCCGGGAAGCGCGCGAACGGGAAGACGACTTCCTTCACTGCCATGTGCCTGAGGTCGGGACGCTTGAGGCCGAGCGCTTCGACCGGGACGCCGGCCATCACTTTCGCGCCGAGGCCGGCGATCGGCATGCCCGTCGTCTTGGCGACGAAGGGGACCGTTCGCGAGGCGCGGGGGTTCACTTCGAGAATGTAGATGTCATCATCCTTGATCGCATACTGAACATTGACCAGCCCGACGACGCCGAGCGCCAGCGCGAGTTTCGCAGTCTGCGCTTCAAGGTCCTTAACCACCGCTTCCGGAAGCGTGTAGGGCGGCAGCGAACAGGCGCTGTCGCCGGAATGGATGCCGGCCTCCTCGATATGTTCCATGACGCCGGCGATAAAGACGGTCTTGCCGTCGCAAATCGCATCGACATCGACCTCGGCGGCGTTGTCGAGATAATGATCGAGGAGAAGCGGCGCGTCCTCGCTGATCTCGATTTGCGCCGTCGCCAGATAATGCCGCAGGGCGCCTTCGTCGCGGACGATTTCCATCGCCCGCCCGCCGAGCACATAGGAAGGCCGTGTCACCAGCGGATAGCCAGCCTCCGCTGCGACGGCGATCGCCGCCTCGCGCGAGACGGCGGTGACGTTCGCCGGTTGTTTCAGTCCTAACTTCACGACGAGTTTCTGGAAGCGCTCGCGGTCCTCGGCGAGATCGATCGCGTCGAACGGCGTTCCGAGGATCGGAACCCCTTCGCGATCAAGCGTTGACGCGAGTTTGAGCGGCGTCTGCCCGCCATATTGCACGATAGCGCCGAGCAGTTCGCCGTTCAGTTGCTCCTTGCGGATGATCGCCAGCACGTCTTCCGCAGTCAGCGGCTCGAAATAGAGGCGGTCAGAGGTGTCGAAATCGGTCGAAACCGTTTCCGGGTTGCAATTGATCATGATTGATTCAATGCCGAGATCGCCGAGCGCGAACGCGGCATGGCAGCAGCAATAGTCGAACTCGATCCCCTGGCCGATGCGGTTTGGGCCGCCGCCGAGAATGATGACCTTCTTTCGCCCGGTGGGAAGCGACTCGCATTCCGGCGCGTCGCCGAACGCGGTTTCGTAGGTCGAATACATGTAGGGCGTCTTCGCCGCGAACTCGGCGGCGCAGGTGTCGATGCGCTTGAAGACCGGGAGCACGCCCGCGGCGAGGCGATGCGCGCGCACTTCGGCTTCCTTGCCGCCGGCGAGATCGGCAAGGCGCTTGTCGGAAAAGCCTTTCGCTTTCAATTGGCGCAAAAGCTCGGCGTCGATCGGAAGTCCGTTGGCTTCGACATCGCGTTCGGCGGCGACGATCCCCTCGATCTGCTCGAGGATCCACGGATCATAATGAGTGATCGCGCGCACCTGTTCGATCGGCAGACCGTGCCGGAACGCCTGCGCGGCGACACGGAGACGATCCGGCGTCGACGCCGCAAGCGCCGCGCGGACGGCGTTGGCGTCGTCATCCCCGCCGATCCCCGGAATGTTGATCGGATCAAGGCCCGACAGGCCGGTTTCGAGGGAGCGGAGCGCTTTCTGGAGCGCTTCCTGGAAACAGCGGCCGATCGCCATCGCCTCGCCGACCGACTTCATCGCCGTGGTAAGGTAAGGCTCAGATCCCGGAAACTTTTCAAAGGCGAAGCGCGGTATCTTGACGACAACGTAGTCGATCGTCGGCTCGAAAGAGGCGGGCGTCGCGCCGGTGATGTCGTTCGACAGCTCATCCAGCGTGTAGCCGACAGCGAGTTTCGCTGCGACGCGCGCGATCGGGAATCCGGTCGCCTTCGACGCGAGCGCCGAGGAGCGCGACACGCGCGGGTTCATCTCGATGACGACGAGCCGGCCGGTGTCGGGATTGATCGCGAATTGCACATTGGAGCCGCCGGTCTCGACGCCGATCTCGCGCATCACCGCAATCGAGGCGTTGCGCATGATCTGGAATTCCTTGTCGGTCAGCGTCAGCGCCGGCGCGACCGTCATTGAATCGCCGGTATGAACGCCCATTGGGTCGATATTCTCGATCGAGCAGATGATGACGCAATTGTCCGCCGTGTCGCGGACGACCTCCATTTCATATTCTTTCCAGCCGAGCAGGCTTTCGTCGATCAGGATCTGACCGACCGGCGAGGCTTCAATGCCGGCACGAACGATCTGGTCGTATTCCTCGCGATTGTACGCGATGCCGCCGCCTGTCCCGCCAAGCGTGTAGGCGGGACGGATGATCGCCGGCAGGCCGATCTCGTCGAGCGCGCTGAGCGCTGTAATGACGCCGCTCGCGCGGTCATAGCCGACGATCTTTCCGTCTTTCCTTATCGCCGGCGAGGAGGCGATGAAGGAACGCGGCGATTCAAGACCGATCGTATCCATCGCCTGGCGAAATTTTTCGCGGTCCTCCGCCTTTTCGATGACGTCGCTGCGCGCGCCGATCATCTCAACGCCGTATTTCTTGAGAACGCCGGCGCGTTCAAGATCAAGCGCGCAATTCAGCGCCGTCTGCCCGCCCATGGTCGGCAGGATCGCGTCCGGCCGTTCCCTCGCAATGATCTTCTCGACGAACTCGACATTGATCGGTTCGACATAGGTTGCGTCGGCGAGCTCCGGATCGGTCATGATCGTCGCTGGATTGGAATTGACGAGGATGACCCGGTAGCCTTCCTCCTTCAGCGCCTTGACCGCCTGCACCCCCGAATAGTCGAATTCGCACGCCTGGCCGATAACAATCGGTCCGGCGCCGATGATCAAGATGGAGGAGATGTCGGTGCGTTTTGGCATTTTCACTCGCGCGCAGGCGCGCCGGGAGGACGCCTCAGCGCCCCGGCGCATCGTTCGACTTTTCGGTTAAAGCGGTCTTTTAGGGGAAGCCGCCGGATCGGTAAAGCGGCGAAAGGACCCTGATGGCGCCTTTGTTCGCTCTGCGGCCATTGGCCGGCGGGAGAATTTGCGGCTCGGCGGTTGATCGCAGGCCTCAATTCTGTCGTAGTCCGCTGGTCACAGATAGCCGGCGCCCGGACTTGATGGGCCTGGCTTTCGTCGAATTGGAGGAAATGTGCGGGTCATTTTGGCGGCTCTGTCATTGGTCGCCTGTGGGAAGCCCGCCGCCGATACGGCGGCTCAGGCGGATTTCCGCGCGCAAGAGACGACCGAGGCGTCTGTTTCTCCGGAGCCGACTTCCAGGAATTCTGCGGCGATCGAGGATATCGTCTGGCGACGGACGGATGCTGGCGCGGCGCCGGGATCGATCGTGATGTTTGCGAGCGGCGGTTCAATGGTGATGACGTCCTGTGTCGAGACCTATCGTATCGCCCGCTGGCGCGCAGTCGACGGCGACACAATCGCCTGGAACGAAGACGGCATGCCTATCGAGGCCGATTTTGCTATAGATGCGACCGGCGCGCTGATGCTTTCGCTGGATATTGTCGGTGGCGCCGTCGAGCAATTGTTCTCGCGCGTCGACGGCGACGCGCTCTGTCCGCCAAAATAACAATCTTTCGATATCTCAGAAGGGAGACCCATGATGAGACTGATGCTGGTCGCGCTGGCCGCCTTGACGACAGCTTGCGCAAAAAAGGAACCGGAAACGGCGTCCGCTGCGAATGATGCGCCGGCCGAGGCTGCGGCCGAGACTGAAGCGCAAACCGCGTTTGCGGCGCCAGTGGACGCGATGACGGAGGATGCCGCGGTGGAGAGCAAATGCCCGGTGCTGGAGAGCCGGAACTGGGCGGCGTGGATCGACAAGATGCCGGCGCCGGACGCGGATGGGCCGCGCTTGCGGATCACTGGAGAAATCGACGTGCCGACGCCCGGCTATACTGTCGAGTGGCGCGAAGGCCCTGCGGACCGGGCGATGCCGCCCGGACAGCGAATGATCCTGTCGTTGACCGCTCCAGGCGGAATGGTCGCGCAGGTCGTCACGACGATGACGGTCGATTATGCAGGCAAGGCGGCGTTCGACGCTTATCGGGCGATCTACGTCGTTTGCGAAGGCGAGGGGATCGCCGAAATCACGGATATCGGCGTCGTTGAATAGGTCGGCCAATCCGCCGGTAATTCAGTCCCGCGCCGGTTGGGGCGGCATACGACTTATGATGATGAGCGCGGCGCCGGTTGCGGCGAAGCCTGAGAGCATCGCCGCCATCGTTGCGAATACCTGACTATAGCCGTTCGTTGCGGCGTCCAGAAATGGATAAACGACGAAACCGGTGGCTTCGCCGCGTATGATCGCGTAGGCGCCGTAAAGCGCCGGAAATATGAGCCATTTCGGGATCATCGAGAATGATAACCCGCGACGCCGCCGGAAAAGCGCCCAGTCGATCAGATACAGCGCCGGCATTGCATAATGCAGAAGGCGGTCAGCGAGCAATCGCCAGCCTAGCGGATCCCATTGGTCGCGCAGCAGCCAGTGATAAATGATCCCTACAATGAGAATGTAAACAGCGATCGCCGTGCGAACGCCAGCAGCATTCAGGAAGGACCGGCTTTTTCCGACAACGCCGGCCGTCAGCGCGGATGCGACGAGAATATTGGTCAGAATGGTGAAGTAGCTGAAATAATTGATGACTGCGACCGGCGCAGATGGAGGCGACGGATCACGGACAAACAACACGAATTGCAGCGTCAGCGCAAACCAACCGATCGCAGCGGCGGCGCCGGAAAAAACGGTGCGAAGGGTCATCGATCTCCTTTGCCTGGCGCCGGGCGCGCTTCGTCGATGCCGACAGCGCGTCGCTTCGACGGCGAACCTTGGAATGATTGTGAGTTGGCTGGCAAGCAGCGCCCTTTGGGGAATTGCGGACTTGCATTGCAAAGCCGCCCGGCGCTCGCTAGCGAGTTGATCACTGAAAAGGGCTGAATCGTATGGCGGCGATACAACAAGGGCAGGGCCTCATCGGCATTGCGCTGATCTTGCTGCTTGCCTGGGCGATCTCGGATAATCGCCGCGCCCGGCCGAGCATCGGCTGGATCGCCGGCGCTTTGGGCCTTCAAATCGCGCTGGCGCTGCTGATCACCCGGGCGCCGGTCGTCTGGGATGCTATTTCGCTCGCCAATGTCGCCGTCGCAGCGATCGAAAAGGCGACGCTCGCCGGCTCAAGCTACATGTTCGGCTATCTCGGCGGCGCGCCATTGCCGTTCGATATGAAAGAGGGCGTCGGCCCGCCGCTTGTCATCGCCTTCCAGATCCTGCCGCTTGTCATCGTCTTTTCGGCGCTGGCGGCGCTGTTCTGGCATTGGGGCGTTCTCGCGTTGATTGTGCGCGGGCTTTCGTGGGCGCTGCAGCGAACGCTTGGCGTCAGCGGCGTCGTGGGACTTTCCGGCGGCGCCAATCTTTTTCTCGGCGTCGTTGAATCGCCGCTGGTCGTGCGCGCCTATTTTGAAAAAATGTCGCGCAGCGAACTTTTCGCAGTGATGGTTCTGGCGATGTCGACGATCTCCGGCGCGGTTCTTGTTCTCTATGCTCAAACGCTGTCGGGCGTGATGTCGAATGCGGTGGCTCATCTGATCTCCGCCTCCCTGATTTCGCTGCCGGCGGCGATCCTGATCGCGCGCCTGATGGCGCCGGGAGACACCAGGACTGACGCTAAGCTCGGCGAGGCGAGCCTTTCCTATGAAAGCTCGATCGACGCTGTGGTGCGCGGAACGATGGACGGCGTTCAGCTGTTCCTTGCGGTCGTCGGCATCATCATCGTGATGTTCGCGCTGGTCGCGCTCGCCGACCAGATCCTCGGCGCGTTACCGCTTGTCGACGGCGAGAAAGTGACACTGAAGCGCGCCTTCGGCTGGCTGTTCTCTCCGGCGATGTGGACGCTCGGCGTTCCCTGGAGCGAGGCGGCTGACGCGGGCGCGCTTATGGGAACGAAAGCGATCCTCAATGAATATGTCGCGTTCCTCGAAATGACGGCGCTGCCAGCCGGAACCTTCTCGCCGCGTTCGCAGATGATCGTCGTCTATGCGCTGTGCGGTTTCGCCAATCTCGCCAGCATCGGTCTTCTGGTGTCGACGATTTCAACCTTGGCGCCGTCGCGGCGATCTGAAGTCGCCGCGCTCGGCGTCCGCTCGTGGATCGCCGGCAATTGCGCGTCGGCGATGACCGGGGCCGTCATCGGCCTCATCACTTTCCCCTGAGGCGAGAATGTTCGATGCGCGCCTTCGTCCGCTGATCGACCCGCCGCTGAACCGGCTCGGACGCGTGAACGCGCGTGCCGGGATCACCGCCAATCAGGTGACGCTGGCCGGCGGTGCGGTGGGCGTCGCCGCCGGCGCAGCCATTTCAATGGGCGCCTATGGCGTCGGCCTTGCGCTGATCATTGTAAGCCGTGTTCTCGATGGTCTCGACGGTGCGGTCGCGCGCGCGACATCGACGACCGACCTCGGCGGGTATCTCGATATCCTCGTCGATTTCGTCTTTTACGTCGCCGTGCCGATCGGCTTCGGCTTCGCCGATCCGGAAAACGCGCCTTACGCGTTGCTGCTGGTTGCAAGTTTCACGCTGACGGGCGTGAGTTTTCTCGCTTTTGCGACGATTGCGGCGAAGCGCGGCCTGTCGACATCCGCCCACGGCGCAAAGAGCTTTTTTTATTCGACCGGCATCGCCGAAGGAACCGAAACGATCGCGGTTTTCATTTTGATGTGCCTTGCGCCGGGCTGGTTCGCGACCATCGCGGTTCTTTATACGGGATTGTGCGTCCTGACCGTTTTGCAACGGACGATCGCCGCCGCGGACATCTTTGATTGACGCTTTATTGCCAGCGTTTCGTTGCCTTCTGGGCAAGGACATCCGGAGCCGCGGTCTTTGCGCCGGCGTAACCGGTCAGGGTGTCCGCAACGAACGGGTTCGACTGCCGCTCGCGCCCGAAGGTCGACATCGGGCCATGGCCCGGCACGAACTGCATGTCGTCGCCAAGCGGCCAGAGTTTTTCGGTGATCGAGCGGATAAGCGTCGCGTGATCGCCGCGCGGGAAATCCGTCCGCCCGATTGAACCCGCAAACAGCACATCGCCGACAAAGGCGATCCGCGCGGCGCGGTTGAAGATGACGATATGGCCCGGCGTGTGTCCTGGCGTGTAGACGGTTTCAAACGCGACGCCGTCGAGTTCGAGGCGGTCGCCGTCTTCCAGCCAGCGATCGGGCGTGCAATCCTCGCCGTCTTCGATGCCGAATTTCCGCCAGCTCTCGCGTATCTGGCTCAGCCAGAAAACTTCTTCTTTTTGCGGGCCCTCGATCGGCGCGCCGGTGCGGCGCTTGATTTCCTCCGCGGCGCCGGCGTGATCGAGATGGCCATGGGTCAGCCAGATTTTTTCGATCCGTGCATTCATCTTGGAGGCGGTCTGCATGATCTTGTCCGGCTCGCCGCCCGGATCGACGACGGCCGCTGCGCCGCTGGCCGCCCGGATGATCGAGCAGTTTTGCTGAAACGGCGTCACCGGGACGATCTGGACGGTGAAAAGGGGCGCGTCTGTCATGCCGTCCTAATTAGGGAAGCGGCGACGTCAGCGCAATGTCGCTCCGCTGCCGAATTTGTCCAGCGCATCGGAGATGCGGTGCGAATTCCCGGCGCTTCTCGTCAAGCCAGCGCCGTCCCCCCCCGGATCTCTTCGGCGTGCGTGGTTTTGTATTCTTTAAGAAATGCGCGGCGATCAGCCGGCGAATAGTCGAAGGACGCGTCCTTCGAATAGGTCCGCATGAGAGGGCCGGCGAGCGTCTCTTCAATGCGGGCTTGTAAAGACGTCAAGCCGAAATGCGCGAGCAATCCGGCGAGGCCGTCGGCGGGCCGTTCCAGAAAGCCGTCAAAATCAACGACGAGGAGGCGGCGCGGCGCGGCGATCATTGTCGACGCCCTTATTGCGGCCTCACACGTCCAGCTCATCGCCGCCAGTTCGCCCGGCGACAGCGCCGCGATGTCGGTTACCTCCGCAGCGCAGTGGCGTCGCAAGCGCCGCAGCCGGATCGGCGCATTCAATTTCAGGTCGATCGGATTGTCGGCGCCGCCCAGCATCTTTGCGATGAATGTTTCCGGCGGTGCATGGCAAAACGCGGCGGCGCCGGACGTCGATTGCGTCGGCGCGCCGCATCAGCTGGTCGCCTTGACCACCGTCGGCGCGCCGCCTGCCGCGACATTCAGATAAAGCGCGAGGCGGTCCTGAAACATCGCCATGCTCAACGGGCTGAGACCTTCAAGCGCATCGATTTTGACATTGGCGAGGGTCCGGATCGCGGCCGGCTCCCGCAGCGACCGAACGCCCGATGCGTTTTCGATCAGCCTCGAAATCAGCGTTGAGCCGCAATGGCCGACATGAAAGACGAAATTTGGCGTCGCCTTCGAGGCCTGTCGCACCGAATGCTCGATGTCGGACCACGGCGCCCAATCGCCCTAGACGTCACGACCCAGAATTCGATCGTCCAGAAAACTCGCCTTGCGCCGCTGCTCCGCCGACAGTCGAATGAGCAACGCACGATCGCCGGCGGCATCGAAGTTGTGGACGAAAATGTCTGGAGACGCCGCGAGGCCGTCGATCAGGGGATGGGTCGCCCGGTCCTCTCCCTGCGCCAGGCGTCCTCGCGGACATGCTGTGCATCGCTGCGTGTTGCGATGTGTCCGGGATGACGTCGAGGAATCAACGCGCGCCTAGCCCTTCGCGCGTTCGACATATTCCTGATCCGCGATCCTGACGACGATGCGCTCGCCTTCCGCGAGGTAAGGCGGGATCATGACGCGGACGCCGTTTTCGAGAATCGCCGGCTTGTAGGACGAAGACGCGGTCTGGCCTTTCGTCGTCGGCTCGGTTTCCATGATCGTCGCGATCGTCGTTTCCGGGAGCTGCACCGATAGCGCGCGCCCTTCGTGGCTTTCAATGATGACCTTCATGTTCGGCTCGAGGAATGCCGCCTGTTCGCCGACCAGCGCCTTCTCGATATGCGTTTGCTCGTAATTCTCGCTGTCCATGAACACCAGGTGCTCGCCTTCCTCGTAGAGGAACTGGTGGTCCTTCTGTTCAAGGCGCGCGCGCTCGACGGTTTCCGAGGCCGAGAAGCGGTCATTGTATTTGGTGCCGGACTGGATGTCCTGCATCTCGATCTGGTTGAAGGCGCGCAGGTTCCCCGGCGTCCGGTGCTCAGCCTTGATGACGAGACAGAGCTTGTCCTTGTACATGATCACCATGCCCTGACGGATGGCGTTGCCGGCGATTTTCATAAATCGTTACTCTTCAAAGGGAATGGGTCGCGCGGGTCTATAGCGGCGCCGGAACGATTTGGCGAGGGGCTCCGGGTCAGGCCGCCCGCAATCCGTCCACGAACTTCCTGAAAACCCCGAAACTGTCCTGCGGACCGGGCGAGGCTTCCGGGTGGTGCTGCACCGAAAACGCCGGCGCGTCTTTCAGGCGAATGCCGGAATTGCTGCCGTCGAACAGCGACGTGAAAGTCGGCTCGACATTGGCGGGGAGGGTCGCCATGTCGACCGTAAAGCCGTGATTCATCGAGACGATCTCGACCTTGCCGGTTTCAAGATCCTTGACCGGATGATTGGCGCCGTGGTGGCCCTGCGCCATTTTCATCGTTTTGGCGCCGGCCGCGAGCGCCAGCATCTGGTGGCCGAGGCAGATCCCGAAGGTCGGCACTTTTTCGCTAATCAGCTGGCGGATCACCGGGATCGAATGCGCGCCGGTCGCCGCCGGATCGCCGGGCCCGTTCGACAGGACGACGCCGTCCGGCTTCTTTTCCATGATGTCGTCGAATGTCGCGGTCGCCGGCACGACGGTGACACGCGCGCCTTCCTCGGCGAGGAGGCGCAGGATGTTCCGTTTGACGCCGTAATCGATGACAACGACATGCGGCCCCGTCCCGTCGGCGCGGCCATAGCCCTTGTTCCAGCGCCAGGCGGTTTCCGTGTGGCTGTAGGATTGCAGCGTCGAGACTTCCCTCGCGAGGTCTCGGCCTTCGAGCCCTGTCCATTTGCGGGCCTTGGCGACCAGCGCGTCGACGTCGAACTGTCCGGCCGGATGATGCGCGATCACGGCGTGCGGCATGCCGTTTTCCCGGATCATCGCGGTCAGCGCGCGGGTATCGACGCCGGCGACGCCGATGATGCCGCGGCGTTTCAGCCATGCCGGGAAATCGAGCTGCGCCCGGTAATTCGACGGGCTAGTGACCGGGCACCTGAATATCGCCCCGCGCGCCGCCGTCGAGGCGGCCGGCGAGGCGTTCTCTATGTCATCGGCGTTTACCCCGACATTGCCGATATGGGGGAAGGTGAAGGTGACGATCTGCGCCGCATAGGAGGGATCGGTCAGAATCTCCTGATAGCCGGTCATGGCGGTGTTGAAGCAGACTTCACCGACCGCCTCGCCATGCGCTCCGACGCCAGATCCCTGGATCACAAGCCCGTTGGCGAAGGCGATCACCCCCGTCGGCCGGGGCGCAGGCGCTTGACTTAGCTTCATCGCGACATATCTCTTTTCCGTTGGAATGCGGCGCGGCCGGGTTTATTGTGCGGCGCGCAAATTGCACGCAAGCTAGGCGAAACCGCCTTACCGGTCAACACGCGGAAGCTGAAATTAATCTAGTAAAATCAAAGAGCTAGAGCGGCCGACCGATTCAGGGGACGCGTTTAAAGGCGCCCCTCAGGCGCCCCGTTTGGAGACTGTCGATGTTAAGGGAACTGATTGATCGCGCGTTGAAGACGTCGATGAAAGCCGGCGGCGAGAAAGTGCGCGTGTCGACCTTGCGGCTCATCAATGCGGCGATCAAGGACCGCGACATCGCGGCGCGCGCGGTTGACCGATGCGAGGGCGTTTCCGACGACGAGATTCTGGCGATCCTCACCAAGATGATGAAACAGCGCGAGGAATCGGCGGCGGTCTACGAAAAGGGCTGCCGCCTCGACCTCGCCGAGCAGGAGCGCGCCGAAATCGCCGTCATCAAGGAATTTCTGCCGCGCCAGATGTCGGAAGACGAAATCTCGGGCGCGGTGAAAACCGTCATTGCGGAGATGGAAGCAACCGGTCTGAAGGACATGGGCAAGTGCATGGCGGCGCTGAAGGAGCGCCATTCCGGCGCGATGGATTTCGGCCGGGCCGGCGCCCTGATGAAACAGGCCCTCGGCTAGGGTCGGGTTTATCCACAGTCGGCTGTGCGACGCGTCGAAAACTCGCGCTTCTATCGGCGCGTCCCTGCCGCTATCTGTGATTGATGCCTCGCTTCACGCCTGAATTCCTGGATGAACTGCGCGCGCGCCTGCGCGTCTCCGACGTCGTCGGACGATCGATCAAGTTGACGAAGCGCGGCAACGCCTATTGGGGGCTCTCACCGTTCAAGAAGGAAAAGACGCCGTCCTTCTCGGTCGATGACAATCGCCGGAGCTATCATTGTTTTTCGACCGGCCAGCATGGCGACATCATCAAGTTCCTGATGGAGACGAAAGGGCTGACCTTCCCGGAGGCCGTTGAACTGCTCGCCGCGGAAGCCGGCATGGACCTGCCGAAATCGACGCCGGAGGCGGAGCGCCAGGCCGAACAGCGCAAGGGCCTCATCGAGGCATGCGAAGCGGCGGCGGCATATTTCCAATCGCACCTGCGGCGAAGCGCCGGGCGCGCCGCAGCGGATTATCTGAAAGGCCGCGGCGTCAGCGAAGACCTGATCGAGAATTTCCGTCTCGGCTATGCGCCGGCGGAGCGCGCGGCGCTGAAAGACTATCTCATCAACAAGGGCTTCCTCGAGCCGACGCTGGTTGACGCCGGTCTCGTCATCAAGCCGGATGACGGCGGCGCGTCCTATGACCGCTTTCGCGACCGCGTGATGTTCCCGATCACGGGGGCGAAAGACGCAGTGATCGCCTTCGGCGGGCGCTCAATGGACAAGGAGGCGCGCGCCAAATACCTGAACTCGCCGGAAACGCCGCTCTTTCACAAAGGCGATATTCTCTACAATTACAACGCCGCGCGCGCCGCCGCTGCGCAGTCGGGCGACGCGCTCATCGTCTGCGAAGGCTACATGGATGTCATCGCGCTCGTCGGCGCGGGGTTCAAAACGGCGGTCGCGCCGCTCGGCACCGCGCTCGGAGAGAACCAGATCGCATTGCTGTGGCGCCAGTCCGACGAGCCGGTGATGTGTTTCGACGGCGACAGCGCCGGCCTTGCCGCCGCCTACCGCTCGATCGACCGCGCGCTGCCGTTGTTGAAGCCCGGCAAGTCGCTTTCCTTCGCCTTCATGCCGGACGGTCAGGACCCGGACGATATCGTCCGCGCCGGCGGGCCGAAGGCGTTTTCGGAACTTCTCGCCCGCGCCGAGCCGCTGGCGGCTGT
>JBGSSK010000044.1:0-9204 GCA_041737095.1 Parvularculaceae bacterium | reverse complement strand
CGCAGGATGAACTTGCCGCCATGCCGCCGCGCGTACAGCCAGCAGAACAAGGCCGTGCGGACCCCGCCGAAGATCTCGGGCACGCAGGCCGGAAAGGCGACGTTGCCGAAGATCATCCGCGGGCCGGCACCAAGGGTCAGCGCGTACTCGGTGTAGCGCGGATTCACGTGGGCCACGGCACGGTAGCTGTAGATGTGAAGGACCACTGCCGAGTAGAACGCGACCAGGACGATCTTGGTCGACGAGGCGAGCCCGAACCAGATCAGAAAGAACGGCGTCGCCACCATGATGGGCACGGTGCCGAGTAGTGACACGATGGGATCGGTCGCCTGATCCACAACCGCCCAGCGGGCGCTGGCCAGCCCGCTGGCGACACCGATCGCGGCCCCGATCAGCACGCCCAGGATCACCGTGCCGGTCGTCGACAGGAGATGGGGTAGGTAGCCGCCCTCGGGCAGGCCCAGTCCGACGAAGTAGTCGCTCTCGAACAGGTTGCTGAGGCCCATCGCGAACACTTCGTGCGGCGGCGGCATGAATAGCGGCGCAATCCACGCGGCGATCAGCGTCAACCGCTCATGCGGGAGCCATCCAGTGTGAACCGCGCGGCGCGCGACGAGCATGAGCGCCGGCGCCAGTATGACCAGTTCATAGTAGAAGGCGTAAGGCGACGCGAGCAGCGCCGATGTCGCGAGCGCAGCAAGACGGATATCCCAGTCCTTGACGCGCCGCCAAACAATGAAAATATATGCCGCCAGCAGGAGCGTCGCGCCGCCCTGCAGCATGCCAGTGAGCACTGGCGGCGCCGCCAGCATCGCGCCGAGGCCATAGAAGCTGACCAGCTTGTTGAATGGGAAAATGTCGCTGCCCATGCGGCCGCCATGCGCGGTCACGCCGTCATAGAAGCCGACCCACGCCTCCTGCCCGAAAGCGACGAAGCTCGCGGCCGCAATGGTCAACGCCGTAACCGCGGCGACAAGGAACGCGCGCCAGCACCCCGCGGCGATGAAGGCGACCGGGATCAGCAAGCCGAGCTGCGGTTTGACGGTCAGGAGCCCGGCGGCGATTCCGGCGAGGACCGGTCGACGGTCAGCAAACCCGCCGGCGACGGAAATCAGCGCGGCGGTCATGAAACCGTTCTGGCCTGTGATGATCGCCTGGAAAACCGCCGGCGAAGCGGCGACGAAAAACATCGCCCATCTGTCCCGCCAAAGACTGTAAAGGACGGCGAAAAAGGCGCCGCCAAACACCAGAACCCAGAGTGAGAACGACACGAGATAAGACGGGATCGCGAATGGCGCGATGATAAGCGACATTGTCGGCGGATATATCCAGGCGAAGGCGAAATCGCCGCGGCCAGGATAGGCCGCCTGCAGCATCGATTGCAGGTTCGACATTTCATAGATGGCGATCATGTCCGGCGTCCCCGCGACACGCGCTGCGAATTCGAACACGATGAAATCACCGCCGATGATCGGCCCCTGCGGCGTGAACAGCCCGTCCGCGCTGGCGATGACTGTTCCGTAAAGGGTGTACGCGGTCGCAACAAACACGCCTGCGAGGATCGTCAGCGAGAATCTGAGCCGAGTCGTGAAGAGGCTGTGGATCAGCGGATATCGGTTCGCGAATGCCCTGATCAGGTCGCCCATGGAAATTGTTTACCAGAAATTGATAAATGAAATATTACCTGTCAGACGCAGTCACAATGGCGTCGCGAGTAGGCATGAGCGCGGAATTGATACGCGATGACGCGCCGCCGCCAATGCGGCGCGAAGCGCTGCGCCCGGCGCTGTTGTCTATCGTGTGCCCCGCCTTCAACCAAGCCGAAAATCTGACGGCGTTCCATTCCACGGTAACGGCGGTGATGAAGACGGCGCAGCAGCCCTTCGAAGTCGTCTTCGTCAATGACGGGAGCACCGACGCGACGCTCAGAATTATGCGTGCGCTGCAGGCGCAACACGGCAATACGACGATCGTCGATCTCAGTCGGAATTTCGGCAAGGAAATTGCAATGTCGGCCGGCCTCGATCATGCGCGCGGCGAAGCGGTCGTTCTTATCGACGCCGATCTTCAGCACCCGCCGCAAACCATCGTGCAGATGATCGAGGGATGGCGCGACGGCTTTGACATCATTTACGGCGTCCGCAGCGATAGGCAAAGGGACGGCTGGCTTCGCCGCATGACCGCCGCCGTGTTCTATCGTTTGATGGGGCGCATCGGGCGGGTGCCGATTCCGGAGAACGCCGGGGATTTCCGCTTGCTGAGCCGCAAGGCGGTCGATGCGATCCGGTCGATGCGTGAGCATCACCGGTTTATGAAGGGCGTGTTCGCCTGGGTCGGTTTTCCGGCGCGCGCCGTTGCGTACGATGTCGCGCCGCGCGCCGCCGGGGTCAGCAAGTTCAATTTCTGGAAATTATGGAACTTCTCGATCGAAGGCTTAACCTCTCATACGCTCGCGCCGCTGAAGGCGTCAACTTATGTCGGGCTCGCGGTTGCTTTTCTTGCGCTTGTTTACGGCGCATTTGTCGTCGGCGAGACGCTCATCATGGGAAATCCCGTCCCTGGCTATCCGACGCTCGTCACGCTGATGTTGTTTCTCGGCGGCGTTCAGCTCATCGTTCTCGGCGTTATGGGCGAGTATCTCGGCCGGGTCTTCAATGAAACGAAGAGCCGCCCGCTCTATTTCACCAACGAGGTCTCGTTCGGCGATAGCGGCGTCGCGTCAGGGGTTGAACATCGAGACAATATCGGCGACCGGCGCCAACCGACATGATCAGCCTTATGAGGTGCGCTACTTTTTTACCATATCGTCGTAGCAAGAGAGCCGGCGCGCGCTCTCGCCGAATAAGCGGGGCGGAGGATTTCGATGGCGAAACAGCTTAGGGCGGCAACGACGACAAATCCGCGCACTGAACATCGGCCGGCCTTACTGTCGATCGTTTGCCCAGCCTTCAACGAGGAGGCGAGCCTTCCCGCATTCGTAGTCGCGGTCGAAGCGGCGATGCGCGCTTTCGGTCAACCCTATGAAATCGTCTTCGTCAATGACGGCAGCAGCGATGGCACGCTCGGCGTCATGGCGAAGCTGCGCCAGACGCATGGCGCAATCGCGATCGTCGATCTTTCGCGCAATTTCGGCAAGGAAATCGCGACGACCGCTGGGCTCGATCAGGCGAAGGGCGACGCCGTCGTCGTGATGGACGCCGACCTCCAGGACCCGCCAGAGGTTATCGGCGCCATGATCGAAGGCTGGCGCGAAGGGTTTGATGTTGTTTATGCGCGGCGGCGGGAGCGGCGCGGCGACAGCGCCCTGAAACGATTGACCGCGTCGCTCTTCTACAAGATCATTCACCGCATCGGCGTCGTCGACGTGCCGGAAAATGTCGGCGATTTCCGCCTGATGAGCCGCAAGGCGGTCAACGCCGTCTGCGCTTTGCGCGAGCGTCATCGCTTTATGAAGGGGATCTTCGCCTGGGTCGGATTTCCCTCGAAGGAAGTCCTTTACGACCGGGCGCCGCGGAGCGCCGGATCGACCAAGTGGAATTACTGGCGGCTGTGGAACCTTTCGATCGAAGGAATCACGTCTTCGACTTTGGCGCCGCTGAAGATTTCGACCTATTTCGGCTTTGCAACCGCGTTCGCCGCGTTCCTCGCCGGTCTTTTCTATATCCTGAAGACGCTGTTTTTCGGCGACCCGGTCCCGGGCTTTCCGACGCTTGTCGTCATTGTCCTGTTCCTTGGCGGCATCCAGCTGATGGTGCTCGGCGTCATCGGCGAGTATCTCGGCCGGGTATTCAACGAAACCAAGCAGCGGCCTCTGTATTTCGCGACCGAGATTTATCCGTCGGACACCCAAGCGAAGGAAGACGCCGGCTTGCTGAGGATCGGCTGACATGAACACGATCGGTTCGACGACGGCCGACCGCGTCCGCCGCCATTCCGGCGCGATGGCGCGCTTCGGCGTTGTCGGAGTCGGCAACACGCTGACCGAATTCCTGATCTTCGGCGCGCTGCTGCATTTCGGCGTTTCGGCGATCGGCGCCAACGCGATCGGCTTTTTGTGCGCCAATATCCAGAGCTATGTCGTCAACGCGCATGTGACATTCCGCAAGGACGGGGCGGCGGCGCTGATGTCCATCCGCGGATACGGACGATTTTTTCTGGCGCATTGCCTTTCGCTGGCTATTTCGACGCTTTTCATTATCCTCTTCGCCGACGATGTCGGGCCGTTCCTTGCGAAGGTCGCAGCGGCCGGGTTCGGCTTCCTCGCCAATTATTCGATGAGCGCGCTCTTTGTCTTTCGCAAGAAAAACGACGAGGCCGGCGCGGGGCCGCCTCCCGTCTAGGGCGTCGCCGCATTAAGCCGCCAGTCGTAACGATAGGCGTCGATCCTTGTTTTTCCGTCGAGCATTTCCGCCAGCGCCGGCGCGGCGTGAAGGCGAATATGATCGAGGACCGCCCTGTCATCGCGACCGAAATCGTCCCTGTACCAACCATATATCTTTGATGCCGTGACTTTACCGTCTTCGATCTCAACGCCGCGCGGATGATTGACGTAGGCGCTGGCCGCCTTATCGAGCGCCGCATCGATCGTCTCGCCGGAATAAGCCTCCCGGGCGAGGTTCGGACAGCCGATCGACGCGCAATTGACCGCATAATGAATGCGCGGATCCTTGAAGATCGGCCGGAGGATGCGGTGCTCGATGTCGTTGAGGGTAAGGCGCCGGCCCACCGCCGTCGCGACAGGCGTATCCCAGGGTTTGTCGATATCGCGGATGGATGCGACACTAGGATTTTCAAGGATCAGGCGAACTGTCGCGGCGTTGTAGAGATTGATCCAGAACGCCAGCTGCTCATCAGCGGAGAGCGTTGCGACCTCGACGGTCTCGAGGCTGGCGATATAGGCGGCGAGCGCCGCGGCGCCGCTCTCGCCGGCCGCCGCGTAGCCAACGCGGCTGACGCCGTCAGGGCCGATTTCGACATATTGGGCGAGAAAGCCGTTGAAGGCGCTGTGATCGACGCGACGCGCCGACGCCTCGTCGCGCGCCCTCAACGTCGGATCGAGAAGCGAAGCCTTCGGCGCCGCCTGACGCTCGACCCACATCGGGGCGGCGGCGGCAGGCGAGGCGGCGAGGAAAACGAGTGCGGCGACTGTCAGCTTGAACATCCGCCGACCCTAGCGGCGGTTGGCGCAAGCGCCAGTCACGATCGCGTCACGTCGCGTCCGCATCGCAAGGTCAGGCGAGCGCTTTCGCCCAGGCGCGATGCGCGGTGTCAAGATTGTAGGCGGCCATGGCGGCAAGCGTGACGATTTCCGGGACGCGTGCGCCGAGCTGCGCGATCTGGACAGGCCGGGCGAGCCCGATCAGCAATGGCCCGAGCACGGTCGCGCCGCCGACCTCGCCGAGGAGCTTCGTCGAAATCGCCGCCGAATGAACGCCGGGCGTCACCAGCACATTCGCCTCGCCAGTGAGCCGCGAGAATGGATAGGCTTCGCGCACTCGTTCATTGAGGGCGATGCGAGGTGTCATTTCGCCTTCGTACTCGAAATCGATATCGCGCCGCGCATCGAGAATCTCGACGGCGCCGGCGACGCGGCGGGAATGCTCGGTATCGGGATTGCCGAAATTCGAATGCGAAATGAAAGCGAGCCGCGGCTGATAGCCGAGCTGGCGCGCCGCATGCGCAACCTGCACGCCGATCTCGGCCATATCCTTCGATGTCGGCAATTCCGTGATATTCGTGTCGGCGACGAATAGCGTGCGGTGCTTGGCGAGAATAATGCAGAGGCCGATGAGGCGATCGCCCGGCCGCGCATCGAGCGCCAGCCGGACATTCGCCAGCGCGACGTCATAATGTCGGGTGATGCCGGTCACCATCCCGTCAGCGTGGCCATGGGCGAGCATGCAAGCCGCGTAGACATTGCGGTCATTGTTCGCTAGCCGCATGACGTCGCGGCGCAGATAGCCTCGGCGTTGCAGGCGATTATAGAGATAGTCCGTGTAAAGCGCAGTGTGCGGCGCCGTCCGCGAATGGTAGATTTCGAATTCCGCATCCACCGGCAAGCCCGCCGATTTCAACCCCTCGCGGACATATTCCTCGCGACCGATCAGGATCGCCTTGCCGAGCCCTTCCTGCTGGAAGGCGTATGCGGCGCGCAACACGACTTCTTCTTCGCCTTCCGCAAAAACGATGCGCTTCGGCTCTGTCGTACTCCGCAGCGAGGAATATATCTTTTGCAGGAAAGACGCTGACGGATCGGTCCGCGCCGCGAGCGTTTCGCCGTATTTCGTCAGATCCTCGATCGGCTTTCGGGCGACGCCGCTGTCCGCCGCCGCCTTGGCGACGGCGGGCGGAATGGTCGAGATCAGCCGGGGATCGAACGGCGTCGGGATGATGTAGCCGGGGCCGTATTTCAGCCGCTTGCCATAGGCTTCCGCGACCTCGTCCGGCACGTCGACACGGGCGAGCCGGGCGAGGGCTTTGGCGCAGGCGATCTTCATTTCCTCGTTGATCGTCCGCGCCCGCGCGTCGAGCGCGCCGCGGAAAATATACGGAAAGCCGAGAACGTTGTTCACCTGGTTCGGGTAATCCGAGCGCCCGGTCGCGATGATCGCGTCGGTCCTGACGGCGAGAACGTCTTCGGGCGAGATTTCCGGCGCCGGGTTCGCCATTGCGAAGATGATCGGGTTCTTCGCCATGGATTTGACCATCGCCTGCGTCGCCGCGCCGGCGACCGAGAGGCCAATGAAGACGTCTGCGCCGTCCATCGCCTCGGCGAGGCTTCGCTTGTCGGTCTCGACCGCATGCGCAGAACGCCATTGGTCAAGCTGCCGGCCCTTGTGGAGAACGCCCTTGGAATCGCAGACAAGCGCGTTTTCGTGCGGCAGGCCCATCGCCTTGATGAGACCGATCACCGACAGCGCCGACGATCCGGCGCCGGAGACCGCGATCTTGATCTCCTTGATCGACTTGCCGGTGATGTCGAGCGCGTTCAGGAGGCCGGCGGCGGCGATGATCGCGGTGCCGTGCTGGTCGTCATGGAAAACCGGGATGTCCATGATCTCTTTCAATCGCTGCTCGATGAGGAAGCTGTCCGGCGCGGCGATATCTTCGAGATTGATGCCGCCGAACGCCGGGCCGAGATACCGCACGCAATTGATGAAGGCTTCAGGGTCTTTGGTGTCGACCTCGATGTCGATCGAATCAATATCGGCGAAGCGCTTGAACAGAACCGACTTGCCTTCCATCACCGGCTTCGAGGCCAGCGCGCCGAGATCGCCGAGACCGAGGATCGCAGTGCCGTTGGAAATCACTGCGACCATGTTTCCTTTCGACGTGTAATCGTATGCAAGGTCTGGATTGGCGGCGATCGCCTTCACCGGCGCGGCGACGCCCGGGCTGTAGGCGAGCGACAAATCGCGCTGCGTCGCCATCGGCTTCGTCGGCGTGATTTCGATCTTGCCGGGCTTGGGCCCCTTGTGAAAGGCGAGTGCCTCGGCGTCCGATACTTTGGTCGACGTGTCGTCCATAGCGAGGTCCCGTCTTCAAAAGCCTGTGCGTTTGGTCTGGCTTAGCGTCGTCGATCGCCCGGAGCAATCAGGGCGCGCCGACGACCGGGCCGCGCTCCGTGGTCAGGCCTGGCATTGCGCAGCGCAGCAAGGCCTATTACCTGATTAGGCTTAAAGGCTTGCGGAGCGCATGATGTTCATTCAGACCGAAGACACGCCCAATCCACAGTCGATGAAGTTTCTGCCTGGCCGGCCCGTTCTCGGCCTCGGGGCGCTCGGCATGGACTTTCCGAACGCCGAGACCGCGGCGCCCTCGCCGCTCGTTCAGTCGCTGTTCGCGATCGACGGCGTCGCCGGCGTCTTTCTCGGCGCCGATTTCCTGACCGTCACGAAATACAATTCGACCGACTGGCGGCACGTCAAGCCGTCGATCCTCGGCGCGATCGCCGATTATTTGACCGCCGGCTTGCCGATTCTCGCCGCGGGCGCAGACGCCGCCCGCAAGCCGGCGACCAGCCTTGATGATTATGAGGAAGAAGACCGCGAAATTGTTGAGCAGATCATCGAACTCATCGATACGCGCGTCCGCCCGGCGGTCGCGGCGGACGGCGGCGACATCGTCTTCCAGCATTATGAGCCGAGAACCGGCGTCGTCTTCCTGTCGCTGCACGGCTCCTGCTCGGGCTGCCCGTCATCGACGATGACCCTCAAAGCCGGCATCGAAAACATGCTGAAGCACTACGTGCCGGAAGTCGTGAAAGTCGAGGCAGTCGCTTAGACGCAATTGCATAACTTCATTTTCTTCAAGGAGCCGCCGCCCAAATGTCTGACAAGATGATCAATGACGAAGCGATGGACCTGATCTTTCGCGAGGCGCGGACCCGAAACGGCTGGCATAACCGAAAGGTCTCGCGACCCCTGATGCAGGCGGTTTATGATCTCATGAAATGGGGTGCGACGTCGGCCAATTGCTCGCCCGCGCGGTTTGTTTTCGTCGCGAGCGACGAAGGCAAGGCGCGACTGAAGCCGCATGTTTCGGCAGGCAATCTCGGCAAGACGATGGCGGCGCCGGTTTGCGTCATCATAGCGCATGACATGGCGTTCTACGAAAAGCTGCCGCAGCTCTTCCCGCACACCGACGCGCGCAGCTGGTTTGTCGGCAACGAGAAAATGATCGCCGACACCGCATTCCGCAACGGCACGCTGCAGGGGGGTTATTTCATGATCGCAGCGCGCGCCCTCGGCCTTGATTGCGGTCCGATGTCCGGTTTCGACAATGCCGGCGTCGACAAGGAATTCTTCGCCGGCTCCAGCATCAAATCGAACTTCCTCTGCAATATCGGTTACGGAACCGATGAGCATCTCTTCCCCCGCAGCCCGCGCCTCAGCTTTGAGGAAGCGTGCCAGATCGTCTGAGCGTTGATGAAAGTTCTTGCGTTCGATACGTCATTCGACGCCTGTTCCGCAGCGATCATTGACGGAGAGACGCTGATCTGGCGCGCGACGCAGATGATCGGGCGCGGCCATTCGGAAACGCTCCCCGTCATGGTCGCCGGCGGGCTCGCCGAGTCTGGGCTCGATGTCGGCGATTTCGATCGGATCGGCGTCGTCGTCGGGCCGGGTGCTTTCGCCGGCGTCCGGGTCGGCCTTGCCTTCGCGCGCAGCCTTTGCCTTGGAACAGGCGCCCGCTCGGTCGGCG
>JBGSSK010000082.1:0-13163 GCA_041737095.1 Parvularculaceae bacterium | reverse complement strand
GCGGTCGCCAATGCGCCGGGCGAGCGCCTCGTCAGCGAGCACGCGGTCAAGCGCCGCCTTCATCGCCGCAGCATTTCCCGGCGGAACGATGATCGCCGTCTCGCCATCAATGGCGTAATCGGAAAGCCCTTGCGATTTCGTCGCGATCTGCGCCTTGCTAAGATGCATGCCGCCGACGAAAGTAACCATCCCGTTCGGGGCAAGATCATCCCTTAACGGCACGACCGCAACGTCAGCATGAAAGACAAGCGACCATGCGTCTTTCCACGGCAGATTGACGTAGTGGCGAAGATTTTCTGGAATATCGATCCCTGCAAGGCTCGCCGGGCGCGTGATCGCGACGAATGTAACGTTCGGGGTCAGTCGCGCCGCTTCAGCAAAGAGCGCATAGTCACGCGCTTCGCCGCCGAGCGCGACAACATACCGTTCACTGACGATGCGCGGACCTGGCGCCTCGATCGGCGCATTCGCTCCCCAGAGCGCCAGATCAATGCGCTCTGGCGGAATGCCAAATCGCTCCGTATAGAGATTGCGCTCAAGCGTTGAAAATACGGTGAAGCGATCGATGCGTGCGAAAGAGCGCTTCATCCGCGCCTGCTGCGCGCCAGCTGGAATGTCGGTGAAATTAAATGCGAAGGCGAGACGCTGCGCGCCGCCCGCATCATCGCCGACGATGTCCGACATCCACGCGGTGGCATAGGGAAGATGCGTGACGATGAGGTCAAAGGCGCCCCGCCTGGCGAGGCGTCGCAGACGCCATCCTTCCGAGAGGCGCCCGATCAACGGACGCTTCAGCGCCCGGTCGATCGGCCCGCGCGGAGACGAGCGAAAGAATGTCCATTCAAGCGGGCGGCGCCACGCGATCTTGCCTTCGAGCCATACCCATTTCGGATCCGGCTTCTCGGTGACGCAGGCGATTCGAAGCGGCGCGGCCGTCATAAAGATGCCGATGGAGCCGGTAGGCGTTCCGCAAAAGGAAAAGCTCTATTTGACATGGAGCCTCTCCGTCTTCGATTTCCGGCTGCGGACGAAATATTTCAGCGCCGGGATCGGCGCGCGTACCGCGACCATTTCAAGCAGCGTCAGCGCAATACCGTGGCGGCGCGCCGCAAAGCGGAACCTGCCCCAGCTGTTGGCGAGCCGGATCGCAACAAGCTCAGGGCCGCGCGGCGGCGCAGTCGGACCTGCCGCCGGAGCATATCCGCGCTCGATCAGCATCGTCCGCACTTTGGATTCCACCAGCGCGACCTCGCGCGCGGAGAGTTCGCTCCGCCATTGCTCGATCAGACGGACATTGGGCGGCCCGTAGGTCGAGCGCGACGGGTAATTCAGCATTTCGGCGTCATACGCGGTCCCGAGAAATTCGCAGATGCGCTCAAGCTCTCGCGGCGGATCGCGGATCAGGTCCTCGTTCCTGAGACTGAGTATCCTCTCGGGCGCCACTTTGGCGGAGAGCCGCTCAAAGTCGCGTTCCGACTTGATCCAGTGATCGACGCCGTGAAAGACGTTGCCGGCCCATCCCATTCCGATCGCCGACTTCGCAGCGTCTCGCGGATCGCGCAGCAGGTGAATGTAACGCGCGTCCGGAAAGATCTCAGGGATGCGATCGAAATGCCGATGAACATTGATCGTGAGACGTTTTCCGGGCTTTCTGACCTGCCCGATGAAATCGCGCGCCAGATCGGGATATCCAAGGCCATCGCGGAACGTCATGCCGCGGCTTGCGAAAACGCGGTTGAGCGAAAGCTCCCGCCGGTAGGAATCCAGATCCGGCTCACCGGAGGCCGAACGCGGGGGCTCGAACAGGAAATCCATCTCGCCGGGATTGTCGAGATCGGGATGGCCGTCGATCATCAGACGCAGCAGCGTCGTTCCTGAACGCAAGGCGCCGCAGATGAAGACGATGTCGTGCTCGACCGGCGGTATATTCGGCGAAATCATAACTCGTCAGTCTTACCCGATTCACGTCGTCCAATAACAAACGGCGGCCCTTGGGCCGCCGTAAGTCCTTTTCCATCTCCGCTTATTGGGCGGCTGCTGGCGTCGCTTCGGGCGCCGGCAATGCTGTCGTTGTCTCGCGCCTCCGCTCGCGTTCATCGATGAGCGCCTGATCGCGGCGTTCCGCCTCGACCTGGTGACGGGACATCATTCCGCCCGTTCCGGCCGGGATCAGGCGGCCGACGATGACGTTCTCTTTTAGGCCCTCAAGGTTGTCGACCTTTCCATTGACTGCCGCATCGGTGAGGACGCGGGTCGTCTCCTGGAAGGACGCCGCCGAGATAAACGAGCGCGTCTGCAGCGAGGCCTTCGTGATGCCGAGCAGCACCGGCGCGCCTTTCGCAGGACGCTTGCCCTGATCTTCGAGCTTGGCGTTCATTTCTTCGAACTCGATCTTGTCGATCTGTTCTTCTTTGAGGAAGAGAGAATCGCCCGGATCCGAGACTTCGATTTTTTGCAGCATCTGGCGAACGATCACTTCGATGTGCTTGTCGTTAATCGGCACGCCCTGAAGGCGATAGACTTCCTGAATTTCGTTGATCAAGTAGTTCGCCAGGGCCTCGATGCCCATGATCTGAAGAATGTCATGCGGCGCCGGATTTCCGTCGATCAGGAACTCGCCCTTCGCAATGAAGTCGCCTTCCTGCACGGTGATGTGCTTGCCCTTCGGAACGAGATAATCGATCGGCTCCATGCTCTCGTCGGTCGGAACAATGCGCAGACGGCGCTTGTTCTTGTAGTCGCGGCCGAATTCGACCTTGCCGTCGACTTCCGCGATGATCGCGTGGTCCTTCGGACGCCGCGCTTCAAAGAGTTCCGCAACGCGCGGCAGACCGCCGGTGATGTCGCGCGTCTTTGCGCCTTCCGTCGGAATACGCGCAAGCGTGTCTCCGACGCGGATCGCATCGCCGTCTTCGACCGAAAGAATGGCGTCGACCGGGAGCTGGTAACGCGCTTCGCTTCCCGTTTCGAGCTTTAAGGGTTTGCCCTTTTCGTCGGTGATGACGATCGAGGGCTTGAGCGCCGCAGCGCGCGGGTTGGCGCGCCAGTCCATGACGACGCGGCTTGCAATGCCGGTCGCTTCGTCGGCGACGACCTGCATCGAATAGCCTTCCTGCAAGTCTTCGAACTTCACCTTGCCGGCGAGATCGGTGAGAATCGGCAGGGTATAGGGATCCCAGTCGGCGATGCGCTGTCCGCGCGTCACCTTGGCGCCGTGGTCGATGCGGAGCTTCGTGCCGTACGAGACCTTGTACGACGCGTGTTCCTTGCCGTCGGCGTCAACGATCTTCACGAACGTGTTGCGGCCCATGACGATGAGGTCGCCGTCCGAGTTTTTGACGACGTTCCGGTTTTCGAGAATGATTTTCCCGTCGTGGCTCGCCTCAATGAAGGAGGTGTCGCCGACCTGCGCCGTTCCGCCGATGTGGAACGTACGCATGGTGAGCTGCGTGCCCGGTTCGCCGATCGACTGCGCGGCGATGACGCCGACCGCTTCGCCCACATTGACGTGGCTTCCGCGTGCGAGGTCGCGGCCGTAGCACTTGCCGCAGATGCCGACTTTGGCGTCGCAGGTGAGGACCGAGCGAACGCGAACCTTGAGGACACCGGATCCTTCGATTTCTTCGGCCTGCTCTTCATTGATTTCATCGTTGCGGCGGGCGAGAATCTCTCCCGTCTTTGGATGAATGATATCGACGAGCGACGTGCGGCCGAGAATTCGCTGCGACAGCGGAACGACGGTCTCGCCGCTTTGAATGACGGCGTCGAGCGTGATGCCGTTCTCGGTCCCGCAATCGAGTTCGCGAATGATGCAGTCCTGCGCGACGTCGACGAGACGGCGTGTCAGGTAGCCCGAGTTCGCGGTTTTCAGCGCAGTGTCGGCAAGACCCTTGCGCGCGCCGTGCGTCGAGTTGAAGTACTCGAGAACGGTCAGGCCTTCCTTGAAGTTCGAGATGATCGGCGTTTCGATAATCTCGCCAGACGGCTTGGCCATCAGGCCGCGCATGCCGGCGAGCTGCTTCATTTGTGCCGGGCTGCCGCGCGCGCCGGAGTGCGACATCATGTAGATGGAGTTGACCTCCAACTCGCGTCCCGTTTCCTTGTCGAAGCGCTTGGCCTGAATCTGCTTCATCATTTCGTCGGCGACTTTGTCGGTGCACTTGGCCCACGCGTCGACGACCTTGTTGTATTTTTCGCCGCGCGTGATGAAACCGTCCGCATACTGCTGTTCGTAATCGCGAACGAGCGAGCGCGTTTCCTCAACGAGTTTCTGCTTGGCGGCCGGGATGACCATGTCATCCTTGCCGAAGGAGATGCCCGCCTTGCAGGCTTCCTTGAAGCCGAGATCCATGATCCGGTCGGCGAAAATGACCGTCTGCTTCTGGCCGCAATGGCGATAGACGATGTCGATAAGCCCCTGAATGGTCTTTTTCGTCAAAAGCTGATTGACCACCTGGAACGGCACGTTGCCGTCTTTCGGCAGAACCTGCGCGACCTTCATCCGCCCCGGCGTCGTTTCAACGATTTCGCGGATCGGCTTGCTGTCCTTGTCGACCGACTCCCACCGTGCACGGATTTTCGTGTGCAGTGTGACGGCGCCGGCCTCGAGCGCATGATCGATTTCCGACATGGAACCGAAAACCATGCCCTCGCCGGGCTCATTCGTTTTCTCGATCGTGATGTAATAAAGGCCGAGAACGATGTCCTGCGACGGCACGATGATCGGCTTGCCGTTCGCGGGCGACAGGATGTTGTTGGTTGACATCATCAGAACGCGGGCTTCGAGCTGCGCTTCGAGCGCCAGCGGCACGTGCACGGCCATCTGGTCGCCGTCGAAGTCGGCGTTGAACGCCGTGCAGACGAGCGGATGCAGCTGGATCGCCTTGCCTTCGATGAGCTTCGGCTCGAACGCCTGGATGCCGAGGCGGTGCAAGGTCGGCGCGCGGTTGAGGAGGACCGGGTGCTCGCGAATGACTTCATCGAGTATGTCCCAGACTTCCGGGCGCTCCTTTTCGACGAGCTTCTTCGCCTGCTTGACGGTCGCCGAGAGCCCCTTCGCGTCCAGGCGCGAATAGATGAAAGGCTTGAAGAGTTCCAAGGCCATCTTTTTCGGCAGGCCGCATTCATGCAGCTTCAGTTCCGGGCCGACGACAATGACCGACCGGCCGGAATAGTCGACTCGCTTGCCAAGAAGGTTCTGGCGGAAGCGGCCTTGCTTGCCCTTCAGCATGTCGGAGAGCGACTTGAGCGGGCGCTTGTTGGTGCCGGTGATGACGCGGCCGCGACGGCCATTGTCAAACAGCGCATCCACCGATTCCTGCAGCATGCGCTTTTCATTGCGCACGATGATGTCGGGGGCGCGCAGCTCGATCAGGCGTTTCAGGCGGTTGTTGCGGTTGATGACGCGGCGGTAGAGGTCGTTGAGGTCCGACGTCGCGAAACGGCCGCCGTCGAGCGGCACGAGCGGACGCAGTTCCGGCGGGATGACCGGCACGATCGTCATGATCATCCATTCCGGGCGGTTGCCGGATTCGATGAAAGCGTTGATCAGCTTCAGCCGCTTGGCGAGTTTTTTCGGCTTCAATTCCGTCGTTGCTTCCGCGATTTCGACCCTCAGATGGTCGGCGATCGATTCGAGGTCGAGCGAGACGAGAATTTCCCGGATCGCTTCGGCGCCGATGCCGGCGGTGAACGAATCCTCGCCGTATTCCTCCTGCGCCTTCAGGTACTCGTCTTCGGTCAGCAGCTGGTGCTTCTCAAGCGGCGTCAAGCCGGGCTCGATGACGATGAACTGCTCGAAATAGAGAACGCGCTCGACATCTTTCAGCGTCATGTCGAGCATCAATGAAATGCGGCTCGGCAGCGACTTAAGGAACCAGATATGCGCGACGGGCGCGGCGAGTTCGATATGGCCCATGCGGTCGCGGCGGACTTTCGTCAGCGTGACTTCGACGCCGCACTTCTCGCAGGTGATGCCCTTGTACTTCATGCGTTTGTACTTGCCGCACAGGCACTCATAGTCCTTCACCGGACCGAAGATACGCGCGCAAAACAGGCCATCGCGCTCGGGCTTGAAGGTCCGGTAGTTGATCGTTTCCGGCTTCTTGATCTCGCCATAGGACCAGGAGAGGATTTTCTCCGGGCTCGCGATCGAGATGCGGATCTGATTGAACGTCGCCTGCGGAGCGGCAGGGTTGAAGATGTTCATCATTTCCTGGGACATGGAGACCTCTTTCGGTTGGCGGCTCGCCGCCTCTTCATTCAGTTCAGGCACGCCGCCGGACGCCTGATCGGGCGTCCGGCGTCTTGGCGCGATCAGGTATTCAAAAGCTCGACGTTCAGTCCGAGCGAGCGCATTTCCTTGACGAGCACGTTGAAGCTCTCCGGAATTCCCGCTTCGAAATTGTCGTCGCCTCTGACGATCGCCTCGTAGACCTTGGTGCGGCCGGCGACGTCGTCGGATTTAACCGTGAGCATTTCCTGCAGCGTGTAGGCGGCGCCATAGGCTTCGAGCGCCCAGACTTCCATCTCGCCGAAGCGCTGGCCGCCGAATTGCGCCTTGCCGCCCAGCGGCTGCTGGGTGACGAGCGAATACGGCCCGATTGAGCGCGCATGGATCTTGTCGTCGACAAGGTGATGCAGTTTCAGCAGGTATTTGTAGCCGACCGTCACCTTGCGCTTGAATTTCTCGCCGGTGCGGCCGTCGAAGAGATCGACCTGCCCCGATGTTTCGAGCCCGGCCTTTTGCAGCATCTTGACGATTTCCGCTTCGCGAACGCCGTCGAAGACCGGCGTCGATATCGGCACGCCGCGGATGAGGTTGCCGGTCAGCTCGCGCAATTCCTCGTTCGACCGCGGCAGGATCTGATCCTCGCCATAGATGTCCCTGATCTTGTTGGCGACATCGTCACGCGTCGCGCGACCCGCATCCCAGAGTTCGAGAACTTCGCCGATCTGCCGGCCGAGGCCGCGGCACGCCCAGCCGAGGTGCGTCTCGAGGATCTGGCCGACATTCATCCGCGAGGGAACGCCGAGCGGGTTCAGAACGATATCGACCGGCGTGCCGTCTTCAAGGAACGGCATGTCTTCAAGCGGCGCGATCTTCGAGATGACGCCCTTGTTGCCGTGACGGCCCGCCATCTTGTCGCCCGGCTGCAGCTTGCGCTTGACCGCGACGAACACCTTGACGGTTTTCATGACGCCCGGCGGTAATTCATCGCCGCGCTTTAGCTTGTCGACCTTGTCGTCGAAGCGCGCTTCGAGGCGCTGACGGCTTTCGTCATATTGTTTCTTAAGCGCTTCGACTTCCGCCATCGCGGCTTCATCAGCGAGGCCGATTTTCCACCACTGGCCGCGCGACAATTCGCCAAGCGCCGCTTCGGTCAGCTTGCCTTTTTCGAGGCCCTTCGGCCCGGCGACCGCTTCCTTGCCGACCAGCAGGGTCTTCAGGCGCCCGAAAATATTGCGCTCGAGGATAGCGAGTTCATCATCGCGGTCTTTCGCAAGTCGCTCGATTTCCTCGCGCTCAATTGCGACCGCGCGCTCGTCCTTTTCAACGCCGTGCCGATTGAAGACGCGAACCTCGACGACGGTGCCGGAGGCGCCCGGGGGCAGTTTCAGCGAGGTGTCGCGAACGTCGGAGGCTTTCTCGCCGAAGATCGCGCGCAGCAGCTTTTCTTCCGGCGTCATCGGGCTTTCGCCCTTCGGCGTGATCTTGCCGACGAGGATGTCGCCGGGATTGACCTCGGCGCCGATGGCGACGATGCCCGCTTCGTCGAGATTGCGCAGCGCTTCTTCCGATACGTTAGGTATGTCGCGGGTGATTTCTTCCGGCCCGAGTTTGGTGTCGCGGGCCATCACCTCGAACTCCTCGATATGGATCGAGGTAAAGACGTCATCTCGCACGATGCGTTCGGAGATGAGGATCGAATCTTCGAAATTGTAGCCGTTCCACGGCATGAACGCGACAAGCACGTTCTTGCCAAGCGCCAGTTCGCCAAGGTCCGTCGAAGGACCGTCAGCGACGATGTCGCCGGCGCGGACGACGTCCCCGATCTTCACCAGCGGACGCTGGTTGATGCAAGTCGACTGGTTCGAGCGCTGAAACTTCCGCAGGTTGAAGATATCGACGCCGGGCTTGGTCGGATCAGTCTCTTCCGTCGCGCGGATGACGATGCGCTCGGCGTCGACTTGCTCGATGACGCCGGGACGTTTTGCGACGACGACGGCGCCGGAATCCCGCGCCACGATCGATTCCATGCCGGTGCCGACAAACGGCGCCTCGGCCTGCAGGAGCGGCACGGCCTGACGCTGCATGTTCGAGCCCATCAGCGCGCGGTTGGCGTCGTCGTTCTCGAGGAACGGGATCAGCGCAGCGGCGACCGATACAAGCTGCTTCGGCGACACGTCGATATATTTCACTTCATCGCGCGGCATCAGCATCGCCTCGCCGCCGACCCGGCAATTGACGAACTCGTTCATCAGCTTGCCGTTCTTGTCGATCTCGGCGTTGGCCTGCGCGACCGCGTAACGCTGCTCTTCCATCGCCGACAGATAGACGACGTCATCCGTCACCTTGCCGTCGATGACCTTGCGATAGGGGCTCTCGATGAAGCCGTATTTGTTGACCTGCGCATGCGTCGCGAGGCTGTTGATGAGGCCGATATTCGGGCCTTCCGGCGTTTCAATCGGACAGATCCGGCCATAATGCGTCGGGTGAACGTCCCGGACTTCGAAGCCGGCGCGCTCGCGCGTCAGGCCGCCCGGCCCGAGCGCCGACAGGCGGCGCTTGTGGGTGATTTCCGAAAGCGGGTTGGTCTGGTCCATGAACTGCGACAGCTGCGACGAGCCGAAGAATTCGCGAACCGCCGCCGCCACGGGCTTGGCGTTGATGAGATCGTGCGGCATCAGCGTTTCGAGTTCCGCCGACGACATGCGTTCCTTGATCGCCCGCTCCATTCGGAGGAGGCCGATGCGATACTGGTTCTCCATCAATTCGCCGACCGAGCGGACGCGGCGATTGCCGAGATTGTCGATGTCGTCGATCTCGCCGCGGCCGTCGCGCAGATTGGTGAGCGTCTTCAGGACCTCGAGAATGTCTTCCTTCCGCAGCGTCCGGATGCTGTCGTCGGTCTGGAAATCAAGGCGGATATTCATCTTGACGCGGCCGACCGCCGAAAGGTCGTAGCGTTCAGGATCGAAGAAGAGGCCGTAGAAAAGGCTTTCGGCGGTCTCAAGCGTCGGCGGCTCGCCCGGGCGCATCACCCGGTAAATGTCGATCAGCGCCATTTCGCGATTCGAATTCTTGTCGGCCGCCAGCGAGTTGCGGATATAGGCCCCGACCTGGATGTGATCGACGTCGATCGTATCGAACTGGTCGATGCCGATCTCCTCGAGCATCTTCAGGGTCTTTTCGTTGATCTCGTCGCCGGCCTCGGCGAAAATCTCGCCATTCTCGAAATTGACGAGATCGGAGGCGAAATACCGGCCGATCATTTCCTCGTCGGAAAGGAGAAGGGTTTTGAGGCCGCCATCGGCAAGTTCGCGCGCGCCCTTGGCCGACAATTTCTTGCCGGCTTCGGCGACGACCTTGCCGGTCTTGGCGTCGATGAGGTCGCGGTCGAGCTTGACGCCGCGCGCCCGGTCGGCGCGGTAAGGCATCGTCCAGCCGGCCTTCGTCCGCGTATGGGCGACGCGGTCATAGAAAGCGTCGAGAATTTCTTCCTGGTCCATGCCGAGCGCATAGAGCAGCGTCGTCGCCGGCAATTTGCGGCGGCGGTCGATGCGGACATTGACAATGTCCTTGGCGTCGAACTCGAAATCGAGCCAAGAGCCGCGATAGGGGATGATCCTCGCCGCGAACAGCAGCTTCCCCGAAGAGTGGGTCTTGCCGCGGTCATGGTCGAAAAAGACGCCCGGCGAGCGGTGCATCTGCGAGACGATGACCCGCTCGGTGCCGTTGATGATAAAGGTGCCGTTGTCGGTCATGAGCGGGATATCGCCCATGTAGACTTCCTGCTCCTTGACGTCGCGGATCGACTTCGCGCCGGTCTCTTCGTCGACTTCAAAGACCGCAAGGCGCAGCGTCACCTTCAGCGGCGCGGCGTAGGTCATGTCGCGTTGCTGGCATTCCTCGACATCGAATTTCGGCTCCTCGAATTCATAGGAGACGAATTCAAGCACCGCGGTCTCGGTGAAATCCATGATCGGGAAGACGGACTTGAAGACCGCTTCGATCCCTTCGTTGCGCCGATCCTCAGGCTTGATCCGGCGCTGCAGGAACTGCTCGTAGCTGTCCTTCTGCACCTGGATCAGGTTCGGCATCGGAGCGGCGTCGCCGATCTTGCCGAAGTTCTTGCGGATACGTTTTTTTTCAACGAAGGATTGCGCCATCTTTTTTCCTCGTAGGGATCGCCTGTTCCGCGCGAAAACCAACCGGCGCCGGACTACCGGTTCGAAAGCGCGAAAAAACCCCGCTCGGCCGCTGGTGAGCGCCCGGGGGCTTCAAGCAGTTAAATTGTCAATTCTCGATTTTCCGAAGCACGTCGCCGCATCGCCTGCCGCAACCGGCGGAAGGCCCGCCGGCAGCGATCGTCGTTAATAGGGGCGTCACTTGACCGCCGCAACCCCTCAAATCGAGATTTGTCAAGAAAATTCTTGCACGATCCCTTGAGCGGCCGACACGGCCGGAACGCCGGTTCCGGCGCGATCGGCCCTGATAGACCGCCCGATCGCGCCTGACGTCCGAGCGACAGCGCTTACTTCAGCTCGACCTTGGCGCCCGCCGCTTCGAGCTTTTTCTTGAGCTCTTCCGCCTCGGCCTTGCCGACGGCTTCCTTGACCGTCTTGCCGCCGGCCTCGACGAGGTCCTTGGCTTCCTTCAAACCAAGACCGGTGATCGCGCGAACCTCCTTGATCACTTCAATCTTTTTGGCGCCGGCGTCGACGAGGACGACGTTGAATTCGGTCTTTTCTTCGACCGCGGCCGCCGCGCCCGCGCCCGGCATCGCCATGGCGACAGCGCCCGCCGCCGGCTCGATGCCGTATTTGTCCTTCAGGATGGTCTTTAGTTCCGCCGCCTGCAGGAGGGTCAGGCCGACGAGGTCTTCCGCGAGTTTGTTCAGGTCAGTCATTTTCAGGTTCCTCAGTTAATCAGTTGAATTTCCGGCAAAAACTGCGGCTTACGCCGCTTCTCTTTTTTCGAGGGTTTCGATGATCCCGGCGATCTGCGCGCCCGGCGCAGTGACAGCGCCGATGAGGTTCGCGCCCGGCGACATGATCGTCTGAACGATCTGACCGAGCAGCTCCTCGCGCGACGGCATCGAGGCGAGCGCCTTGATGCCCGCCGCATTCATCACCTCGTCGCCCATGGCGCCGCCAAGGATCACGAGACGCTCGTTCTTCTTGGCGTAGGCGTCGATGATCTTCGCCGCAGCGACCGGGTCCTCGGAGAACGCGATCGCGGTCGGTCCCTTGAAAAGATCAGAGATCTTCTTGGCCGGCTTTTCAGAGATGGCGATCTGGGCGAGTTTGTTCTTGATCACCTTCATGCCGGCGCCGGCTTTCGTGAGCTCGCCGCGCAATTCCGTCATCTGTGCGACCGTGAGACCGCCATTGGCGACCACGACAACGGCGTTCTGGTCGAACACCTTGCCGATCCACTCGATCTGTTCCGCCTTCTGGGTTCTGTCCATCGGACAATCTTCCCTTCTTTGGCCATTCGCACCAGAACACCGCGTCCTGGAACGTAGTATCCCCGGCTTGAGACGAAGCCGGGCGCACGACTGCGCTGGAAAAAGCTTGGAACCTTTCGGCCCCGCGCTTCAGCGCCAGAGCCTGCCCCAGAAGGTCAACGGGATCTGTCCGGAGGAACCGGCGATCCTTTGGCTTCCGTCTATGCGGGGCGATTAAGTCGCCAATTCACGTAATCTTGGAGACGCCCGCAGTCTTGGACAGGATGCGGGACCGGCGAACCGGCTCCGCGACGGCCGCTTCATACAGAGATGAAGGCGGAAAGCAAGGGGGGGCCGGCGAAGCCTATAGAAAATAGAGCAAATTGGGTTATTCGACATTCGACAAAGCGGAAATGATCGGGCAGTCCGAGCTCGCGTCACGCGGACAACTCTCAACAAAACTTTCCAAAGCCGCCTCGATTCGCTGAAGGCTGACGATCTTTGTCCGCACTTCGTTCAATCGCGTTTCGGCAATCGCGCTTACGTCTCTGCACGTGCGTTCGTCGAAATCCGCCAAGCCTAGCAATGAGCTTGTCTGCTCCAATGAGAACCCTAATTCGCGGCAGCGCTTAATGAATCCCAAGCGCTCGATATGCTCGATCGAGTAAATTCGGTATCCATTCCTCCCACGCATTGGCGCACGTATGACACCGACCTTTTCGTAATATCGGATGGTCTCAACTCCCAGGCCGGTCCGCTCAGCGACCGTCCCGATGAGGAGATCACTTTTTCGCGATTGCATACGCCGCCCCTTGAGTCTGTAGCAACTACAGACTTTACGGTAATATTGTGGTTTGTAAGATTCAAGACCGTGCGGCTCGACCATTTTTGGCAAAAGACATCGATACGCTGTTTATTGCCGCATCGCTCATGGCATGGGCGTCGACAGCCAATGCAGCGGCTATCACGTTCAATACGGCCCTTCCCGTCAGCAAAGGCGGATTTGTCCTGCGCGAATCGGGCACATTTACGCGGGCTTCCGATGAATTTGGAGGCGTCGAGAGAGAGGAAACGGCGATTGAGGCGGTCTCGGCGCTGGGATTCGGGGTGTCTCGAAAGCTCGCTGTCTTTGGCGTTTTACCCTTGGTCCGTAAAGACAGTAAGATTGACGGATTTGAAAATACGTCGACCGATATCGCGGATGCGACGGTTTTTGCACGCATGGAAGCGGCTCGGTGGGACCGACGTGGAGGGACGATTCGTTTGGCGCCATTCGCCGGACTCATCGCGCCGACCGGGAAACGCGGTCGGACGGGCGACGGTTCGCTTGACGTGTTCGTAGGGGCGGTCCTCAGAGTCTGAATCATAAAGGAGCACGCCCGATCAAGGTCTTGCAAGCCTTCGTGTGAGAGTTCTGATCTGCGCGATGAAGACCCAGGCGAGAGCGCTTTCGATGGTGCGCTCCCAATCCTTGGCGAGGCGGCGCGATCT